>CAMCHP010000028.1 GCA_945874695.1 Chryseobacterium gleum
TGACGGGATTAAAACCGGTCGATGAAAAAACAACCTCGGCTGTTTCACCACTGAAGCTACCCACACCTGGAACAGTCCATGTGTACGTAGCAATATCGCCACCTGAAATGCTGGCATCGACCAAGGTGTAAGGAACGCCAAAACACGCATTGCCCACCGTGAAATCTGCAATCGGAAGCGGCAACACACTGGCAGTGGCTGTAGCAGTACTCGTACAGCCATTTGAAGCCATGATTTGGAGCTGTGTGGTGTAATCGATTGCAAAGCTGTACAAGTGCAGTGGAGCTTGCAGTGTAGAGGTGGTGTTGTCACCAAAAAACCACAGGTAAGAGGTAATCGCTCCTGCGCCATTGCTTGCGACGTCTGCATTGAAGGTGGTCAGTTCACCCAAACAGGTTTGTTCAACCGCATAGGTTGCTGTAGGGCTCGGCTTCACCTCAATCAACTGGGTGAGGTTTGTGAAACACCCTGCCGCACTCATCAAACTGAGGTTCACGGGTTGAAAGCCCGCCATTTCGGGCGTAAAAATAACGACGTTGCCAGTCGCTGATTCGCCCACAAACTCCCAATCTACTGCAAAAATCACCCCTTCAGCGATGCTCGGTTGGGTTGAGAAAATAACTTCACTTCCTGCGCAGGCAGTGCTTGCTGCAATGCCTCCTTGCGGAGCCGGATGCGCCATCAAATCCAGCACGGCCTCAGTACTGCAACCCGCCTCCGTTGTAACCAACAAACGGTACTCACCCATGCCCCAATCGGGCACGGTATAATTCACTTGTTGTCCTTCCAACGATGTCCCATCAGGGAAAGTCCAAAGCCATGAGGCAATCGGACTATCAGCCGCGGCTGAACCAATATAAACCTGGGCACTTTCGGCACATACTACCGAAGGAACGAGCATAACCACTTCAGGAGCCACGCCAACAACCGTAACATTCACGGTATCGTTAACGACGCAGCCATTCGAATTAATGGCCTCGAGGGTATATGCATCACTTTCAGTGATGAGCAAATCAGGCGTTGTAAATTCAGCTTGCCAGAGGTACGAAACAACAGTTGCTCCTGCGGCATCTAAACCGATGCTATTGCCTGCACACAGCGCCAAATCAGCGCCCAAGGTTGCCGACTCACTGAAGGTATCGATGTTCAATGCGAAAGCCTCGGTTTGTAAACTGCACCCTGACCCATCGGTGATTGTCACGAAATAGCTCCCTTCGGCAGACATCCACAACGCCGAATCCAAACTACCGTTCGACCACTGAAAGGTGTAATCGTTGTTTAATAGTCCGGTGTCCCAAAGCAGGCTATCGCCCAAACACACGATGTTCTCTGCGGGCGGCGCCGTGTTTCCAGGGTAGCTCACTTGAACGGTATCACTTACCAATCGGCCAAAAGCATCGAGTGCTTGCACCCAATAGGTGCCTGAGTTGTTCACTGAAATGCTCGAGGTAATTTCACCGGTGCTCCACAGGTAATTGCTGAAACCAGCGCCCGCATCAAGCTGGGTCGGACAAAAACCCGCCTCCACGACCAAATCTGGCCCCAGATTGAGCGGTGTGGTGTAATAGCTCGCCAAATAATCTTCAAGCGCGGCAATTTGGGTTTCGTCAAGGGCTTCTGAAAAAATCAAGAGCTCGGCAAAATCGCCCATCCAAAAATTGTTTGTACTTCGATCTTGACCCAATTGATTGGCCTCAACGCCGGCGGTAGTTACCACGTTTAAGATCTGCCATCCCGCCGGTAAGGCGGTAACAACCCCGTCAACGGCATCAAAGCCTACCCGTGTGATGCCATTTCGCACGGGCTCAGCCGTGAATTCGGCATCCCATAGGTTTTGATTGGCTCCCCTGAAAAAAGGAAAAGTCACGCTGTGTCCCAAGACCGGTCTTCGGCCGGTGCCAGCATTCTCGCTTTGCCGAAGCACCCAAACGACTGTTCGTATTGTAGTTAATTCATTAAATATCAAACGATTATTGACACCGTTGAACGTGACAATAGCATGACCATTCAACTGATCGAGCACTTGAATGGGCCTGAAATTATTCACTGATTGGGTGAAATTGCGTGCATTGTCGCTCAAGTCAAACCACGTCATTACGCGGTTACCATTGAGCTCCATCGCACTGTCGGCGCGCAGCCACACCTCTAGCCCGGGTAGCTCCAATGGCAATTGAGCGCGCATCGCGCAGGGCCATATCAAAAGAAGGATTACAATTGCAAAACGCATGAGCGAAAGTTACGAATTCAACTAACTTAGACGCCGTTGTCAAACAACCTGCATGCGTCTTTTAATATTATCATACCACTACCCTCCGCTGAATGTTACAGCGAGCCAGCGTGCAGCAGCTTGGGTGAAGTATTTGAGCACATTGGGGCATGATGTCAGCCTTGTAACCTTTGACTGGCCGGGTATTTCAAAAGAGCCCGAAGGGGCGCAGGTTTACCGCTTGCCTCTACCCACTGTTCCCGATCACAACCACCTTCCGCTGCCTTGGCGCATACCCCTTGTGCGCACCGTGGCAACCTTGTGGGCTTACCTTATCGGAGCCATTGATTACCACACACGGCCCCATGAACGCGTCATGCGGAACTTTTTAAAAACGCATTTGCAAGCAAACCACTACGACCTCGTACTGGGAATATTCAGTCCGCACTTTCACCTTCGGCATGCGGCGCAGTTGCAAAAAGCATTTCAAGTGCCCTTCGTTATTGATTTCAGAGACCTGTTCAACAACCGCTATGCAGCGCTCGATGGCGCAGCTGTGCACATGCGCCGTGGCATCCTCGATCGCATCACCCTCTGGCACTGGAAACGCTGGATGACGCATGCCGCGGGCTTTATCACGGTGAGCAAACCCTTGCACGACGTGCTGGCGTCGTGGTTCAACAAGCCGGGCATCACCATTTTGAACGGATTCGAACCCGCAGCCATGCCGCCACCCCAAACCGATTCAGCGCGCTTCACGGTACTTCACAGTGGCACATTGTACGGCACGCAAGACCTCACCTTATTCATGCGTGCATACCAACAATTCGCCGCAGGTAAAAGCAATTGTGATTTGGTGTTCAGCGGCGTCACCGAACCCATGAAAAGCTTAATCCAGAAAGCGGCTGACGCCACGGGTGTAACCTACTTGAGTTATCCGCGTGAGGCGCGCGAAGATGCTTTGCAACGGCTCATGCGGGCAAGCGTGTTATTTTTTCCTGGACACACAGCACTGCGCGGCATGTACTCCTCCAAAATTTTCGAATACCTCGCGAGCGGAAAACCGATCATTTTGGCTCCGAGCGACAGCGACGTGCTTGAGGCTCTTCTGTTGCATCAACCGGGATGCTCTGTGCACCAATCTGAAGCATCGATTACTGCGCAACTTGAAGCATACTACAGCGCATATCAACGCAGCGAGCCGTTGTATTTCAGCCGTGAACTCAGCAATTATACCCGTGAAGCACAGGCCAAAGAATTATCAAATTGGTTGAACGCGCGTTTGCACAGCATTACGCATGCAAAAGTGCCGCGATAAGCTGAAGACAGCGCGCTGTGCTGCCGCCATCCCACAACGGAGGAACAATGCCCTTTTTATAAGCACCCTGCTCAATGCTGCGCACCGCATCAACCACCTGCTCTTGCTGCATGGGAACCAAGGTATTGGTGCCCAAATCAACGGTAATGGGTCGCTCAGTGTTGGGCCGCAAAGTCAAACAAGGCACGCCGCGGTAAGTTGTTTCTTCTTGAATACCCCCACTGTCGGTTAAGACCCAGCGGGCATCGCGCACCAATTTTTGAAACTCAAAATATCCCATCGGATCGGTCACAACCAGCTGCGGGAGCGCCTTCCAAGCATTTGCAAATCCGTGAACCTCTAAATTTTTACGAGTTCTTGGATGCAGCGGAAGCACCAGGGTGGTGAATGCCGACAAGGTGGTGATCAAGTCTGTCAAGAATTTCAATCCTTCAACGTCATCAACCAATGCTGGTCGATGAAAGGTCATCAGAGCATATTGCTTCGCTTCAAGCTGTAAATCGTTCAACACCGTTGACGCTTCAATCTCGGCATCATAAGCGACCATCGTGTCAATCATCGTATTTCCGACCAAATGCATGCGATCAAGCGGCTTGCCTTCACGCAGTAAATGGTCGATGCCGCTTTGCTCGGTGATGAAAAAATAATCGGCAATGGCATCAGTGACCACGCGGTTAATTTCTTCGGGCATGCTGCGATCACCACTGCGCAACCCACTTTCTAAATGGGCCAAAGGTATACCGCTCTTCTGCGCCGCGACCGCACACGCCAAGGTTGAGTTCACATCGCCAACGGCAATGGCCAAATCAGGCTTGAGCTCTTGAAACACCTTGCTTAAGGCCACAATGGTTTCACCACTTTTCTCGCCTTCATGGCGGGCATCAACACTCAAAAAAACGTCGGGTTGCAGCCTAAACTGCTCAAAAAAAACGCCTGCCATGTTGTGGTCAAAATGCTGACCGGTGTGAACAAGCAGCACCTCCAGCCCAAAAGTTGCCGCATACCGCTTAAACTGTGTAACCTTGATGAAGTTAGGGCGCGTACCGATGACAATAACAATGCGTTTCAATGGCAATTAAAAAGTACACCCGAAGGTATGATTAGAGAATATTGACTTCACGCTCCAAAGTTACCCCAAAGCGCTGTTCAACGTCGTTCACAATAAGCGTGCTTAAGTCGTAAATTTCTTGTCCGCTCGCCCCACCAAAGTTCACCAAAACCAAGGCCTGGCGGTCATGCACGCCACATCCGTTGGTGCGATAACCCTTCCAACCGGCGCGCTCGATGAGCCAACCGGCGGCGAGTTTGATTCCATCAGCCGCCGCATAGTGGGGTGCATCCGGCCATTCGGCCGAAAACCCTTCAAAAAACGAAGTAGAAACTACGGGATTCTTGAAAAAGCTGCCCGCATTGCCCAGCACGCGCGGATCAGGCAACTTACTTTGGCGAATGGCAATTACCGCATCAGCCACCGCACGAAGTGACAACGTTGCGACCTGCATCCGCTCTAGTTCTTGCGCAATTGCACCGTACGACGTGGTGAAATTGGGTTGTTTATTCAAACGAAAGGCGACATGTGTGATCACATACTCACCCTTCACCTCATTCTTAAAAATGCTTTCGCGGTAGCCAAAACGGCATTCTGATTTGCTAAATCGGTGCACTTCACCCGTTGCCAAATGAACGGCTTCAAGAAACTCGAAAACCGAAACCAACTCCACACCATAGGCGCCGATGTTTTGCATCGGGCCAGCACCGACCATGCCCGGTATGAGCGCCAAATTCTCAACCCCCGCCCAGTTTTTAGCGATGCAATATTCTACGAAATCATGCCAAACCTCACCTGCACCCACACGCACGAGCACCGAATCTTCGTCGTCACTCAGCAAATCAATGCCCCGTATGCGATTGAGCACTACCAAGGCATCTACGGGTTTGCGAAACAAAATATTGCTGCCGCCACCGAGAACAAGCAATGGCACTTCTTCGTACTTTCTGAGGTAGGCCGCAACCTCTTGCACCGCAGCAGGGCTGTGCACCTCCGTCAACCAGCGTGCAGGCACATCAACCCCGAAGGTATTGTAGGCTTTGAGCGAAATATGTTCTTTCACATCCATGCGCAGCGAAGTTACCACAACTACCCGATTCGTTGTTTAGTTGCAATGCACAAGTTCAATTGAGCGTTGTATTCTTCTTCGCCTATCGGCGGATAAGCACCTTCATGGTTGCTCAACAAATCGGCAATTAAAGTATATTCAGGCAAGATCTTCGCCTCCAACTTATGGATGGTGTACTTTGAACCTATGAGCTGGATTTCTGTCATAACTCCAGCGCTCTCGATCTTGTAAAACGACAGGCCACTCAACGAAGTGCAATAGATCGGAAAAGAATTGCTTGACATACCGTAATTTTGGACGAAGATGCAGAATTCAGATTGGAACACAGCGAACGCTTTGGTAAAAGAGCGAAAATGGACGGAAGCCCTTCAGGCTTTTGAACGTGCTTTTGTTGAGCTGGCAAACGACCCTGACCTCATTCACGACCGGGCGGTTTGTTTATTCAACCTCGGACAGAAGAAAGAAGCCTTGCGCGAACTTGATCGGGCGCTTTTGCTGCAACCCAATTACGGTTATCGCTACGCTTCGCGCGCCTACATGCGCAATGCCTTGCGCGATATCAATGGCGCAATCGAAGACTATAAAAAAGCCATTGAACTCGACCCTGAAGATGCCATTTCACTGAATAACCTCGGCTTGCTTGAAGAGCAACTCGGCTACCGCAAAGAGGCCAATGAGCGCTACATGATGGCCGATGAGCTCAACAAAATCTTAGGCGATCGTGGCATTGATGCGCCCCGCGACGAAGCCCCTGAAGTGAGCGGGCAAGATCGTTTGTTTGGCGGAATAACTGAAAATCCAGCGCCCGAACCACCTGCAGCGGCAAAGCCCTCGCTCACACAAGAAATGTCTAAAGTGTTTTCTTCAAAGCAAGGTTTCAAAGAGTTTGTAGCTTTTTTGCGGAATGGCCTTAAATTGTGATTTCCAAATAGCTGCCTGTGACCACTTTCCTTGAAGACCTCGCCGACGAACTTGTAAGCAAGCACCATAACGCATTCAAATCGATTCTCGTTGTTTTGCCCGCTCGGCGCTCTGCCTTGTTTTTGAAGCGCGCTTTAATCGCCCGCCTCAACAACGAAGCCACATGGCTACCTGAAATCATCACCATGTCTGAATTGCTTTCGCGCATGACGGGCATGGCTGCCGCCGATGGCGTCGACGCCCTGTTTGACCTCTTCAAAGTGTTCCGTGAACGAATTGATCCGGATGCACGCTTCGAGCCCTTTTTGCAATGGGGTCCTATGGCCTTGGCTGATTTCAATGAAATTGACCACAATTTACAATCGGCTGAAGCCGTGTTCAAGAATCTGAACGATTTCAAAGACATTGAAGCTTGGAGTTTCGGAGACGACGAAGAAGCTTGGAGTTTGGCTCAACGCAATTTCTCCAACTTCTGGAAGAAACTTGGCCAACTGTACCAGCTTTATGCCGAGCATCAAGCGCAAAACAATGCATGGTATGGTGGCGCCATTGCACGTGAGGCGGGAATTCAGAGCATTGAAAAATTCAAAACACTCGGCCGTGAACACGTGTACATCGCGGGATTGAACGCGTTGAGCAAAGCCGAGCGCCGCGTCATCAAACAGCTCACCCTAGCCAAGCTCGCTACTCTACGCTGGGATGCCGATGCCTATTACGTCACCCGAAAAGGCAGCGAGGCAGGTCACTTCATGCGCGACTACAAACGCGACCAGCTGCTCGATGAGTTGCCTGATCACTTCGCAAAACACCCGAAAAAAATAACCTTCGCAGGCTGCTCCGGTACCATTACCCAAATGCAGTATGTTGCGCAGGTGCTCGAGACCATTGATGTAGCCGAGGCCACCCAAACAGCCGTGATTTTGCCCGATAACGCGGTTTTGCCTGTACTGCTGCCCACCCTGCCCCAGAAATTTACCGAAGTAAACGTCACGATGGGACGTTCGCTGAGCCACACACCATACCGCAACTTAACCAATGCGTTCTTTCGATTGCTCGAAAATCGCAGCGGAAAAATACGCTATGCCGTGCTGCTGCCCTTTCTTCGGCACCCCTTCATCAGTGGCAATACAGGTAACATTGGAAGCACCTTTCGCTTCATCGCCGAACAAGTAATTGCACGCAATGCCATCGTAGTCGACCGCGCTGATTTACTCGGCTACGCCGCGGCATCTCCCAAACCGAGCGACGAAGTCATACAGTTCATTGAAGCCCTGTACGACACCTTGCGCGACCGCACACCGCAACGCATCATTGCAGCGCTCCGCCTGCTTCAGCGCGCAACGCAACCGGCAGAAAACAGCGCGCTCGAAACCCAACAAGGGTGGAATTTACTCGTTGCCCTCACGGCACGTATCGCACGCTTGTGTGCTCAACACCCAGTAATGACTGAAGTGCGTGAATTTGAACGCATCTACCAAAAACTCTTCAACCAACTGCAAATCGACTTGGTGGGCGAACCGTTAAGCGGCTTGCAAATCATGGGCCTCCTTGAATCGCGCGCGCTCGATTTCAAACGCGTAATTATTGTCAATGCCAACGAAGGCACCTTGCCGCGCAACATTCCGCTCGAATCATTCTTGCCCGCTGATTTGCGCGCGGGCCTTCAGCTGCCATCGGTACGCGAGCGCGATGCCTATTACGCCTATTATTTCTACCGCTTACTGCAACGCGCAGAAGACATACACCTCGTGTACAACGCCGGAGAGAATACCCACGACAAAGGCGAAAAAAGCCGCTACATTCAACAACTCGAAACCTGTGAGGTGCTCGACCCCCAAGTTGTTGAACGCACGGCTTTGCGCGTGATTGCACGCAATGAGGCCAATGCTCCTACCCTGCCACCCATTGTTACGGGTGAGTTTACGCAAACCCAAATTCGCCGCTTATTGAAGGCCGGATTATCGCCGTCGGCCATCAACAAATGGCTCGAAAATCCGCGTGAATTTTTCTTCAACTATCTGCTTCAACTCGGTGAGCTTGAAGACATTGAAGAAGAAATGGAGCACTCAACCATTGGCACCTTGGTTCACGAAATTCTTGAGAAAATTCTTGAGCCTTTTGTGGGTTTCGCCCTGCGGGCGGATGATCTACTCCAAGCTAAGCAACGACTCGACCAATACCTCGAGGAGGCACTCAACAACAGCCGCAAAGTGCATTTGACGCGCCATGGTGTGAACTACATCATTCGAAAAGTGGCTTTAAGCATTACCGATAAACTGCTCAGCCTCAGCATCGATGAGGCCAAAGACAATGAAGTGCACATCGTTTCGCTTGAAGCAAAATTCAACGAACCGCTCACAGACGACTTGGTGCTCAAAGGCTCGGCTGACCGCATCGACCGATTTAACGGACAATTGCGGGTTATTGACTACAAAACAGGCAAGGCCAATCCTTCAGACCTCGAGTTTAAACCCACATGGAAAGAAAGCATGCGCGCGGGCAAGTCACCCAAAATCTTGCAAACCTTGTTATATGCCTTCATTTCGTCACGCAAAGACCCCGGCAGTTATCCGGTTGCAGGCATTATGTCGCCGCGCGCATTCAGCGCAGGTTTCATGCCGGTGAAAGAGAAAGATGTGCTGGTGCAAATCACGCCTGAAATGGCACTTGAATTCAGCGAATGGTTGCAGACAACCATTCACGAATTGTGTGAAGAAGCCACAGCATTCCCCTACGACGAGAAAGCAAAATTCAACGTCTATTCGGTGTCACTCGAGGAATAAATCAAAATGAACACAGCCAAACCGAAGCGCGTACTGATCATCAGCTATTACTGGCCACCTGCAGGCGGACCAGGGGTGCAACGTTGGCTCAAATTTGTGAAGTACCTCCCTGGGTGCGGGTGGCAGCCTGTTGTTTACACACCCGAAAACCCCGAAATGCCCAGCGAAGATCCTTCGCTTTTGGCGGATGTCCCAATCAGCTGCGAGGTCATCAAAACGCCTATTCGAGAACCGTACAGTGTGTACAAAAAACTGGTCGGACTAAAACCCAACGACCGCATTCAAACCGGCTTTCTGAATGAAAAAAAGAAGGCCGGTTGGAAAGAGCATCTGGCACGTTTCATTCGCGGCAATTTCTTCATTCCCGATGCGCGGCTGTTCTGGATCAAACCCTCCATTCGCTTCTTAAAAACCTACCTCAAAACACACCCCGTAGACTTGATTGTAAGCTCGGGTCCGCCGCACAGCATGCACCTCATCGCCCGCGCCTTGCGCCGTGATTTGGGCATCCCTTGGATTGCAGATTTTCGCGATCCGTGGACGAACATCGACTTCTACGAAGAGCTTCATCTCACGGCTGCAGCCGATCGCAAACATCACCGACTCGAAACTTCAGTGCTCGAGGAGGCCGATCGCATCCTCGTAGTTGGTGAAACGATGAAGCGCGAATTCAGCGAGAAAATAGCTCCTGAAAAAATATTTGTGGTGCCCAATGGTTTTGACCGCGATGACCTTCCGGCCGTTCAGGCCGAAGCCGACCCCTTTTTTAGCATTGCCCACATTGGGTCGTTTAGTCCGGCCCGCAATGTGCCCGCCCTATGGCAAGCGCTCAGCGCTTTGGCGCAAGACCCTGCTTTTCGGTCGAAGTTGCGCATCAAAGTGGTCGGAAAACTCGATCATTCGGTGCGGCAAAGCATTGAAGACGCGGGGCTGATTGATTGCTTACTGCACATCCCGTACTTGCCGCACGATGAAGTGATTGTGGAGCAGCAAAAAAGCCACGTGCTCTTGTTGGTGGTCAACAACACAAAGAACGCGCAGGGCATTGTCACCGGCAAAGTGTTCGAATACATGGCCGCACAACGTCCCATACTCGCGATCGGCCCCGAAGACGGCGATTTAGCTGAAATACTTATCCAATCAGGTTTCGATGCCCCCGTAGCCTACACAGATGTTGAAACTTTGAAAACGCGCATCGCAGCCTATCATGCATCCGCGCCAGCGCAACTCAGCCAAATCAGCATCGATAAATTTGATCGCCGCAATTTAACGGTCGAAGTGGCCCGTTTTTTTGAACTAAGTTTGCCCCATGAGTAAGGTGTTGATGGTTTTGGAAGGGAAATACCCCTTCGATATCCGCGTTGAAAAAGAAATCTCAGCCCTTTGTCATGCCCACGAGATTACACTCTTTTGCTCGAAAGATTCTGCGCCTGATTATACGCCAACCGACTTCAAAATTCTTCGATCAGGCCCCTCAGTAGGTAAGCTCACCAAAACCCTTCGCGACACGCATTTGGGTTTTTTCTTTTTCGACCTGCAATACTACTTGGCGATCAAAGCTGCGCTGAAGAAAAACCACTACGATATTATTCATGTGCATGACCTGTCGCTCTTCAACACCGTAAAAAAAGCGGCCAAGCACGAACGCGTCATCCTCGATTTGCATGAGAACTTACCTGAGGCCACCCAAATTTGGTTCAACTGGCGAAAATCGTGGCCCATTCGCTTGAAAAACAAGCTGGTAAACAACTACAACCGCTGGCAAAGCTTTGAAAAAAAGGCGGTGCATGAGGCCGACCACGTCATCGCAGTCGTTGATGAAATGAAGGCTAAATTGATTCGTGAACACAAGGTTAACCCGAACAAAATTACCGTGGTCACGAATGCTGAATCGGTGCGTTTCAGCGACGTCGTGCAAGCCGCGGCATCAATCGACACCTCCGCCATTCTCAATAAAACAGACTTCAATTTGCTTTATGTTGGCGGTATCGGTCCGCACCGCGGTTTAGACGATGCAATCATCGGAATGGCCAGCCTTATCAAGCATTCGCAAGCCTCCAATGCGAAACTTCACATCGTCGGCAGCGGCCATGCCGATAACATCAATCACTTAAAGCACTTGGTTCATTTGCATCAGTTAGAGGGCGTGGTTTTTTTCCATGGCAGTGTTCCATTCAATCATGTTTCGGCATTGATGCAGCATGCCAACGTGAACATCATTCCGCACAAATCGAACGGACATTGCGACAACACCATTCCGCACAAACTCTTTCAGTGTATGATGTCGAATGCCCCCTTATTGGTGAGTTCGTCAGCTCCCTTGGCGCGCATCGTACAAGGTTGCAACGGTGGTTATGTATTCGAGGCCGACCAGCCGGCCGATTTCGCACAGGTTGCCCTTGAAATCTTACAAAATCCCGATCAAGCGATGCAGCGGGCAAGGCAGGCGAAAGACGCTGTGACAACCGGAAAGTTGAATTGGGAGAATACCGCTGAAATCCTGCTAAGTTTGTACAAGCAACTCAGCACAAACAATGCCTTCGAAACCAGCTCGAAGCGCCAATAAATAGCCACCACGAATTTGGGAATCGTCGCACGACAGGCCGGTTTGAACGCCATATCCATCGTTCTTGGAACCATCACCGGTGCCATCAACACCTTGCTCATATTGCCCAAAGCCTTCGAGGGTTTTGAAGAGGGCTGGGGGCTCATCAAGGTGCTCACGGCCTACGCGATGATCTTCTCGCAATTCATGCATGGGGGCATCCCAAATGCTATCGTACGCTATTTTCCTCGGCTTCAAGCCGATGCGCGGCCGCGCTTTTTAACCCTGCTCTTCCTCATCCCATTGCTTAGCAGTTTGCTCTTTTTGCTCATTTTGCTGCTGGCAGGTACGGCACCGCTTAACCTCGTCAATCCTGACGATGCACGCATGCTTGAATCGCGCAGCGGCGAGCTTTTTGTCTTAACTGCTGCACTCACCTTCTTCTTTTCCCTCAACGGCTATTTGAGCGCGGTGCTTAAAACCACTGTTTTTCAGTTTCTCAACGAAACGTTTCTAAAAACGTGGTACCTCGGCATCGCCGCAGCTTACCTGTTCAACTGGCTCAGCTTTGACCAACTGCTCATTGCATACGTTGGGGGCTATGTACTGGCCACATTCATCTTGTTGGTGCATGCGCTCAAAAGCGGCTTCATCGCCCGTTGGGGCAACACCCCCATGGGTTTGCCAACCCGTGAATTGGTCGTTTTTAGTGTGTACTCGATTCTCGATCGCGGCGCTTCAATTCTCGTTCAAAACCTCGACATCATCATGATCGGCTTGCTCGCATCGCTTGAAGATGTCGCGTTTTACACCCTCGCCTTTTACATCGGATCAGTGGCGATGATTCCCCAAAAGTCACTGCTATCCATTGCCAATCCGCTCGCGTCAGCCGCCATTGCGAGCAACGACAAAGCAGCACTGCGTTCAATTTACCAGTCGAGCAGCCTCATTCAAACCTTGATCGGAGGCATTATTTTCGCTACAATTTGGGTGTCGATCGATGAAATCATGCTGCTTTTACCCGCCAAATTCAGCGGTGGCAAATGGGTGGTGTTTTACATTGGCGTATCGAAGCTGATTCAAATGGCAACGGGCGTTTCAGGCGGCATCTTGCTCTATTCGCAGCTGTTCAAATTAAATTTCCGCTTGAATTTGAGCTTGATCGTGCTCACGATCGCCACCAACTATTTCTTCATGCACCCTGACTTCCTCAACATGGGCATAACGGGGGCGGCCTTGGCGACGGCCATTGCCTTTTTAATCAACAACCTCTTCAAGGTGTACCACATTCACCGGCACTTCGCAATCACCCCGTACACGCGGGCGCTGGGCTTGAGCATCGTATTAATTTTGCTCGCTTCGCTCGGATATTTTTGGCATCCCTATCCAACCGAGCCGCTGAAAGCTTTACTGGTGAAAAGCACCTCTATCGGATGTGTTATGCTCGCTGTTGGATGGCGCATCCATCCCCTCAAAAACCTCAAAGCTTTGATGAGAAAGCCCTGATCAATCTTGCAGTTTATCAGCCTCTTTGGTGAACTCCAGCACGCTGCCACCGTGTAATCGCCCTACTTTCGCACGTAAAATACTGGTGTTGAGTTCAAATCCGATCAACAGGATATTGCTGTTCAAATTCACCCAAATCATCAAGAGCAAGAAGGTCCCCAACGATCCGTAGAGTTTATTGTACGATGCGAAGTTGTTGACGAACCAGGCGAAGCCGATCGAGGTAATAATTAGGAGCAAGGTTGTCAATGTAGCCCCGGCAGAAAAGGTTTTCCAGCGGCGATGCTCGAAATCACCAACGTTGTATAAAATGGTTATCGACGCGTAAATCAAAAGCAACGAGATCACCCATTTGGCGAACTCCAGCAAAATCACATCGTCGTTTGACACGATTCCTTTGGCCACAAGCCATTCAAAAGTTACCCCACTGAAAATGATCAAAATCACCGCTACAAAGATGAAAATACTCAAAATCAGCACCATGAGCACTGAAATAAGTCGAATAATGACCACATTGCCCTTGTCGCTGATGTTGTATGACTCATTGAAGCCTTGCAACACGGCATTCACGCTGCTGCTAGCATAAAACACCGACAACACAAAACCGATTGAAAAAAGCGTATTGTGGCTTTTGTTGATCAAGTCGGCTACTGTTTCTTCAACCAAAGAAAAGGTATCACCTGGAAAAAAGTCGCGAATACTCGCGAACAAATCGTCTTGGAAGTCTGCAATCGGAATTACCGGGATGAGCGATAGGAGCATGATGAGTACCGGAAAAATCGCTAGAAAAAAGCGAAACGATATGGCAGCTGCGCGGGTAGTAAGGGCTCCTTTTTGTAACCCTTCAAAAAAGAAGGTGGCCACCGAATAGAGGCTTAGTCCTTCAAAGCCCCACGGACGAAGTTTCATGGTAAACAACCGAATCAGACGCACCGTTCTTAAGCGCCTTAAACGAAATTGCAACTTCTCAATTCGGTTCATTCACTGATTGCTTTCAGGCTTAAATCGAGGCTTCGCACACTGTGTGTGAGCGCACCCATTGAGATATAGGTTACCCCAGTTTCTGCATAGCCGCGAACATCTTCGGGGGTAATTCCGCCGCTGGCTTCGGTTTCTACCCGGCCGTCGACAAACTTGACGGCTTCGCGCAGTGCATCAGGCTTGAAGTTATCGAGCATGATGCGGGTTACGCCCACTTCTTTGAGCGCCTCTTTGAGCTCATCCAGGTTGCGAACTTCCACTTCCACCGGCAGGTTCAAGGCTCTCGCATTCATGTACGACCGCACACGCGCCATGGCGGGCGCAATGCCCCCAGCATAGTCGATGTGGTTATCTTTCAGCATAATCATATCGTACAAGCCAAAGCGATGATTCATTCCGCCACCAATACGCACCGCCAATTTTTCAATGTAGCGTAAGCCAGGGGTTGTTTTACGGGTATCGAGAATGTGAGCGCCCGTGCCTGCGATGGTGTTCACAACACTGCGTGTGCGTGAAGCTATGCCGCTCATGCGTTGCATGAGGTTGAGCACAATGCGCTCAGCGCCTAAAATCGAGCGGGCCTTACCTGAAACAATAAAGGCCACGTCGCCAGGTTTCACTTCGGTGCCATCGGTGATGTAAACCTGCACGGTCAACGACGGATCAACGTGTTTAAAAACACGCAAGGCAATATCGACCCCAGCCAAAACACCTGATTCCTTCACCAACAAACGCGCCTTGCGTTCAGCATCCTCTGGAATACATGCCAACGACGAGTGGTCGCCCTCACCAATGTCTTCAAGCAATGCGCGACGAATGAATTCGTCAAGTTCTTGTTCTTGATTCATAGCCCAAAAATAAGTGAATTAAAAAAGCCCCGCTCAGCAGGGCTTTCCTCAACATATTTATTCGTAACGCTCGATTCTCAACTGCTTGATTTCCATACCTGCACTCCCTTTTCGCATGAAAAAGGTGACGCGGTAAACGCCGGTTGAAGTAGTGAGGTCACCAATGCGGTAATGATCGTCTAACTTGCTCGTTCCTTTATGCTTGACCTCAAATGCAGAGGGCTTATTGCGTTGAAAGAACTGGCTCAATTTCTGAACCACTTGATCTTTGGGGTACATGTCTTCGTCTTCCAAAATGGTCAAGTCGACAGAAGACACGAAGTATCGGGTAAGCGCCGCTGCATTCCCTTTTGCCAAGGCATCAGAAACCGCAGGCGTAATATCGTCTTGCGCCAGCAACGTGAAACTCAAAATAAAAAGACCCAAGGTGGTTAATAAACGCATGGCTGTATTTTTTATTCGTTTGTGCAATTATCACGCCAGTTTCATTCGGCAGGTGAAAGTTAAGTGTTTCCCCTCAATTTCACGACAGACAAAACAGCGATTTTGCATCAGCATAAATTAGCAAGAATCATGCCGAAAGCCACTTCCTTTTCAAGGAAAAGCATAGGCCTGCACCTGAAAAAGTTGTTTCTTTGAAAGCAGCGCCACAATTCATGAAAGTTACTCTTCTTGCCATCGGAAAAACCAATGAAGCCTGGCTTCAAGAAGGCATGCGCACGTATGAGCAGCGCATGAAACATTATTGCCCTTTCCAGTACACGGAGACTGAGGATGTGAAGGTGAAGGCTAAAAAACCTGACGCCACATTGATAAAAAAAGAAGAAGCCTTGCGCGTGGCTAAGTATATTCAGCCCACTGATCATTTGCTTTTGCTTGATGAAGCAGGAACCCACTACTCAAGTGAAGACTTTGCTGAGCTTTTCGGACGATTGCGCAACGCGGGCACAAAAAACCTTGTATTCCTCATTGGCGGACCATACGGCTTCGACCAACAGCTCATCGATCGTGCCCAAGGGAAAGTTTCTTTGTCAAAAATGACCTTTCCGCACCGTTTGGTTCGCATTTTTGCATTGGAACAAATTTACCGGGCACATACCATCTTGAAAGGCGAGCCCTATCACCACGTCTGATGTACATACCAACATTCACCTACGGAAAAATTCCAGTTGAAATTTGGGAGTATCCGGCAATATTCTGCCTGTTCATCGTGCTCTCCATTTTCAGTGCACAGCTCGTTCGAAAACGTTTGCGGACGGATGTAAGTTGGCGGTATTTCTTACCTGGTTTATGGATTAAGCTTATCGGCGGAATGATGTTCGCCTTAATTTACATTTTGTACTACAAAGGAGGCGACACTACGAGCTATTATGAGTGCACACTAGCCTTTGTCAACTTGCTTTTTGAAGATCCCTCGCGTTTTTTTCTCGCCCTAACGGGCGGAGGAACCATCGAAATCAAGAGTTTGTTTACTTCGAGCACAGGCTCGCCGATGGGATACATGTTTTTCGATGACAAAACAAGGACGGTAATTAAGCTATGCATACCCTTCATTCTCGCTGCCGGAAAGAGTTATCTTATTGCAACCCTCTTCATTGCACTCGTGACCTATGGCGGTTTATGGCGGCTGTATCGAATGTTTGTGAGTTACTTTCCCGATTTTCACCGCAACCTCGCAATTGGCATTCTTTTCATGCCCTCCGTCGTTTTCTGGGGGTCAGGCATGCTCAAAGACAGCTTTACGCTGGCAGCTACGTGCTATTTTGTTGTAGCCACCAACGGCTTGATCACCCGAAATAAGCGCTCTACCAACATCATGGTGATGCTCTTAAGCGGCTTCATTATTCTGGCCATCAAGCCATACATCTTGCTTATCTTATTCCCTGGCACTTTGGTTTGGTTCTTCTACAAGCGTATCCAGGGTATAAAAAACACCTACTTCAGGTATGTGCTCGTACCCCTCATTTACGCAATCATCACCTTTGGCAGCTATTTCCTGCTAACGGGAATGGGCGATAGCTTAGGCCGATTTTCTCCAGACAAGGCGTTGCAAACAGCTGTAGTTATTCAAAACGACCTAAAGCAAGAATATTACGATGGCGCCAGTTTCGACATCGGCCAAATGGAAGCGACACCGCTGAGTGTGATTCAAAAGTTTCCTCTTGCAGTCATCGCGGGGTTATATCGGCCCTTTGTTTGGGAATCGCGGAATGTGGTGATGTTACTCTCGGGGCTTGAGAACTTCTTCATTTTGCTCTTGAGCCTCTACATTTTGGTGACGTTCAAGCCCAAGGTACTTTGGCAATTGGCGACAAGCTACCCGTTGATTGTATACAGCCTTGTTTTCTCAATTCTTTTTGCCTTCATGATTGGGGTAACGACCTCCAATTTCGGTGCGCTCGTGCGGTTCAAAATCCCTTTAATCCCCATGTACATGGGTGCAATCATGGTAATATTTAGTCACCTTCGGCAAGAAAATCAGCGCATAAAAAAACGGCCTGTGCGCACAGGCCGTTCAATTTCTTAATCATGCGTAGGCAGTACTTACTCTGCTAAGATTGTTACTTGGTTATTGAGAACCTCTACAGAACCTCCCTTCACCATAAACTTCTGATCACCTTGGGGCGTGCGTACCACAACCTCTCCGGCCTTTAGGGTCGTAATCAAAGGTGCGTGATTATTCAATATACCCAAGCTACCATCGGCTCCAGGAAGTCCGACATACGAAGCTTCTCCCTTAAACAAGCTCGCCTCTGGCGAAAGAATGACTACGGTCATGATCGATTATTTTGCAGTTTCAGCAAGCATTTTCTCGCCCGCTTCAATCACTTCTTCAATAGAACCTTTCAAGTTGAAAGCTGCTTCAGGGTACTTATCCATTGACCCATCAAGGATCATGTTAAATCCTTTAATGGTTTCTTCAATCGGAACCATTACACCTTTCAAACCAGTAAACTGCTCAGCTACGTGGAAGGGTTGCGACAAGAAACGCTGAACACGGCGCGCGCGGTGTACGGCCAGCTTATCTTCTTCAGAAAGCTCGTCCATACCCAAAATCGCGATGATATCTTGCAACTCTTTGTAACGCTGTAAGATTTCTTTCACGCGTTGCGCGCACCCGTAGTGCTCTTCACCTACCGTTTCAACGTTCAAAATTCGCGAAGTCGAGTCGAGTGGATCAACCGCCGGGTAAATTCCAAGCTCAGAAATCTTACGTGAAAGTACGGTGGTTGCATCAAGGTGGGCAAAGGTTGTCGCAGGCGCAGGGTCAGTCAAGTCATCTGCAGGAACGTACACGGCCTGTACCGAAGTAATCGAACCACGCTTGGTTGAGGTAATGCGTTCTTGCATGGCACCCATTTCCGTTGCCAAGGTTGGTTGGTAACCTACCGCTGAAGGCATACGACCTAAGAGTGCTGATACTTCAGAACCTGCTTGTGTAAATCGGAAAATGTTATCGATAAAAAATAGAATGTCTCGTCCGCCTGATTGCTCATCCCCATCACGGAAGTACTCCGCAACGGTAAGACCAGACAATGCAACACGCGCACGCGCACCTGGAGGCTCATTCATTTGACCGAAAACGAAGGTCGCTTTCGATTCAGCCAAAGCTGTCAAATCTACTTTACTCAAATCCCAGCCTCCAGATTCCATTGAATGCAAGAATGCATCGCCGTAGCGTACAATGCCTGATTCAATCATCTCACGAAGCAAGTCATTTCCTTCACGTGTACGCTCACCAACACCGGCAAACACCGAGAAACCATCGTAGCCTTTCGCGATGTTATTGATCAATTCTTGAATCAATACGGTTTTGCCTACACCAGCTCCACCGAACAATCCAATCTTACCACCTTTGGCGTAAGGTTCAATCAAATCGATTACTTTAATACCGGTGAACAACACCTCTGTCGCTGTCGAAAGGTCTTCAAAGCGCGGTGCTGAGCGGTGAATCGACGCACCGTTGGTTTGATCAACGGCTTGAATTCCGTCAATTGCTGTACCAACGACATTGAACAGGCGTCCTTTGATTTGATCACCAACGGGCATCGTAATCGCCTGACCTGTAGAGACAACATTCATACCCCGACGAAGACCCTCTGTAGAGTCCATCGAAATTGTACGAACGGTATCTTCACCAATGTGCTGCTGGCACTCCAACACCAATTGCTCACCGTTATCACGTGTGATTACCAATGCATCGAGAATGTTGGGTAAGGTTTCACCCGTGATGAACGTAACGTCAACCACTGGACCGATAACCTGAGAAACTTTTCCAATATTTTGCGTCATAACCGACGGAATTAATTAGGGACTGAAATTCGGTGCAAAAGTACGCTGTATAGGGCGGGTATACAACGTCTGTGCAAAAAAAGTGAACAGAAGCTTGCAATTGCCTTACACACCCTATCAAATGGGCTATCTTTGTACACCATTGTCAGTGATTGCGCTTGAAAATTTACAACCACGTCTGTGAATTCCCCTCGGTTACCCGCTCCGTAGTGACCACGGGTACATTTGACGGCGTACATCAAGGCCACCGCACGATCATCGATCGGCTCAACGAAATGGCACAGGAGGTAGGGGGAGAAAGTGTGTTGCTCACCTTCGACCCGCATCCGCGCACAGTGCTCGCCCCGCATGATCAAAGTTTGCGTTTGCTCAACGACCGAGCAGAGCAAATTGAACAGCTGCAGCAAGCGGGGGTGCAGCATCTGATCATCCACCCTTTTACCGCGGCCTTTGCTCAACTCAGTGCTTACGAATACGTGAAGCAACTTTTGGTCGATGGCATCCACGTAAACCGCATGGTGGTCGGGTACGATCATCATTTTGGCTACCAACGGGAAGGTGATTTTACGATGCTTCAAAAATTTGCGCTCGAATTTGGCTTTGGGGTTGAAGAAATCCCTGCGCACATGGTATCTGCGGTGAATGTGAGCAGCACGAAAATCAGAAATGCCCTGGCAACAGGTGATATTTTAACAGCAAATCAATACCTCGGATACAACTATCCGCTTGCTGGTGTCGTTATGCAAGGAGATGGGATAGGTCGCTTGCTCGGTTTTCCAACCGCAAACCTGCGGGTGGCAAACCCTTTGAAACTGATTCCCGCTGAGGGAGTGTATGCTGTTTATGTTTACCATGCGAACCAAAAATTTCCTGGCATGTTGAACATCGGTGTGCGACCTACCGTAAGTGGGAGTGGCGAGTTGCGTATTGAAGTGCATTTAGTTGGGAAACAAGGCGAGTTTTACGGCGAAACAATTCACATTGAATTTGTTCAACGTATCAGAGATGAAGCTAAGTTTACGAACCGCGATGAACTCACCGCGCAACTGCAAGCCGACCGTTTCGCTGTTTTAGAATTGCTTTCATGAAACAACTGCTGATAACTCTTGCGTTTTTTACAGTGTTCTTCACCCTCAAAGCAGATGAGGGTGTTGCCACGAACGCTTTAGTTCGCAGCGACAGTAGCCGCATTTACACATCCATCGAAGCCGCACTTGCGGCCGAAACCCCCGTGTACCGCCTCCACTTAGTTCGCCAACGCCTCAAACGAATCCCACCTGAAGTCTTTCAGCTTACTGAACTGCGCGAACTGGTGCTCGACCGCAATAAAATCAAAGAAATTCCAGCCGAAATCACGAAGCTGACCAAGCTTGAGCGCTTGTCAGTGTCTCGAAATAAACTCACCGAGTTTGCACCGATTCTTTGTAACCTAAAATCCTTGCGCGAACTTGATTTATCTGACAATGAAATCAGCCGAATACCTGATGAAATCCACCGGCTACAAAACCTCGAACGCCTCATTCTTTGGAGCAATGTCATCGGCTATTATCCAACCTCGCTGATGCGCATGACTCACCTCAAATTTGTTGACCTGCTTAACAATGAGGTGAGTGTTTACGAACATGAGCGCATTCGGACCTTACTTCCTGAAACCGAGTTACTTCTATCGAATCCATGCAATTGCACATTCGATGACGAAGAAGAAGAGCCCTAATCCGACATGGTACTAACTGCAGAAATTAGCTTTTACCCCCTCACGCAAGATTTTGAAACACGTGTGATCGAGTTCATCCGCGTTTTACGCGGAAACCCCAATCTGAAGATAAAAACAGGGGGCACCTCAACGATAATTTGCGGCGAATCTGACCACGTGTTTGAAACGCTGCGTCAAGCTACAAATGCCTGCATGAGCGGGACAGACACGGATGTATTAGTGATCAAGCTGCTCAATACCGATGCCTTTGACTCGCCCGAAATTCTTTGAGCGTGCTGCTGAAATCACAGCGGTACTTTTCAGTCTAGCCTACACCCTTCTCTATCTGCGCGAAACCTACCAAGCGGCATTCATCGCGGCCATCATCGGCTCATCGATTTTCACTGCCTTGTGCTGGAAGAAGAAAATCTATGCCGAATCTGCACTTCACGTCTTCTATGTTGGAATGGCTGTGTTTGGGCTCTTAGCGTGGGGCAAGGCATTTGAACCATTGAACGCCAGCTTTGCAACCCACGCTCCGTGGCTCATCGCGGGGGCGGCAGCGACCACTGTTATTGGGTATTTGCTACAAAAATTTAGCGATGCACGCATGCCCTATCTCGATGCATTCACAACTGTGTTTAGCCTAATCGCGACATGGTTCATGGTCACCTATGTGCACGAAAATTGGTTGTATTGGATCATCATCGACGCTGTGGCAATTTTTCTTTACGCCTATCGGCGGATGCCCATTGCAGCGCTACTTTTCGCCCTGTATTTGTTGATGGCCATCGATGGATATTTTGAACAAATCAACTGGTTCTGATGCTTCGAATTGGAATAACTGGTCCTGAAAGTGCTGGCAAAACATCACTTGCCATTGCATTGGCCTCGTATTTCGGAACCAGCTATGTACCCGAATATGCGCGGTTCTATCTTCAAAACAAGGTCTTCAATTACACGGTTGAAGACTTAGAGCACATCACACAATCACAACTCAATTGGCATGAACGCAGTGTTCAGCTGGCTCTTCCGATCTTGATTCAAGACAGCGAATTTGCCGTGATGCAAGTTTGGATGGAAGAGCGCTTCAAGCAATGCAGCCTTGAAATCGAAGCGGCTAGGCGCCGAACGCCGTTTGACCATTATTTGCTTTGCGCACCTGACTTGGCATGGTGTTACGATCCCTTGCGCGAAAACCCAAATGACCGCTGGCGACTGTTTGAACGCTATGTTTCGCTACTCCAAACATGGGATGTTCCCTACACCTTGATTGAGGGTGAAGGGCAAGCTCGCATCGATGCTGCATGTGCGTGCATCAAATCACAGCTCCTTGGTTAAACTGAGGCACTGTTGAGCGCAAAACGAGACAAAAAAAGGGCCGCCATTTGGCCGCCCTTTCTTGAAAATCTTCGAACAAATTACCCGCGGATAACGAATTTCACGGGAATTGTATACTGCACAGACACAGGTTTTCCGCGTTGCTCGCCGGGCTCAAACTTCGGCAATGAACGAATCACGCGCAGTGCTTCTGCATCAAGGCGTGGATCAACTTCGCGCATTACCTTGGCGTCTTTTACAGTTCCGGTTTTATCAACGACGAAATAAACGAATACCGTACCTTGAATGTTCGCGTCTTTCGCGATTGTGGGGTACTTGGTATTGGTTGCCACGTACTTGATGATCTCCATTTGGGTGCACTGGTGGCGTTCGTCGCCGCGCAATTTCTTGCAATCACCCAAAGCAGGCATGTTCTCAACGATCATGAATGGCGTATCGTCTTCAACTACCTCTTCAACCACCTCTACGGTCTCAATTTCGGTGTCTTCATTCACCTCCATGTCTTCGACTTCAAGTTCATCTTCAATCTCTTCGTCATCTTCAACGATTTCGATGATGGTTGTTTGCGCCGGTGGTGGTGGTGGCGGTGGTGGTTGAATCAAATCGATTGGAATCTCTTCATCTTCGAGAAGTTCCATTTCGAAATCAAACCCCCGTACAATATTGATGTCATATGACGTCCATGCCAACGCTGCTAATATCAGCGAAAGAGACGCCACAAAACCGAGCGCTCGCCAAGCAAGGCGGCGTTTTTCGATATCGGCTTCCGGATTCTTACGTGCTTCCATAATGACCAAATTTAAGTTCGAGACTAAATTAGGGAATTCAAATCGGGATCTCCGAATCTATTTCCTATAAATAAAACGATAAATCACAGTTCCCAGTATAGCTCCAAAGATATTTGCCAAGGCATCTTGCACATCTGAGTAACGTCCTGGAGCCACCTGTGATTGAAATGCCTCAAGAATCACGCCATAAATAATGGCAAAACCTACCGCGATGTAACCCGCGAAGCTACGGGCCTTGCCAATTGCGCTTTGCCGCTTCAGGCCTATCTTTAAAAAGAGGGCCATAGCCGCGAACAAGCCCATATGGACCAGTTTATCGAGACTTAAAAAGTCCCATTCGGCATAAGTCGGCAATTCATCTCCAGGGAGCACATACAGCACCAGAATAAGCACTGCCCAAAGCAGCGACCAAATCAGATGCCGCATAAACATGCTTACCCGATAATGGCTTCGTAAGCTGCTGCATCAAGCAGATCAGCGACCGACGATGGGTCGTCAACCTTAACTTTAATCATCCAACCTTCGCCGTACGGATCTTCATTCACCAATGCAGGGTTGTCAGCAATTGCAGCATTCACTTCAATCACTTCGCCTGCAACAGGCATGAAGAGGTCAGAAACGGTTTTTACCGCTTCCACGGTGCCAAAAACTTCTTCAGCATCGAGTTGTTCTCCCTCTGTTTCGATTTCAACGAAAACTATATCACCCAATTCACTCTGAGCAAATGCTGTGATTCCGATCGTTGCAATGTTGCCTTCCAAACGCACCCATTCGTGGTCTTTGGTATAGCGCAATTCTTTAGGTGTATTCATGGTTTAATTTCCTTTGGCGCAAAAATAGCTTTTTTGGCATCGCGTTCACACTTCTTACTGCGTAACCTGGAAGCGCAATGTGATTCCTGAATTGATGTTTGACGTCGGGAAGGCAATTGAAATCTTCGGACGTGTGAGTTGGTGGTCGTAGAAGAAGCGTAAAGTGAGCTTAGACGACACTTCCAAATCAGCTGACGTGCGAATCGAAACAATAGTTTGACCTGCTGTGGGCTGATTCTGGCGCTCTTCCATTTTCCGAATCACTGTAACGTTGTCACGGATGGTCAAGTCGGCACGCAAGGCAACCTGCGTGTCTTTGAGCATCTGAACAGGTAGTTTTCCTCGGGTTCGGAAGAAGGGGTTCGGCACATCCGTGAAACGGTAACCAATACCCATGATCAATGAATTCCCTCGAACCTCTGTGATTTGGTAGTTAGCCAACCCGAAGTTCATGGTGCGATCGCGCTGAAGCTCAACGCGCACTTGCGGATCGTTCTTGCCTTTTGTTTTCAGCGTCATGTCGAAGCCGATAAGTGGGGCAAGCTGCTCGCTGATTGTGACACTATTAATCTGGCGCTCCGATATAAAGTTTCCAAATTCACTTGCATCGACCGCAGTAGGCAAGCCTGAAGCATCTTCGGTATAGTTCAAGTTGGTCACAAAGTTGGTCGAAATGGTCGAGCGGTACGTATGACTCACGTTGAACTGCTTGAAGTACTTTTTCATTGCAGGAAGCTTTGTAAAGCCATCATAAGTTACGCGCCAGTTCGGAGCAACTTTCACCTTGAATGGATCCAATGCAACCGTTTGAGCATCCTCACCCGTGTATGCTGAGACGAAGGCCGCAATGGTTACATCTTGTGCTGTTGGCCCCCAACCTGCGTAATATCCATTGTCTTCAGGGTCGGCAAACTGGTAGGTTTCATCATTCAATCGACTTGAAATCTCCAAACGATTCAACAAGAACTGATCAAATACAGGCGAATTAAAATCTTCATCATCCCGGGTAAACGCTGTCTTCCAGGTGATAATCGACGCTGTGAAATTTCCAGTCTCCATAGGCGATTGGAATTCAAAGTCACCCAAGTCCTCAGAGAATCGGAAGAAACTCGTATTGTTTCGTGATTCTTGTCGATTGGCCGTAAGCTCGATCTTCAAGTGCTTAATCGGTTCAAGATTGGCACGTATGTTCCAAGTTTCAGAGTAAGTTTCAGAATACGGTTGGTTCTGGAATGGCGAGCTCGCCATCCATCCACGCGAAGATGCATCCAAGGCGAAATTCTGACCTGTCGGATTCCCGAGAAGGTCTGTATTCTGGTGCCCGAATATAAACGGTATGCCAGGCGCCTCAAACTGAGGATCCATCCCGATAAACTGTGTTGTACGACCGAAACCGGGCAGCAAAATACCTTCGTTTCGGGTATATGAACCTGATACGTTCCGCACAGACATGAGCAATCTCAAAAACTCGTGGAGCGGATTGATCTGCTGCCGCTTTTCCTCTTCCTCTTTGACTTCACCAAAACCATCACGATCTTCATTGCGCACCTGCCGCGATTCCTGTTGCTGTGGCTTATTGCTATTGATCTCTTTCAAAAGATCAACTTTGTTGTAGAGATTCAACATGTTCGCCTGCACATTCAACGAAAGGTTTCGCGAGTTCTGGATGGTATGCCCGAGAGAATCTTGCGAGAATGGCGCACGATCCCAGCGATATGTTGCTTGGTATCGCGCATCAGACGAGATGAAATCGAGCAATGGCAACTTATCAAACGGAAGCTTATAACTCAACGATGCGTTGTGGTTGTAATTGACTGTTTCGCCAAAATTTCGTATATTGTTCCATACCGTATCGCGGTAAGCGGCATACCAATCGGCGTCTTCACGATCAATCACTCCACCCGGTTCACCAACCAGCGCTTGGTTATTGGCAGCAAAAGTGAATTTCAGCGCTTTGGTGAAATCGTGATTCAAGTTGTACACGCGCGTCCAATTCCAAGTCTTCATGGCCTGGGTGTTGATGAGCACGTTCGTCTCAATACCGAACAACTCAGCAGTATTGTTTCGCACACGACTGGTTTCGTATGTGCGATTCATTTGCGAGTTGAAAGTGAATGACTTTATCCCTGTATAGAAGTTGAAATCTTTCAGCCATTTCAAAAGCGGACTGGTTTTGATAATGCCCACATTGGCGAACGGTTTAACTTCCTTCGGACGATTGTTGAACGCATAGTTCAAACCACCGGTGTAGGTTTTAATGAACTGGAATTCTGTATTGAAGTCGCGGCGGTAAATTTCATTGTAACCGTAGGATACACTGAAGTTACCAATCGAGTAAAAGCGAGGTTTCTTAGGGCCACCGCCTCCAGCACCACCGCCGTCACCTTTTCCACCTTCCGCTTCTGCACCTTTGTCGCCCTTGCCACCACCGGCTCCGCCTGCAGGTTGCGGGTCTATTCGCACATTGTTGAAGTTGATGCTTCGACGCCGCTCTACGGCCTGCGCTTTCTTGCGCCGTTGGGGCGAAAGATCACGTTGATCCATTTCAATGTCTGGCGCCAACGGGTCAAATTGAGGCGTACTTACGGCTTCGCTATACCCTAAGTAAACAGGTAACTGAACACCTAAATTTTCAGGGAAAAACTTACCTAACTGCAAGGTTGTATTAGCATCCACACCGCGAATGGTTTCACGTTGCCGCTCAAGTACGCGCTGCTCCAATCCACCCCAACCTGGGGTCGACATATTCGCAGCCACCGATAGGTTTCCAAAATCCGCCAAAGTGGCATTCATGCGTGCCACCGCAGCCCAACCACCGGGTTCATCGAAATCTGACAAACGAAGTTCGTTCACCCAAACCGAAGCACATTTTGGCAAGCCGTCATCATTAGCCACAAAGGGGTTATCATCACGCAGCGGGTTTCGCACACCAATCATGATCATGATCACGTTGGCGAGGTTCGGGTTACCCTTCACCTTGACTTGTCGGCCATCGACAATTTGAGTAAACTCTTGAAACGCTGGAAAGCCTGCCGGTCGCGCCAACTTCAGATTCTGAAACAGCGCGAAATCTATATCTACTTCGTTCTCTTCAGGCCAAATTTCTTCCGGTACTCCCGTAAACCACGGGGTAACCTTCAACGGCACCTCGTATTCATAGTAGTTCTCCGTGAAGTCACTGCCTAATCGAACAAAACAGGTCAGGTCATTATCGTTCAGCGGTAATCCGTCTGGGCCAGCTTCTGCGTGCACAAACATCTTCAAACGTTTGTACAAACGCATGTCATAGCTCACGTTGCGATACGCAGCACGACCATCGCCATCCAACAAATTACAAACCTCGAGTGACATCGATTGCTCATTCAATCGTCGTTGGTTGGCTGTTCCCACATCGATTTCGCGAATAATCCCTGGTGGAATCAAATATGGCACCGGATCACGATTACCATTCTCTTCAAGGTTCACAGCACCAATGGTAAAGGTCGTCGGTGCAGGATCATCTCCTTCAAGTTCTTGCGGACCCTCCAAATTTCCAAGGAACGGACGCCATTCGCCACGAACGAGTTCTAAGCGCGCAAAACGGAGTGTGACCTCCTCATTCCATCCTTTCAAAAACATCCGCATGAAGCGAATCGAACGGAAATCAGCAATACCCCCTACACGATTGTCATACTCAAAAATAGGCACCTTGAACTGATACCAGCGTACGGTACGTTGTTCCCCATTCGCTGTTTCTATTGTTGCTTCAAAGGAGTCGGTGATATAGTTTGAACCAATATTTTGTTCGCCCAGGTCTTGCGGCCGCAGCGAAACTTTATACTGGTAGTAACTTTCAATCGTACTGAGGGTAATGTCTTGGTTGATGTCTTCCGTGTTTGGAATGGTCGTTGCGGCAATCGGGTAGCCATTCGGGGTCCCCGTATCTGAGTTGCCCTCATAGCCGTTAAATTCCTTGTATCGGCGAAGGATGTCCCATTCTTCAGATTGCGCCTGAGGGTTCCGGAAATACCCAAAGTCATCGGCGGAAGGGTCGGCCAAATAGGCTTGGTAGGCTGCAGGATCTAGAAAACCTTGAACTTGAGCAAGCCAAGCGGTGAAGTAATTGCTTTCTCCTGAGCTATTCAGACCATCCAAGCCAATATCCTGTGCGGTATAGTTTCCGACGCTGTTATCGAAAGCGTTTACCACGTTAAATGTAGCGGGATCAGGATATTGCCCCCAAACTGACTCCAAAACCGGAAGGTCTTGATTGGGGCTCGGGAAACCGTTCTCATAGCTCAACTGAGAATCATTCAATACGTCTTCCGATACGTTACCGAGGTTGAAATACAGGTCTCCGCCGGTAACGTTCTCAGAGTCTTCGTTGAATGGATCCATGATCCAAAATTGAATGAACTGAACGTTCGATGTTTCAAAGTCTGTTGTGATGAGGGCACGTTGAATCCCTCCCCATCGCGTATCAGGCTCAACGAGCGTTCCATCGGTATTCAAACCCGATGATACACCAGCCGCGCCATCTGGAAGTTCATAATTGTACGGTCCGCGCTCATCCGGATAGTATGTCAAGTCGAGCGTTGGAATCAACGGCGGCGTCCCAGCGGGTAGCTCACGGTTCGGGAACACCTCTCCTTCCAAAACCTCACGCATCCGGTGGTCACTCTTGATGTCTGCAGAAACCTGACCATCAGGCAAGCCTGAGCCCCTAAAAAACTGTGGGTCAATTACATACCAACTCAGCTTAGCGCGATTGTAGTTGTAAACGAGTGAGTCTTCTAAGTTTCCTTCCGGGAAGAGCGTTGGCTGAAGATTCGGAGTACTCGCCAAGAACCACTGATTCACCGCACGAATATCGATCAGCGATTGGCTTCCCTCGAAGTCGTCGATGTACGCATTTCCGTCTCTTCCGATGGCTCGGGAATGGCCTGGAATGAGATACGCTCCTTCTGCGCTAATATCGATGTTAGATTTCGCCTTCGTGCTGATCCCAGGTATAGCATCTACCATACGCGTGATAAAGTCTGACTCACTTTGGTAAGCGAAGTCTGCACCGAGAACCGTATTGTTTACGGGTTCATCGCCAATATTTACCTTCTGCGTGAGTGGTCTTTCCCGCAAATTTAACACAGTCGCCCCGAGGGTCATCTTATCACTGACTTCATAATCAAAGCGCGTTCCCATCATGGTGCGCATTTGAATATTAAACAGCGAATTACTTTCAAGGGAGATATTAATTGGGGTACCCGATTCGAGGAGTCCTTCGTTGAGTATGCGCACCCGTCCAAGGTTATAATCGACTGTGTAATCTTGGTTCTCCACCAATCGCACCCCACCTGCTGTTACACTCACTGAGCCCTGCGGGACGTTCAATGCATTCAGTGAAATCTCAGAACTTGACGACGATTGGAATTGCCCGCGAATTTTAAATCGGTTCAAGGCAGGTATCTGTTGTGCCGCTGTTTTCGTCGAGTCATAAAGCGGTTGATAGACGATCGTATTGATGAGCGATTGTGCCAAATCGGGGTTTGGTACCCGATCTAGAATAACTTGCCGGAGATGGGAACCGAACGGTTCCACCACGGGGAAATATATTCGTCCACTTTGGGCTTCAACAGTACCACCAGAGGTCGCCGCATTGTCTATAAAATCGAAGAAACCATCAGGCTGCGGCATGGTGTTCACATCCATCCGGTCAAGACCTATCAACTGTAATAGGAGACTTCCATCAAGCGGTTGACGCGGTATGTAGTTCAAGTCAACGCCTGTAGATGGGTCGTTATACCACACATCCAACCTAAAGTTTTCACGATTCACACCAAAGGCTCCGATGCTGTAAACGTTTTTCATCATCTGATCCCACAGCGGTGCGCGATCTCCGTTATCCAGCGTAACCTGGGTGATACTCGACTTCAGCATTTTGAGTACTAAGGCTGAAGGGGCAGTGAACCCATCCTGCGACAGAGTTCCTACTTGGTAGGTATTCCCGTTTAAAGTGTATTCATAGGAAACGGCAAGCACCTCGGCATTGTTCAATGCCTGGCGAAGTGACACGAATCCGAGGCGACTGTTGTAAGTATATTCAGATGGACTCAACATACGGGCATTACCAACTCGCTCGTAGTGAATGCCTTGCTGATAGCCCATATTCATCGCAGCGATTGCACCGTTTGCCCCCGTGTAGCTCATCACCTGCTCATTCTCGATCATGTCGAGGAAGATGTCGTTGTTGAGGTTGTGTGGGTTTTGCTGCGGAGAAATCGCCAGATCTGGACGATCCGTCAATTGCGATATCGGCAAGTTCGACGAAATGTAGTTCGCATGTTCACCGATGTCCGTAAAGGCAATGCAGTTGCGAACGTTCTGTGTGTTGGCCTGCATGTTCACCGCCCACACCTCAATACGCGTAATGAATACGCCTGAGTTCACAACAGGCAAGCTGCGCATCGCATCGTCATACTGATCGCGAAACCAGTTCGATAAGAAGTAGTGCTTGTTCGCTTCGTAGTTATCAGCCCGGATGTCATAAAGCTGCGTTTGCGCGCCGCCCTCTACCGTAATTTCCCGTCGCTCGCCTTGTTGCTGTGAGAATACGGTGGTGTTGCGCAAACGACCCCATTGGGTTTCAAGCTTCACACCAAAAAGACTTTGGCTACCTGTAATCAAGGTCCCCCGCAAAGGCATGCTCACGTTACCTGCTTCGATCTTTTTAATGATGTCGTCTTCCTCACCGGTGTACTCCAATTTCATTCGGTTCTCGAAGTCAAATGTTGCCTCGGTATTGTACTGCGTCGACAACTGCATCTTTGTACCGATGTTGCCGATCACGTTCAACTGAATGCGTTGCTGAAAATCAAAGGTGGTAATCCGTCGCTGACGCTCAGGAATACGTGGGTTATCCGTTTTCGAAGTGTTGAAACCGAACGTTAACTCAGCCGAACCTTGCGGGCGAATTTCGATCTCATTGCTACCGAAGATGTTTCGGAAGCCTTCACCACCTACATTCAATTTTGGAGCCCATCCGCGTGTGGCCTCATCTTCCTCTTCTTGTCGTTCAGCCCAATACTCAGAGAGGTTCTTCCGAATGTCGTAGTTCAAATATTCATCCAATGAGTAGGAGGTTGAACTGCGGAAAGCCAAAGAGTCGCCAATGGTTTGAACAACCACATATTGCCCCGTAACGGGGTCATATTCTACGCCGTAATTGATGTTGTCAGGCCATTCGAGGCTGATTCCCCCGGTCGATTCAACCGGGTTAAAAGGATCCTCACCATGTGGCAAGGGCAAGGGAACTTGACCCGTATCCAAAGGCGCAATGTAATTCGGACCGATCATCGGGCGGAAACGCTCTACGCGCTCTGCCTCGAAGAGGTGCAAATCAATCGCAGCAACCCCACCCAAGACGCTGAGTAGGCCAACCAATACAAGTCCTCTGAAGAGGTGTTTTCCCCGCAAATTCATACTACATCTGCCTCAAGGCTTGTCGAATCAGCTCTTCCACTGATATTGACGCACCTTCGGAACTCAAGATTCTTTCTAGTGTTTTGTGTGCTTTGGTTCTGTCGAAGCCAAGCGACGACAATGCAGTTAACGCTTCATTCATTACTGTATTGCCTCCAATCAATATTTTTTCTCCAAGATCTTGATCGATGCCAAACTTATCTTGCAAATCAACTAAAATTCGTTGTGCCGTCTTTGCTCCAATGCCTTTGATGTTTTTGAGGGCATCAACGTTGCCTGAGCTAATCACAAGGGCCAATTCTGAAGGGGGCAAAGACGACAATACCATCCGGGCTGTGCCAGCACCTACACCCGAAACGCCGATTAATTTTCGAAAGGCTTCACGTTCGAGTGAATCGATGAAGCCATACAGCTCATGGGCGTCTTCGCGAATAACTTCATGCACCAACAGCATACAAGCTTCATCAGCCGGAAGCTGTGACGCTGTATAAACACTGATATTCAAGAAATAGCCCACGCCACCGCATTCGATGACAGCATGGGTTAAGCTCTTCTCCGTTAGTCTGCCGCGCAGGTGATGAATCATGCTACTTGTTTTGTGCGTCTACAACGGCAATGCGCACCATGTTTATGATTTCGCGCACCGAAGAACCCATTTGTAAAATATGTACCGAGCGCTTCATGCCAAGCAACAAAGGACCAATCACCTCTTTTTCAGCCATTTCTTGCATGAGTTTATATGCAATGTTGCCGGCTGCAAGGTTAGGAAAAATCAATGTGTTTACCCGTCGTCCGTTTAGAGCACTGAATGGAAAACTCTCGGCAATCATTTCTTCGTTCAGGGCGAAGTTGGCTTGAATTTCTCCATCAACGATAAGCTCAGGATGGTTGCGGTGCATGATCTCTACCGCTTTGCGCATTTTTTCAGCATCTCGTCCGGCCGCAGATCCAAAATTGGAATAACTCAACATCGCAATTCGCGGTGTAATCCGCATTCGACGCACCGCTTTTGCTACCATCAGGGTTATGTCAACCAACTCTTCTGCGCTCGGGTCTACATTCACTGTGGTATCCGCGAAAAAAACGGGACCGTGTGAGCCCTGGATAATGTACATGCCGGCAACTTTTCGCGCATCCTCTTCTAAACCGATCACCTGAAGCGCCGGCCGAATGACGTTCCGATAATTGCGGGTCAAACCTGAAATGAGTGCATCAGCATACCCTGATTCAACCAGCATTGCCCCAAAGTAGTTGCGATCGCGCATAGCTTTCACAGCATCAAACAAGGTAATCCCTTTGCGTTGACGCTTTGCGAAAAGCTCTTGACCGAAGAGCTCACGGCGGGCGGCCTCAGACTCTTCACGCGGGTCAATAACTTCGTATTCACGCAACTCGATCTTATTCGCTTTTATCATCGACTCGATGCGCTCGCGATCTCCCAAAAGAATCGGGAATGCGATACCCTCATCTGACGCTTGCTCAGCCGCTTTCAGAATTTTGTAGTGATCGGCCTCAGCAAATACAACGCGTTTCGGACGCTTTCTCGCCCGCTCAGAAATACTACGAACCAGCTTGTTGTCGCGACCCAACCGTTGACGCAACTCTTGTTCATAGGCTGGCCAATCGGTAATGATGCGTCGCGCAACACCTGAATCAATCGCCGCGCGTGCAACAGCGGTTGCAACGGAAGTAATCAAGCGCGGATCCATTGGTTTAGGAATAATCAACTCGCGGCCAAAACTGATGTTACGCATGTCGTACGCCTCATTCACTTCATCTGGAACCGACTCCTTCGCCAAGGTCGCAATGGCATGCACAGCAGCCAGTTTCATGGCATTATTGATGCTCGTTGCGCGCACATCGAGCGCCCCTCGAAAAATGAATGGGAATCCGAGAACGTTGTTAACTTGGTTGGGATGGTCAGACCGACCGGTTGCCATAATCAAGTCTTTTCGCGCAGCCATAGCCACTTCATACCCAATCTCTGGATCTGGGTTGGCCAGCGCAAAAACGATCGGATTATCAGCCATCGATTGCACCATCTCAGTGGTAACCATGCCACCACGGCTCAAACCAACAAATACGTCGGCACCTTTCATCGCATCAGCCAAATCGGTATAGCGATCACCAAGGGCAAACCGTTGTTTCTTCTCATCCAAGTTTGTGCGTCCTGAATGAATCAAACCCTTCGAATCAAATACTGCAATTTGCTCCAAGGTAGCCCCCAGCTGCAAGTACAAGTCGAGGCATGACATCGATGAGGCTCCAGCCCCGCTCACGACAATGCGTACATCGCTGATCTTTTTCCCAGCGAGCTCTAGGGCGTTGAGCAGTGCCGCCGAAGAAATAATAGCCGTGCCATGCTGGTCGTCATGCATCACTGGAATGTCGAGCTCTTCAACCAAGCGTCGCTCAATCTCAAACGCTTCGGGCGCTTTAATATCTTCCAAATTGATGCCACCAAAAGTTGGTGCAATAGCCTTAACGGTTTCAACGAACTTATCAATATCGCTGGCATCAACCTCAATATCAAACACGTCGATATCGGCAAAAATCTTAAAAAGAAGGCCCTTTCCTTCCATCACTGGCTTCGAAGCCAATGGCCCGATGTCGCCCAAGCCAAGCACTGCGGTGCCGTTGCTGATAACCGCCACCAAGTTGCCTTTCGTGGTATACTTATAAACGTCGTCTGGATTTTCTGCAATGGCGAGGCAGGGCTCAGCCACACCTGGCGAATAAGCCAGTGAGAGATCGCGCTGGGTACTGTAGGGTTTCGAAGGAATAACTTCAATCTTCCCCTTTCGTCCACTCGAGTGGTAATCAAGCGCTTCTTGCTTTCTGATTTTGTTCATGAGGGGGCAAAATTAAACTGATTTTCTTTGGTTCTGCCTAACGGCAGGATGGTCGTGCTAAAAAAGTGCTGCCTTCGCAACAATCCACAAAAAAAGGCCAGCAGTGCTGACCTTTTGGTATCTTATCAAAGGATGGTTATTTCGTTACCACAAATTTGCGGGTAGCAATCGCTTGGCCGTTTTGAACCAAGGCGTAGAAGTAAACGCCTGCTTCAAAATCATCCGCGTTGATGTAAACCATACCGGCCGGAGCCTGAAGGTTTACCTCACGAACAACTGAGCCGACCATGTTGTAGATGGCAATTGAACGCTTTCCTTGAGCTGATCCAAAATCATAGGTGAAGGTTGAAACACCTTGCACAGGGTTTGGACCGAGCACACCGAGTTCAGGTTCTTTTTGTTCTGCAATACCTACTACGCAATCGACGTCGACGCAGAAGAGTACATCATGACAAACTTCGATTGCACTATTGTTCACATCAAAAAAGCAGTAGCGGAAATGCGCTTGACCCGCTGTTCCCATGTGTTCGTAAAGAGCTTTAAAGGTGTCGTTGCTTTCACCGGGCTGGATGTTTACAAGCAGCGATTGGTTGGTTGGTGTAACTGCCGTTCCATAATCGAAGCACAAGGCTCCCCAACAAAAGCGCTCACGGGCACCTGCTGCACCGAAAGTATAGGGCAGGTTGAATACTGGAGGCGCCGTGATTACTTCACGACGGGCGCGCAGACTCACCGCTGCATTGGTCATATTAACTACATCCCAAGAAGCTTGGAGTTCATTATCATCGGGGTTAGCGAGAGAACCGCTAATTACGTCGATGACGTTGGTTACTTCTAACTGCGCTGAAGCCGTGATTGAAGCAAGGGCAAAAACAATGGCGTAGAATACCTTTTTCATAGGAAGCGTTTACGAAGCCCAAATATACGAAAAATAGATGGGTTTCGCCTTTTCAACCCTCCTTCACCCGCACTCAAATTTCAGACAGGAATCCAAGAGTACGCCCTATGCACCCAAGTTTTCAAGTTCGAATTCAAGGTTAGACAGAGAATAATTACGCCCGCTCAAAGGGCAACTATAACAGATAAAGCACACGTTATCAACGCACTGCATCCTGCCGTTAGGCAGAAAACCACTGAAAAGCATACCCTTACCACGTGTGTATTCACATCGGAAACCCCATTTGGAATACGAGATTAAAGTGAAAAGCTATGTTGCACCGTGTGAAATAAACTTAAATTTACAGCGATCAAATCATTCACTCGATTTTTTAAATCTCTTTTTTATGAAGAAAACTTTACGCTCATTACTCGCTGCTTTCGCTGTTTTGACTGCAACTGCGGCTTCGGCGCAACTCCCTGACGGGTCAATTGCACCGAACTTCACCGTTACCGACATCAACGGTAACGATTGGACTTTGTACGATTTGCTTGACGAAGGCAAGGCGGTAATTCTCGATTTCTCAGCTACGTGGTGTGGCCCTTGCTGGAGCTACCATACCAGCGGCGCTTTCAGCTCACTTTGGACGAACTACGGTCCTGACGGAACTGACGAGTTGTTCATCATCAAAATCGAGTCTGACCCACAAACTACCTTAGATAACTTGAACGGTATCGGTGCTAACACACAAGGTAACTGGGTTGCTGGTACAAACTACGTCATTGCTGACGACGCTTCAATTGCTAGCAGCTATGCGATTGGTTACTACCCAACCATTTACACTGTATGCCCTAGCCGTGTGATCACTGAAACAGGTCAAGCTACTGCAGCTAACCATTATGCATTCATTTCAGCTGCTTCTTGCCAGCCAGCAACGCTTCCTAACGACCCTTCATTGGTTTCGTACGACGGAGCAACTGCAAC
>CAMCHP010000029.1 GCA_945874695.1 Chryseobacterium gleum
CCTGGATCCAGATCAAGGTTGCAGTTGCGATGACAATGACATTACAGCCGAGCTTTTTTTCTGCGCACAAGTAATGCTGCCTGTTGAATGGCTTTCTTTTGAAGCCCAGCTGAGCTCCGATGAACGCGAAGTGCGTTGCGTGTGGGAAACGCTAAGTGAAGTGAACAACGATTATTTCGTACTTGAACGTTCAGCTGACGGTATTTCATGGATTGACTTGGGAACCGTTGCTGGCAGCGGAACGAGTAACGATCTGAATGATTATATATTCAATGATAAGTCACCGCTGCAAGGCATTAGTTATTACCGCGTGCGTCAAGTTGACTACCACGGTGCGATTGACCACTCACCCATCCGCTCGGTAGAGCGAAAACAAAACGATCAGCTTGGTGCATACCCGAACCCTGGAAACGGGGTGTTTACACTCTCTGGCTATGCCAACGGTGACTTGTTTGTGTACGATTTGAGCGGACGGCGAATACCCTACAGTCTAAATTTCAGAGGTGAACTCACCTTGCATGGTGCAGCGCCGGGATGGTATGTGGTTGAACTTGCAGCCGAAGATCCTGCCCAAACGCAGCGTATTACCGTAATTGTTCAGTAAAAAGCCCATGTAACTCGTCGATTCGACAAATGTTTTGGCATAATCAAGAGTTCTGCTTAACTTAGGGCAACCTTACAGAATAACTTTGGGAATTATCAATTTTCGTGTTTCCTCTATTTTGATTGGCAGGCTTTATTTTGCATTTGCTCTTATTTTGGGATTTCCTTTTTTTGGGAGTGCGCAATGTGGTTTTGGAGGCACCAATTTTGGCAATGTAACCCCGGGTGGTGTTGGACAAACTTATTCGTTACCGAATTATGTTTGGGGAGGTGACCAGTTCACCTTGAGCGCACAAGCTGGTTGCACCTACACGATTTCGACCTGTGGTGGCGGATGGGATTCACAAATCACTGTTTTCGCGCCGAACTTGACTGTGGCAGGATACAACGACGATGCCTGTGGCGTGCAGTCGCAAGTTACATTTACCGCAGCAACTACGGGGAATTATACGATTCAAGTCAATGTCTTTTTTTGCGGATCGAACACCTCTGCTATTCCTAATTTCAATGTAACCTGGGTTTCATGCGCTGGTGGTGGCGGATGCACCGACAATCCGATAACGGTTGATATGGTAGACAGTTTCGGCGATGGATGGGACGGGTCAGCCTACACCATCGTGAACAGTAACGGGACAGCAGTGGCGACAGGCACGTTGCCTACTGGCTCCAATGCCACCAACAACCACTGTTTACCTGACGGATGTTATACCATGGTGGTTACCGCAGGAAGCTTTCCAGGTGAAGTGAGCTGGTCGATCGGTGGAACTTCGCAGGGAACCATTACGGGTGGAGCGCCAGCCAACGTTTCATTTACGCTTGGCAACTCAGTCTCGGTGGGATGTACCGATCCGAATGCCGGGAATTACGACCCTTCTGCCGTATGCGATGATGGATCGTGCCTTGATTGCTTCGACAGCAATCCAACCGGTTGTCCTGAAATCGATGCCGGGTTGGATATTGCCTTACCAGAGTGTTTCGATCCGTGCACCAACATTACCCTTGAAGCTGAGTTTTTTGAAACGGGTTCAACTACATCTTATACGGTTTGTGGCATTGATTATGCGCCGCCGTATCCGTTCAACACAGGTACTGCCATCTTCATCAATCAAGATGATGTGTATGGCGATGTGGTGAACTTGCCATTTAATTTTTGCTTTTATGGCAATACCTACAATCAAATTGTGGTAGGTGCGAATGGATTGGTCTCTTTTAATACGGCTTATGCCAATGCTTATTGTCCTTGGGCTTTTACTGCAACGGTTCCGAGTACGGCATTGCCCTTGAATGCGATTTTTGGGCCCTACCACGACATTGACCCCAGTGTATGTGGGAATGTGCGTTATGCCATCTTGGGCGCTGAGCCGTGTCGCGTATTTGTAGTGAATTTTGATGAGGTATGCCACTTCAGCTGCAACAGCCTGATCTCGTCGTCGCAAATTGTACTTTATGAAACAACGAATGCGATTGAGGTTTACGTGGCCAACAAGCCAACGTGCGGTGGCTGGAATGGTGGTCGGGCTGTCATTGGCATCCAGAACGCAGCTGGCTCGGTAGGCTTAACCCCTGATTCGCGTCAAACGGGTCCATGGGTTGCGGGCAATGAAGCGTGGCGTTTTACACCTGCGGGTGCTTCCATTGTGACCGTGAATTGGTACAGCCAAGTTGATGGTTTTATTGGAAGTGGTGAGAGCATTGAGGTTTGTCCGTCTGAAGCTGCCCAGAGCTTCGTAGCAGAAGCGGTTTATGCGCGCTGCGACGGGACGCAGATCACGGTTTCTGACGCAGTCAATGTCACCTGCGCCATGGTGTTGTTGCCAGTGGAATGGCTTGATTTTCAGGCAAAGCTTGTTAACGATGAGCGGCACACTCGCTGCACATGGCAAACAGCGACTGAGCTGAATAATGATTACTTTACAGTGCAACGATCGGTTGACGGCCAGCACTGGGAAGCTTTAGGCATCGTTCAAGGCGCGGGTACCACACATGTTCCCCAGTCGTATGAATGGTTCGATCGCCATCCTTACGACGGGTTGAGTTATTATCGCATTGCGCAAACCGACTTCAATGGTGCTGTTGAATATTCAGACATCCGCTCGATAGAGCGAAAACAAAAAACACCGTTTACAGTGTACCCCAACCCAGGTAATCAGCGCTTCACGCTGCTGGGGTATGAAGCAGGTGATTTGTTTGTTTTTGATGCGCTAGGCCGCAGGGTGCCATTTTCGCTCACCCTTTCAGGTGAATTAACTTTGCATGGTGCGGCTTCGGGCACCTATATTCTGGAGTTGCGAAAGGAGCAGGGTGTAGAATCAGAGCGTATTCGCTTGGTGGTACAGTAATCGAAATGCTCGCGTCGTGATCTGCGACGATTATAAAGAAAACCTTTACGAATTTAAATTTCGTGTTTGCATGGCACAAATTGGTTGTTACATTTGGTTACACTTTAATCCAAAACAACCATGAAATACAAATACATTTGCAGCATTGTAGCGCTTTCGCTACTCATTACTCGCTCTTCACTCGCTCAAGAACAACCGCGAACAAGCCTTCAATTTAACCTGTCAGGGAGTACTTCTTGGGTGTTAGGCACCAATGAAAGCGAAATTATTTCGACGGTGTTTCGGCTTGACCCGGCTTTCGGTTTAACGGGTCGAACGGCTGCGAAGCCAAATCTGGGGATTCGCTATGGTGCTTATTTTGCGCGCACTTCAGCGCGCTATACGATCAATGTGCCGCTGAGTTCAAATTTACCTGATATTCAGGAAGTAGAAATCACGCGCACGCGCTTGGGCTTGCGTATTCCGGTCACATTTGACATTGCACTGGCAAGTTCCGAGCGAATGCGTTTTGCATGGCTTGTCGGCGCGTTGCTTTATGTTGATTTCGAAGATCGAAACACATACAATTTTGTCAGTGTCGAGAATCCACCAGCGCTCACAAGTGGAGATCAGCATCCTGTGGGCCTAGCGTTCCAGACGGGGTTTGAATGGGTTTTTCATTTGGAAAATGGTCGGGCCATGGGTCTTGCAGCTGAGCTCTCAGCGACTATGCCCAATAACACATCGTATGCATACAGTGATTTCAGTCCGTCGGCAAGTTTGCTTTCAGCTGGATTGCGCGTTACCTATGAACTTGCCGCAGAGCCTCTTAAAATGCGAGATACTTCGTCTGAAAAGCAGCGTAAGAATGTAGTTTCTCTGGGTTATGGCGGTAGGTCATTCAATCAAAGTGCAAACCTCGGCTATGAACGGCGCGTTCTCGAGTTGAATTGGTTGCAGGGGTCAATACAGGCTACCGGTGGGTACGGGCTCTATGGCCTGTTTGGCACGGTTGGTCCGGTGGCGTCGATGGGCAGTTCAAAGCATGCATTTGATTTGGGCTATGCACTCGGGTATATTGGCGAACTCGAGCAGGCAACTGGCGTCTTTGAATACGGCTACCGATATACCTCGGCAAAAGGTTTTGTGGGCCGTGCGTACTTCAATTATTGGGGCGACATGTCGTTTCTCGGGGCTACAGCTGTAGGGGTGTCGTTCGGAAAGGCTTTTTAGGATGCAAACCGCTGGCGGCTTGATTCGGAGTGCGTTTTCAGTGGGTGTGTTATTCTTTGTTGTGGGTGTCAATGAGGATAGTTACAGGGCCGTCATTGATGAGTTCCACAGCCATCATTGCGCCGAATTCTCCCGTTTCAACCGGACGTCCGCTCACGCTGCGAAGCGATGAAATAAAGTTTTCATATAATGGAATAGCAAGTTCAGGTGGAGCCGCCCCGATGTAAGAGGGGCGGTTTCCTTTTTTATAGCGTGCATGCAGCGTAAACTGGCTCACCACAAGAAATGAACCTTGCACGCTTTGAATATCGAGATTCATTTTCCCCTCCTCATCGGAGAAAATGCGCAAGGTGCTAAGTTTTTGCACCAACCAATCGATGTCTTCTTGGGTGTCGTTGTGGGCTACCCCGAGAAGAACCATACACCCCGTGTTGATGGCCCCAACGACGTGGTCGTTCACGGTGACTTGGGCCCGAGAAACCCGCTGTATTACTGCACGCATAAAGCAAAGGTACATCGGTGCATTGAAATCACCGCTGAACGGGGTAAAAACCCTACTTTTGCGCAAACAAAGTTCTGTTCATGAGTACCCTTGCTGCACAACAACCCGCAACCTTAGAACAAGCCCGTGAAATGGGCCTTTTAGCAGACGAATTTGAGCAAATCAAGACCATTTTAGGTCGCACGCCGAACTTTACTGAGATGTGTGTCTATTCAGTAATGTGGAGTGAACACTGCTCGTACAAGAACTCCATCAAGTGGTTGAAGACCCTTCCGAAAGATGGTCCGCACATGCTTGTGAAAGCAGGTGAAGAGAATGCGGGATTGGTTGATATCGGCGACGGCTTGGGGTGTGCCTTCAAAATTGAAAGCCACAATCACCCTTCAGCGATTGAGCCTTATCAAGGGGCTGCAACAGGTGTTGGGGGCATCAACCGCGATATTTTCACCATGGGTGCGCGTCCAATTGCACAACTCAACAGCTTGCGTTTTGGTGAATTGGAGAACGCCCGTACGCGCTGGTTGCTTGAAGGCGTTGTGAAGGGCATTGGTGATTATGGAAATGCTTTTGGTATTCCCGTGGTTGGTGGTGAAGTCTTCTTTGATGCTTCATATCAAGTGAACCCGCTCGTGAACGCGATGTCGGCAGGTATTGTAAAGGCAGGTCAAATGATCTCGGCCAAAGCGAAGGGCGTCGGAAATCCAGTTTACATTGTAGGTTCATCAACCGGTAAGGATGGTATTCAAGGTGCATCTTTTGCATCAAAAGATATTTCAGAAGAATCAGCGAAAGACTTGCCATCGGTGCAGGTTGGCGATCCGTTTCAAGAGAAGCTGCTTTTAGAAGCGACACTCGAGCTTGCAGGCACCGATGCAATTGTAGGCATGCAAGACATGGGGGCGGCAGGAATTACGTGTTCGACCTCTGAAATGAGCGCCGCTGGCGGTGTTGGTATGGATGTGTTCCTCGATCGTGTTCCATTGCGACAGGCTGACATGAAGCCTTTCGAGATCCTTCTGTCAGAGTCGCAAGAACGCATGCTCGTGGTAGTAAAGAAAGGACAAGAGGCGGTTGTAAAGCGCATCTTCGACAAATGGGATTTGAATGCGGAAGAAATTGGAGTTGTAACCGAAGGGGGCACCTTGCGTTACTTCATGCACGGTGAACTGGTGGGTGAAATTCCTGCTGAAAGCCTCGTGCTTGGCGGAGGCGCACCAGTATACGAACGCGAGTATCGCGAGCCTGCCTACTACCAAACGGCCCAAGCGTTTTCAATTGACAGCATAGAAGAACCAACCGACATGGTGGTGGTTGCCCGAAAGATGTTATCGAACCCGAACATCGCTTCAAAGCGTTGGATTTGGGAGCAGTATGATAGCATGGTTGGAACCGCAAACATGAGCACCAATCGCCCATCTGATGCTGCCGTTGTAAACATCAAAGGCACCAATAAAGCGATCGCGCTCACGGTTGATTGCAACGCCCGCTACGTTAACAATGACCCTGAAATCGGCACCATGATTGCCGTTGCAGAGGCTGCAAGAAATATCGTTTGCTCGGGTGGTGAGCCCTCAGCAATCACCAACTGCCTGAATTTTGGTAACCCATACAATCCAGAGGTTTACTGGCAATTTGTGGGTGCAGTCAAAGGCATGGGTGAGGCGTGTCGCCGCTTAAACACCCCTGTAACAGGCGGTAATGTGAGCTTTTATAATCAAACGGCGAACCCTGACGGCAGTGCAGCGCCCGTATTCCCAACACCAACCATTGGTATGTTAGGTGTATTGAAAGACAAGTCGTCGCACATGTCGCTCGACTTCAAATACAAGGGCGACTTGATTTATTTGATTGGGGAATCGAAGAACGACATCAATTCATCAGAGTACCTTGCGTCATACCACGGTGTGCGCTTGTCGCCTACACCGCATTTCAATATGGATGAGGAGGTAGCGTTGCATGATTGCTTGAAAGATTTGATCCACAATAATCTTGTCAACGCAGCGCATGATGTCAGTGATGGCGGATTGTTTGTAACCCTTTTTGAGATGTCATTGCCAGGTAGCCTTGGGTTTGACATCGTTTCCGATGCAGAGGTTCGCAAAGACGCCTTCTTGTTTGGTGAATCACAAAGTCGAGTTGTAGTAACTGTAACCGAAGACGATGAGCAAGAGTTCATCGATCGTGTGGGAGATCGCGGTGTGCCCGTGACTTTGCTCGGACATGTCACCAAAGGAAAAATGGTGGTTGACGGCGAGCATTTTGGTTTCATTGATGATGTGCGTGCGATTTATGAGAACGCCATTTCCAATGCGATGTCAAAATAGAATCGAAAATTTGACGTTATCTGCTTGATGTTCTAACGCATGACCTTGATTCAATTCATTTTTTCGAAGCGTTTTTTGAAGAACGTGCTCTATGCGCTGCTCTTCGTTGTGCTCTTACCTGCAATCATTTACATCTATCTGAATTGGTATACCGGCCATGGCACCCATGTAACGGTACCTGACGTTCGAGGTTTGGTGGTGGCAGAAGCAGGGGCAGCACTCGAGGATGCGGAATTGAGTTTTGTGGTGATTGATTCAGTGTACTCAGAAGAGGGGCAAGCAGGTGCTGTATTTGAACAAAGCCCACAACCTTTGGCTGAAGTAAAGAGCGACCGGGCGGTTTACCTCACCGTCTTCCGCTCTACACCGCCGGCTGAAACGATCAAGATTGCTGAGGGAATGAATGAACGCGTTGCTGAGATTATTCTCCAAAACAAAGGCATTAAATTCAGCAAACAGTACGAAGAACATGTATACCTCGCTGGTATGGTGGTACGTGTATTGCATAAAGGCAAGGTTTTGAAGCCTGAATCTCAGATTGAACGCGGCAGCAAGGTGACCTTGGTCATCGGACGAAGAAGCGATGAGAAAGTTGTAATTCCACAATTGGCAGGATTATCGATCGATTCAGCGACGGCTGTGCTCACACGATCACGCTTAGTTTTGGGCATGCAATTGTTTGATGCTGAAATCGTATCTCCTGAAGATTCAGCTGCAGCACGCGTTTATCGTCAGTCACCCGCCGCGGGCACTGATCGCACAATACTTGTCGGCAGTCCGATCGATGTTTTTATCGGATTCAAGAATCCGGTGCCAACTGACCCCAGCGACGAGCCTTTACCCAACGACCTTGAGCCATGAGAAACTTACTTTTAATTGTGTTCATCGCATCGAGCCTGAGCTCTTTTTCTCAAGAAAGTAATTTTCTTGCGATTTTTGGGGGAGACTCAACAACGTGGTATCGCGAGGGAGAGGTGGAAGGAGATCTTGGATTCAGTTTCGAGAAGGCCGCGCAATACCAGCGCGAACGCAGCTATCCGCAGCGTGCAGTGCGCGGCGGAGGCAGTATCAACTTGCCGTTTTTCGACGACTTTAGCACCTATTCGCTGCCAACTTCCAATCCAGAAATACCTGTTGAATTGCAGCGATGGGTTGATGATCATGTACACATCAATTGTTCTTTTCCACTGGCACCGCCCACAGTTGGTGTGGCAACCTTTGATGGACTTGATCGCACGGGCTACCCCTATTCATTTATCACGGATTCTCAAGGTCCGGCCGACACTTTAACCTCGATTCCAATCAACTTGGCGGGCTATTCAGCGGCGAGCAACGTGTACCTACACTTCATGTACCAAGGAGGGGGCATCGGCAATGCACCCGAACCCCAAGATTCTTTGATTCTCGAGTTCTTGGCCCCTTTGGGTGGGGAAGACCCATGGATCCAAGTGTGGTCGGCTCCTGGTTCTTCCATGGAAGATTTCCAACAAGTTTTCGTGCATGTCGATAACCCCATCTTTCTTCAAGATAACTTCCAATTCCGCTTTCGAAACAAAGCCACACTCACAGGAAATCTCGACCATTGGCACCTCGATTATGTGCTCTTGAACAACAACGTCAATCCAGACGATTTCGAGTTTTTCGATGTGACGTTTGTCTATTGCCCATCTTCGTTATTGCAAGACTACACGGCAATGCCTTGGACACACTTTGCTACGAATCCTGCTCAATTCATGCGGACGACGCAGCAAACCACCCAACAGAACCTGTCAGACTCCCAAGCTGACAACGTTACCTCTGGTTTTAAAGTAGAGTATGAAGGCACCGTATGGAATTACCAAAATGGCTTTTCGCAGATTGTAGTCGCGCCAAATGAGGTATTTACAACCAACTACGCCATCAATAGCAATCCAAATAACTTCGTTTACGACACCTCTGTGAACGATTCGTGTGCGGCTTTCAACGTCAGCTTTTACCACGACCCCATTGGGATTTTGGCCGATGAGAAGGTGGGTGTGCCGAATAACGATTCCATCGTGTTTGTGCAGCGCTTCGAGAATTATTATGCTTACGATGACGGTTCTGCTGAACGCACCTATTCGGTGAATACAGCTGGCGGACGAATCGCGATGAAGTATACCATCGCTGAAACCGACACGCTACTTGGCCTTTTCATTCACTTCGTACCGTTTCAAGTTGATAACAGCATTCAAACCTTCTTGCTCCGTGCGTGGTCTGATAACAATGGCATTCCAGGGGCTGAAATTGGCGAGAATTTCCAGTTCAAGAGTCCTTCGTACTATCAAAACGGCTACAACGTCTTCGGCTATTACGAGTACGATGAGCCGCGTGAAGTGAGCGGGGTAATTTACGTCGGATTTGTACAAGACAGTCCGGTTGAAATGCACGTTGGAAACGACAAAAATACGAACACCAACCCATCACGGCTCTTCTACCAACTCGGATTGGGCGCGGCTTGGCAGCAATCGCAAATAACCGGCAGCCTCATGATTCGTCCGGTGTTCAAATCGGGTAAAACAGGGGTTTGGAACAGTGTCGAAGAAACCGAACTTCAAGCTGAACCATCGTTTGCAGTGTATCCTGTGCCTACATCAGGGCTTTTAACGGTTTCGCCCTATCGGGCGGATGGTCGTCCATACCAAGTGCACGTATACACCATGCAGGGCCAGCGTGTCTTCGAGGCCAATGCAAATTTTGGAGAAGAACACATTGATTTGAGCCATCTTTCAGATGAAATGTACCTCGTTCTTTGCCTCGATGAGGATGGGGCGATCATCCACCGTCAAAAAGTGATTAAGCAAAACAACCGATGAGCGAAGAATTTCTTCCTGATGAAATCGAAGCCATCGAAGGTGATGACCTGTTTGAACATTATCGCTTCAAAGCAGACTTGGGTCAAAACCCATTAAGAATAGACAAGTTTTTACTCGACCGCATTCCTGATACTTCCAGAAATAAACTGCAAGTTGCAGCCAAATCAGGATACATTATGGTTAATGGGATAGCGGTTAAGCAGAATTACCGCGTCAAAGGAGGTGATGTGGTAACCATGGAGTTGCCTCATCCTGTGCGCGAGTTCGAGTTAATTCCTGAGCACGTCGACTTTGAAATCGTTTATGAAGACGATTACGTTTTGGTTTTGAATAAACCAGCAGGCCTTGTTGTTCACCCTGGACATGGCAATTACACAGGAACCTTGGTTAATGGACTCCTGCATCATTTCGGCCAGGTAAAACGCGCCGTAGGCCTTGAAGAAGCGCGCCCAGGGTTGGTTCACCGCATTGATAAGCTCACTACGGGCCTCATGGTGATCGCCAAAACAGAGAAGGGCATGATGCACTTGAGCAATCAGTTTTTTGAGCGCACCGTTGAGCGACGATACAACGCCTTGGTTTGGGGTGATGTAGCCGATGAAGGTACCGTCATAGGGAACATTGGTCGTTCGCTTAAGAATCGTAAGGTGATGGAGGTGTTTCCCAATGGTGATTATGGCAAGCATGCAGTGACGCACTATAAAGTTTTGCAGCGCTTTGGTTACATCACGTTCATCGAGTGCAAGTTAGAAACAGGCAGAACGCACCAAATTCGGGTGCACATGAAGCACATCGGGCATCCGCTATTCAACGACATGGAGTATGGAGGAGACCGCGTGTTAAAGGGGCCAGGGTTTTCGCGTTATCGGCAGTTTATAGAGAATTGTTTTGTTGATTTGCCACGTCAAGCCTTGCATGCGCGAACCTTAGGCTTTGAGCACCCACACACCGGAGAGCGTATGAATTTCACCAGCGAATTACCTGAAGACATGAAAACGGTAATCGCAAAATGGGAACGTTATGTTCCCTCAGCAGAACACTAAAGCAGGTCAATTACCTGTTCTAACTGCATACTTCGCGAACCTTTGAGCAGAATTGTTTGTCCTGTGATGCGCACTTGTTCGAGGTGTGCACGCAAAGCAGCCGTTGATTCAAAACAGCGAACACGATCTTGCCCTTGGGTTTTAAAGTGAGAGCCTACGAAGATAGCGTTGAGTCTCAAATCACTCACTAATTTAATGATTGCGGCATGTTCAGCAGGGGCGGCTTCACCCAATTCAAACATGTCACCCAGAATGCACAATTTCGAGGTATCGGTTGAAGCTGCAAACGACTTTAAAGCATGCGCCATCGAGGTAGGATTGGCGTTGTAGGCATCAAGAATGAGCTGATTATTCGCAGTATTTCTGCGTTCTGATCGGTTATTGTCGGGGGTATAGTTCTCGAGCGCAACGTTGATTTGCTCATGATCGACGCCGAAGTAGCGGCCTATTGCGATCGCCGAAGCGATATTTCCAATGTTGTAGTCGCCCGTTAACTTCGTGTGCACCGCGGTTTTGAAATAGCTTTGATGTGACCATCCAATGGTCAATAGAGGGCTGCTTTCGACAATGTATACCTCGGGCGAGTAAACATCTGTGCCATAGAGCACACGATGCAATCCTTCAGAGAGCTCAAGAAGCACGGGGTCTGCCGCGTTGACAAAGACCATCCGGTCGTTAGACCGTAAAAACTTAAAAAGTTCACCCTTGCCTTTCTTCACCCCCTCGATTCCACCAAAACCTTCAAGGTGTGCTTTGCCAATGTTCGTAATGAAGCCGTAATCAGGTTGGGCGATTTCAGCCAACATCGCGATTTCGCCTTGGGCATTAGCGCCCATTTCAATCACCGCCATTTCATGTTCGGCTGTAATTTCGAGCAAACTTAAAGGCACACCGATGTGGTTGTTAAGATTGCCTTTCGTAGCATAGGTCTTATACTTTTGGGCAAGCACATCGCGCAGTAACTCTTTCGAAGTGGTTTTACCATTGCTGCCAGTCAAGCCAATCACTTTTGCGGGCATTTGTTGGCGGTGGTGCGCAGATAAATTTTGCAACGCCTCAAGTACGTTCGGAACGAGAATGAGGCGGTGGTCGCCAGTGGCGTAGGATGGATCATCAATAACGGCTGCCAAGCACCCGGCCTCCAATGCTTGCGCTGCAAAGCTGTTGCCGTTAAAACGTGCGCCGCTTAAGGCGAAGAATAGCGCACGTGGATTGAGTTTACGCGTGTCGGTGGTGACACCGTTAGATTGGAGGAAAAGGGCGTAGAGTTGGGCGGTATGCATACTTCAAAATTAAAAACCCCGTTGAAACATGCTGATGCTCCAACGGGGTTTTATGAGAAGTTAAATGTTCTTATTCCTGTGAGAATCCGCGAGGACTGCCCACGCGGGTCATGGCACAACGGAAACCGATTGTGGCTGATGACTGGCGTTCGTCGAGGTAGCGACGAGTACCAGGAATCAGGTAGTATGCACGATCTCTCCACGAACCACCTTTGTAAACGCGTGTGCGATCGGTGATCATACTTGTAGGGCCAGAAGGCGCTTCAAAGTTGGCATCATACATGCGGAAATCGTTCGCAAATGCGTCTTCTACACCATAGTAAATAGAGCTTTGTACGTCACCGTCAAGGTAGTTGATGTTATCGGCTTGGCGGTAGTTGCGACGATCAACATTTTCAGCGATCGTTACATCGCGCACACGGATGTCACCAGGTGTTGCTTTGATGTAATCAGCGATACCATCGCGTAAATCTGGTGCAATGCGTGAGTCGCTAGCCACGATCAAATCCATTCCGTCTTGCATACGTTGCATTGCCTCATCTTCCATGCGGTTTTTCATGTCTTCTTTGGCAGCCTCGATATAAGTAAAGAGGTTGTCGATGAGGTTTTGATCGGTTTCGGTCAAACGGCCTGAAGAGCGTTTTTGGTATTCTTTCAAGAAATACTCGACCCCTGAAATGTCGTACACCACGAAGTCGTATTTGTCTTCGATTGCGCCTTCACTATTCTTCACTTTGGTTTGGAAGACGTTACCACGGAATGGGCGGAATTCGCTCTTATCTTGCGGTGAAAGTGGACGATAAACATCCATTACCCATTCAGAAACGTTACCTGCCATGCAGTACAAGCCGTAGTCGTTTGGTGCGTAGGTGAAAACCGGAGCCGTAATTTCAGCATTGTCGTTCAGGTTGCCTGCAACTCCCATGTAGTCACCGCGACCGCGAACAAAGTTCGCATTCAATTCACCGTAGAACTTACCGCGGTTGTCATCGTTACGCACATAGTGCCCATTCCATGGGTAAGTGCGGCGGCTTGAAATAAGTTCTTGGTAAGAGTTACCGATTAGCCCAAGTGCTGCGTATTCCCATTCCGCTTCAGTTGGGAGGCGGTAGCGTGGCAGCAAAATGCCGTCTTCCATACGCACATTGCGGTAACCGTTTGAACCTGGGCGAAGGTCTTGAATACCATCCGCAGCTTTTTCACCTTCGTATTGACCAGCGAAATAAGCATCGGTGGTAAAGTGATCTTCATCCACCTGTGATTCAGGGCTGTGCAGAAGCAAACCTTCACGAATGAGGATGATTTCATTTACGCGATCTGTTCTCCATGCACAGAAATCGTTTGCTTGCAACCAGTTTACACCAACTACCGGGTAGTCGCGGTAAGCAGGGTGACGCAAGTAGTACTCCACTTGCGGCTCATTGTACTCCATTTTCTCACGCCAAACGAGGGTGTCAGGGAGTGCTTTCTTGACGATTTCGGGGTAGCTATCGCCATAAATGCGCTGCAGCCAGTGCAAGTATTCGAGCCAGTAAAAGTTGGTAACTTCAGTTTCATCGAGGTAGAATGAAGAAACAGTAACACGACGTGGAATATTATCCCACGTTGTATTCAGGTCGTCTTCAACACGCCCCATGGTGAATGTACCACCTTCAATGAGCACAAGGCCAGGCCCTGTTTCTTGTTCTACGAAAGGAGCTTTCTCAAAGCCGCCATTCGATGGGTCGTTATATGCCCAACCGGTAGCTCCTGAGCGGTCTTTTGAACAAGACGCGAAAAGAAGCACAACAGCTAAAATCGGCAAGAACGAATAGATTTTGGTGAACTTATTCATGATTTCCAGGTTTCCTTGCAAAATTATTCTACTTCATTAACTAGAAGGACGGGCAAGATATTGCCCTGAACTTCCGACGTTTTGGTCGGCAGTCGAACTGAATGGCCATACTCACCTCATGTGAACCACCCGTCGCAGGTGTCAATTCTGACACTGTTACGTCGTAGCTGTATCCGAAACGGAGTACATCGGTTTGTACGCCCACAAGTACGATGAAGGCATCGCGGTAGTCGTTGAAAAACAACGCACGATACCAAACACCACCAACCAGCGGTCCTTTATTTACGTATAGCCCGAGATTAAGTTGCTGAAATTCACCTTGACGACGGTAAAGGACGTTCGGCGAGAGATTTGACTCGCTGTAGCGGCTTTTACGGTCAATCGGAATTACAGCACCCGCGTGAGCGGTGTACTTCATCGGCAAACGGCTTGTCCCGACAACAAGCGATTCGTTCGGCTCATTCAAGTGATGAACCGCTAGACCTACGAAAAACTTTTCACTGAAACCTAACATTCCTGCAGAGAAGTCAACGTTGTTAACCGTTCCCCCACGTGGTACATCTTGGGTCTCGTAAATGAATCCTTTTCTTGGATCGATTTGATCACCAAATTGCAATTGGCTCCAATCGATAGACTTTTGGAAGTACGTGGCCTGTAAACCTGCCTTCAAAGAGAACGTGCGGGTTACCGGCAGTTGGTATGAATAAATACCACTTACGGTTGTTGTGTTCAAAGTTCGCGCAGCGCGATCATTGGTCACAAGTAAACCTAAGCCTCCTTGAATTGTTTCTACGTGTTGATCATAACTTGCACTGGTGGTAACAAATGTTCCACTCAATGCAGGCCATTGGTTACGGTAATTCATGACAAGTCGAGGACAACGCGCTGTTCCCGCAAATGCAGGATTCAAATAAAGCGGGTTGGCATAGAACTGAGTGAACTCCGGATCTTGGGCCAAAACGTCCGGTATTGCTGTAAAAAGCATCCCGAACAAGGTCATAACATACAATAACTGTCGCTTCATCACAATCAGTTTGGTCTTCATCTCTCCTAAACGAGCAATATTACAAAAAAATTCTACGGCTATTTCGCAAATCTTCTGCAATAAGAGTACGCTGAGATCGTTTACTTTGTTGCTTGAACCAAAGCAAGTCATTGTGCAATGAAGCAATTTGTAACCTTAGTTTTCTTCGTTCTTGTAGTGTTTACGGGCATCTCACAGCGTGTGCTTGATGTTGAAATGAACATTAACTGGACCGATGAAGCCGGAATTCAGCCCCTTCCCGTGGGTAAAATTGGATTCGAAAATGCTTGGTGTGAGGATGAAATTCCGCTCGCTTTGTTCGATCGCAAGCTCGATTTGCGTGCTTCAAGAGCTGAATTTGTGATTACCAACATCGAATCTGAGTCGGTTTCAATCGACAAATTGACTGCCCGACAGCTCGCTTTGCTTCCAAACGATGCCATTTTCGAACCACGCATCGCCGATGCACGAGATGCTTCTCACGCTCAAATTATAGTCACACCGATCTGGAGGAATCCGATAACGAAAGAAGTGCGCAGGGTTACACGGTTTACGGGGCAATTGACAATTACTCCTGGACGAAGAACCGCATCGCGTACAATCAATTGGGCTGATGAATCAGTCCTCCGCCAAGGAGAGTGGTATCGTTTTGCGATTGCTAGAGACGGGGTTTATCGCATCGATCACGCATTTCTGCAAAATTTGGGTGTTGATGTGGATGCCATCAATCCGCAACAACTGAACATCTATGGCAATGGAGGTGAGCTTTTGCCTTTTTCAAATAGCATTGACCGCCGCGATGATTTGGCGCGTAATGCCATTTTGATTGTGGGTGAAGAAGATGGCTCGTTTGATGTCAACGATTATGTGCTCTTCTACGGTAAAGGCCCTGATTCTTGGATCTTCGATGCAGAAAACAACCGGTTTGCTCATGAGAAGCACCCCTACAGCGATTCGGCTTATTATTTTCTTCGTGTTGATGACCTTAGTCCTTTGCGAATAAGTGATCAGCTCCCTGCAGGGGTCGAAAGTAACGTAAGCAACGCGTTCACAGATCGTCAATTCATCGAGAATGAAACCGTAAATCTTGCAAAATCGGGTCGTGAATTTTTTGGTGATCGCTTTGCCAACACACAAACAGTGCCCTATGTATTCACAACACCTAATTTGTTGGCTGAAGAAGCCAGTTTAGAAACACGGGTTGTCGTGCGTTCAATTGGTGCTCAAAGTGCCTTTACTTTAAGTATGGCGGGAGCTTCAATTACCCTTTCTCCTTCACCGACAAATACTGGAGTTACCGCGAACTTTGCGAACCTACAATCTGGCATCGCAACAACAATCCCTCCCGGAGGAAATACGCTTGCTGTGAATGTTCAATTTAACCCAGCTGTTGCCGACGCAGAAGGTTGGATTGACTTTATTCGCATTAATGCGCGGCGTCAACTGGCCATGAGTGGCAGCCAAATGGCATTTCGTGATCCGCAAACTGTCGCGTCTAATGCTGTTACGAAGTACATCATTTCGAACGCGTCTTCAATCAGTGAAGTGTGGGACATTACCGACGTAACACAACCCATTCGGATGGTACTTTCTCCCGTGGACGGCAGTCCGGGTTCGATTGAATTTACGGCCTCAAGTAACGAATTGCGCGAATACATTGCATTTGCCAATTTCAACTACTTGCAACCAGCCCCCATTGGTCGGGTCGAGAACCAGAACCTTCATGCTTTGAATGATGTTGACATGGTCATCTTGACGGGAGCCCGTTTCTTGGGTTTGGCTGAACAGTTGAAAGAAATACACCTTCCCGATGGCTTGACCATTGAAATTGTAACCCCACAGCAGGTTTACAATGAGTTTTCTAGCGGCAATGCAGATGTCACGGCGATCAAGTCGCTCATGAAAATGCTATGGGATCGAGCAGGAAGCAATGAAGACCTTCGTCCGAAATACCTGCAAATCATTGGTGATGGGAGCTTTTTGAATCGACACATCGCAACGAATTCCCCAGTTGTGATTTCCTATCAAAGCGATAACTCGCTCTCACCGGTTAATTCCTACGTGAGCGACGACTACTTTGGTTTTCTCGAAGATCAGTTTGGTGAAGGTTTGGGCGATAAAATGGCGATCGCTGTTGGCCGAATCCCCTGTGAGTCGTTTGCTGAAGGGCAAGGTTATATTAATAAGTTGCGCAACTATTTATCGACCAACACTACGCCGAACGGAGATGCTTACTGCATTGGCGATGAGAATCGCTCACCCTTTGGCAATTGGCGCAATGTGATCACTTTGGTTTCTGACGATATGGATGGGAGCAGTGGCCCTAATGAGGTCATTCACATGATCAATTCAGAGGAACATGCCAACCGCATCTACGAGGATTACAACGACTACGACGTCGTGAAAATTTATATGGATGCCTATCAACAAATCTCTACCCCTGGCGGTGAACGATATCCTGCGGTTGAAGATGCCATCCGTAGAAGGGTTGAAAACGGTGCACTCATGGTCAATTACATTGGTCACGGCGGTGAAAGGGGATGGGCGCACGAGCGCATTCTCAACATTTCTACAATTCAAGATTGGACAAACTTCAATCGATTGCCGGTATTCATAACTGCAACCTGCGAACTTGCGCGTTTCGACAACCCTGAATTTAAATCTGCAGGTGAACTCCTCGTCATGAACCCCAACGGAGGTGCAATTGCAATGCTCACCACAACACGCATCGTTTTCAGTGGAGGAAATCAACAGCTGAATCGTGCGTTTTTTAATGTCGCATTAGAAGACCAAAACATCGAGAATTTATCGCTTGGCTTTATTGCAATGACCACGAAAAACGATGACAACGTAAGCGACTCAAGTAACAAGCGTAATTTCAGCTTACTCGGTGACGTTGCGTTGCGGATCGCCTACCCGAAAGTTGAGGTGTATACGACAGAATTAAACGGACAGGCTATAGATCCCTTAGAACCCGATACCATTCGGTCACTTCAATTGGTCACGTTCAAAGGCTTTGTCGGTGATGAAAATGGCGTAAAGCTTAACGATTTCAATGGATTTGTATACCCTACGGTATATGATAAGAAATCGGATGTTACTTCATTGAACAATGATGGTGCGGTCAATCCATACAACTTTGAAGTTTGGAGAAATGTCATATATAAAGGTAAGGCGAGCGTGGTGAATGGTGATTTTACTTTCTCATTCATTGTGCCACGTGATATTGCCTTTGATTTTGGCAACGGAAGAATCAGTTACTACGCAGTTGCTGGTAGCTTAGATGGACATGGTCATGCCGAAGATTTCATCATCGGCGGGGCTTTGGAAGGTGCTGAACTCAATGACGCTGCGCCTGAACTCGAGGTCTTCATGAATGATACGACTTTTGTTTTTGGTGGAATAACGAATGAAAATCCAATTCTTTTGGCGCGTGTACGGGCAGAGAATGGAGTAAACACAGCCGGAAGCGGCATCGGACACGACCTGAAGGCCATTCTTGACGGCAACACGGCTGACCCGATTGTGTTGAATGATTTTTATGAAGCCGACCTCGATACCTACCAAAGCGGGAGCATTCGTTACCCCCTCCGCAGCCTCTCTGAAGGTGTACACAACATTTCAGTGAAGGTCTGGGATGTACACAACAATTCAAGTGAAGGTTTTACTGAGTTTGTAGTCGCGGGTGCCGCTGAAATGGCCTTAGAACACGTGCTCAATTACCCCAACCCGTTTACCACCCGTACAATGTTCATGTTTGAACACAACCAGGCATGCGAAGCATTGAATGTCCAAATACAAGTATTTACAGTTTCTGGGAAAATGGTCAAGACCATTAATTCAGTGGTTAGAACAGAAGGTTTCAGAAGCGAACCCATTGAATGGGATGGCTTAGATGATTTCGGAGATAGCATCGGACGCGGGGTTTACATTTATCGTTTGAAAGTAACTACCCCCGACGGGGCAAGTGCCGAACAATTTGAAAAGCTTGTTCTATTAAGATAATCGAACTTTTTCGCGCCTTATGCGTATATTTGTCAACTTTTGTAAGATGCAATCCATGACTGGAAAAATAACCGCGGCTGTAGTAGCCATGCTTCTCACCGCTCAATGGGCCCAAGCACAGCTGTCAAGCCAACAAGACCGTGCGCAACAGGTACAATTGAACACCATTACCACGGCCGTTCCTTTTTTGCTTATTGCACCCGACTCCCGGTCTGGCGCCTTAGGTGATGCCGGTGTAGCGCTTTCTCCAGATGCTGCAAGTATGCACTGGAATCCAGGCAAACTCGCATTCGCTGAGAACGAGTTTGAAGTAACCTTGTCATACTCGCCTTGGTTGCGCGCCTTGGTTGACGACATGAACTTAGCATATGTAGCAGGGTACAAAAAGTTGAACAAGAATCAAGCAGTCTCTGCAGGGATTCGCTTTTTCTCCTTAGGAAAAATCACATTTACCGACGAAACGGGTACCGCAATTCGCGATTTCAGACCTGCTGAGTTTAGCCTCGATGCAGCCTTTTCACAGAAATTCTCGCGAAAATTCTCTGGGGGCGTGGGCGCTCGCTTCATCAACTCGAACTTGACCGGCAACATGAACGTGCTCGGTGCAGATAGCCGTCCCGGTCGCTCAGTGGCAGTAGACGTAGGCTTATTCTACACCGACGATAAGGTTAAGCTCGGTGACAAAGAAGCCATTTGGAACGTCGGCATGAATGTTTCGAACATCGGCGCCAAAATGAGCTACACCGAAACTGCGCAACGTGATTTCATACCTGCAAACCTGCGCTTAGGTACGGCATTGACGATGCTCCTCGACGAGTACAACGCACTGACATTTACTGTTGATGCAAATAAGCTTTTGGTCCCGACTCCGCCAGCGTATGACCCAAATGACCGCACAAGCATCATCTCGGGCATTGACCCGAACGTGGGTGTGGCTACAGCCATGGTGCAAAGTTTCTACGATGCGCCAGGTAACGTGATCTTTCAACAAGATGGCTCTTACATCATCGAAGAAGGCAGTAAATGGCGTGAAGAGTTACGTGAGATCAACATCGGTGGGGGTATGGAGTATTGGTACGATAAGCAGTTTGCTTTCCGTGCAGGCTACTTTTACGAGCATTTCACAAAAGGTAACCGTCAGTTCATTACACTCGGTGCAGGGTTGAAGTACACCGTGTTCGCGATTGACCTTTCATACCTCATTTCAACAACGCAACAGAATCCGCTTGCGAACACACTCCGCTTTACCTTGCGTTTGGAGTTCGATAAGCTCGATGGAAACAGCAACCGCTCAGAAGGATAATGGCTACGCCTAATTTCCGCGTCGGATTCGGGTATGATGTGCACCAACTGCAAGAAGGCTTCGACCTCTGGTTGGGTGGCATAAAAGTTGATCACAGTAAAGGTTCGGTTGGCCACAGCGATGCCGATGTAATTTTACACGTCATTTGTGACGCCTTGCTCGGTGCTGCGAATTTGCGCGACATCGGTTTCCACTTTCCTGACACAGATCCGGCATACAAAGGCATTGACAGCAAAATCTTGCTCAAAAAAACCGTTGAGATTATCCGTAAGCATGGCTATGAGTGGGGCAATGTAGACGTCACTGTCGCGTTGCAACGCCCGAAGGTGCTGCCCTTCATCCCAACCATGTGCCAAACCATCGCCGAGCACGCAGGGGTGAACCTCGATGCGATTTCAGTCAAAGCAACCACAACCGAGAAACTCGGCTTTGTGGGCAATGAAGAAGGGGTTGCTGCGTATGCCGTGGCGTTAATTTTTAAGCCCTAACGGGCGGATGGGTTTATTCCCCACCACCAGCAGTTTCCTCAAAATGGCCCTCTTGGGCATCGTGAAAGAAATAGATTTTCACCAAAGCCGTGTCGCGTAAGAAATCGATACGACCCACTTCAACACGGTTGATGATGATCCCAGTGCGCTCTTCTAAGTCAGCCTTAAGTGCAGCGCGATTGCCTGATTTGATGAGTTCAATGCGCTCGTAAAGGACGATTTTGTGCGATTCGTGTCGCAAAAGCCAAACCTTCTCTAATCCGTAGGTTAACAAAAGGATCAGTCCATTGGCCAAGCCAATTTCAGCCATTGAAACGCCAGCAGCCAGCGAATTCATTACAGCAAGTCCAATCACGATGAACAGGTAAGTCATTTCCTTGATTGGAATAGCATCAGTTCGGTATCTGATGATGCCGAAAATCGCAAAAAGGCCCAGGGCAAAGGCCAAATCAAGTGAAACACTCGCCAAGATGTAGCACAAAAAGAAGATTGACACCGACACCAACATGAAGGTGAACATGTAATCTTTGCGCTTGGTAATTGGGTAGTAAATCATCCGAATCAAAATCGTAGTGATTCCGAGGTTCATGGCCAAGCGCATAATGAGCTTGAGAAAACTATTAGCATTATAGATTTCCATCTCGTCGGCGCCAGTAGCCAATGCTGTGACGACATCTTGGCCACGCAAAACCTGCGCTAAAAATGAAAATGACAAAATAAGGAGCCAATTGAATCGGCTATTTCTCCAAGTTGATTTTAAGCTGTTCATGCAGCGGGCAGGTTAAGGGAAAGGTTTGACGGTTCTAATTTTTCGATCGCGCGCAACTTCATATTGATAAAGTTCTTCCGAACTCCAGTGTATAGCAAACCGACTCCAAGGCAGTATTTACTTATTGAATTTGGTCGAATTAATCTTCTTTTTGCCTCACGGGCAAATTTTGATTCACGATCAAAACGTACTTGTTTGAGCTCAACTACTACGAGGCCATCAATTGATTGCTCTTGCGAATGTAAATCAGAAAAGCTTAGCGCCCGATCAATTGTTAGACGTTCTGTGAATGAAGAATGTACTAAGGTTATGCGCTCAAAAGAATTCGATACCCTCGGTTTCAAAGGGGGTTGCTCACCACATGCGGCCTTAATGAATTCAAGATCATCTGGGGTTAGTTCATGCCGCAAATCTTCGATCTCCTTGCGTAATTTTACAGTTCGGTCAAGGTTGTTTTTTAGCTTCACTTCCAGAAAGGTAACTCCAGTTGAACAGTACTTTCGCATGCGAACCTTCACACGATTCATTTTTCCGCGTTGGTGCAAGTCGTAATAAAGCATAGAATCACTATCGAAATAGAGTGTCTCATAGCGCGAAATAAACAACCCTCCCACCTCAAGAATGCGGTATTCCGAATTCATGGAGGAGAGCACCGAATCGAGATCAGTAGGCGTCAAAATGTACTTCGTGTCATGCCGGTCAAGCAGAGCCACGCTATCCATTTCTACTAAGCTGATCGATTCAAATCCTTGCAGTATCTTCAGCGTATTATCCAAGTGCGGAAAATTAAGAAATTTGCGCACGCTGTAACATACTGTACAGCACAAGTTTTTTATTATGAAAGAAGCCAGTTTTACCTTGAATTATCGCTTGGCCGAGCGCCTCGACGAACTATCTCCTCAAGAACTTACCCTCTTCGAGGCCGCGGTTGCAGCACGAGAAATGGCCTATGCGCCATATTCAAATTACAAGGTCGGGGCGGCGCTTCGCCTTGATTCAGGACGAATTGTAATGGGCAATAACCAAGAAAATGCAGCATATCCTTCCGGATTATGTGCCGAGCGCGTTGCGCTGTTCGCTGCGCGATCTCAGTATCCCAATGAACGCATTGAGGCCATTGCTGTGATGACAGATGGCGCCTTTACAGCTTTACCCGCATCACCGTGTGGAGCCTGCCGGCAGGTTATGGTCGAATTCGAAGCACTCCAAAATTCACCCATTCAAGTGATCCTTGCTTCAATGGATGGAAGGGCTATGTTTGTGCGGAGTTCAGCAGATTTATTGCCATTTTGCTTCACCTGTGAGCAACTTCAAGCAGGCAAAGTGTAAAAAACACCCTTTTTAGCCCGCTATCCCGCCTTACGTCCTTATATTTGCGCTTCCAAAAGATCGAAAGCAATCATGGCAACATCGACAAGCAATAAGAAACCAGCCGCAACTAAAGCTAAACCCGCTGTGAAGGCGGCGTCTTCAGCAAACAAGACTGCGAGTAAATACGACAAAGAAACCTACGTTCGCTGGTACCGTGACATGTATCTCATGCGGAAGTTCGAGGAGAAGTGCGGTCAGCTGTACATTCAACAGAAGTTTGGAGGCTTTTGCCACTTGTACATCGGTCAAGAGGCCATTCTTGCGGGCATGGTTGCAGCTATTCGTCCATCAGACCGTGTAATAACGGCATACCGAGATCACGCACACCCGCTGGCCTTAGGTACCGATCCGAAAGTAGTCATGGCCGAATTGTATGGCAAGTCTACAGGTTCATCCAAAGGAAAAGGGGGCTCAATGCACATGTTCGACAAGGAGAAAAACTTGTTTGGTGGACATGGAATCGTGGGTGGCCAAATTTCATTGGGAGCTGGTATTGCCTTTGCTGATAAATACCGCAATGAAGATCATGTAACCCTGTGTTTCTTTGGCGACGGCGCAGCACGTCAAGGTTCGTTGTATGAAACATTCAACATGGCCATGACTTGGAAATTGCCAGTGATCTTCATCATTGAGAACAACAACTACGCCATGGGTACCTCGGTTGAGCGCACGTCAAACGTTACCGACTTGTCGAAACTGGGCTTGAGCTTTGAAATGCCAAGCGCTGCTGTTGACGGAATGCGGCCAGAGGCAGTGGCTGATGCAATTGCCATCGCTGCTGAGCGCGCGCGAAATGGTGAAGGCCCTACGCTGCTTGATATCCGGACTTACCGTTACAAAGGGCACTCGATGTCTGACCCTCAAAAGTACCGCACCAAAGAAGAGGTGCAAGAGTACCAAGAACAAGACCCGATAGAGCACGTGCTTCGCACAATCAAAGCCAACAAATGGCTCACTGAGGCGCAAATCAAGAAAATTCAAGACGAGGTAAAAGCACAAGTTGAAGAGAGCGTGACCTTCGCTGAAGAGTCACCACTCCCAACGGCGGATGAGCTGTACAAAGATGTTTACGTGCAAGAAGATTACCCCTACGTTAAAGACTAATTAGAATATTTGACCCTATCATGGCTGAAATAGTACGCATGCCCAAACTCAGCGACACCATGACCGAAGGTGTGGTGGCTGAATGGCACAAAAAAGTTGGAGACGCGGTTGAATCAGGCGAGTTGCTCGCTGAAATCGAAACCGATAAAGCAACCATGGAGTTCGAGTCTTTTCAAGACGGTGTGCTCCTTTACATTGGGGTTGAGAAAGGCCAAACGGCTCAGGTTGACTCTATTTTATGTATTCTCGGAGAAAAGGGTGAAGACTTCTCAGCACTGCTCAAGGCAGGCGAAGCGAGCCCGCAACCGAAAGAAGAAAAAGCAACACCAGCTCCTGCACCAGCTCCTGCACCAGCTCCAGCCCAGGTAACAGTTGCAGCAGCTCCGCAGCCTGCAGCGCCGGCACCTGTGGCAGCAACGGTGCAACAAGTTAGCCATGCCGCTGCGAGCAATGGTCGCTTAAAAGCTTCGCCGTTGGCACGAAAACTTGCCGATGAAAAAGGCATAGACATCCAAGTGGTGAGTGGTTCAGGTGATGGTGGCCGTATCGTCAAGCGCGACGTAGAGAACTTCACGGGTGTGTCTGCAATGGTGGGTGCATCCGCCGGAGGCGCAAACGAAAAATATACCGAAGTGGCCGTTTCGCAAATGCGAAAAACCATTGCTCGCCGATTGGCTGAGAGCAAATTCTCAGCGCCACACTTTTACCTCACCGTATCAATTGACATGGGCGAGGCCATGAAAGCGCGCACAGCAATCAATGCCTACAGCGAAGAGAAGATTTCGTTCAACGACTTGGTGATCAAGGCGGCTGCACTTTCATTGAAAAAACACCCTGCAGTCAATGCCGCATGGTTGGGCGATCGCATTCGCTACAATGAGCACGTGCACGTCGGTGTTGCTGTGGCTGTTGAAGATGGTTTGCTCGTTCCTGTTGTTCGTTTTGCTGATCAGCAGCGCTTGAGTACGATCAATGCGCAGGTGAAAGATTTCGCCAAGCGTGCACGCGAAAAGAAATTGCAACCGGCTGACTGGGAGGGGAATACGTTTACGATTTCAAACCTTGGCATGTTCGGTATTGAGGAGTTTACCGCAATCATTAACCCACCAGATGCTTGCATCATGGCCGTTGGCGCCATTCAAGAGGTGCCGGTGGTTAAAAATGGGGCAGTGGTTCCAGGAAACGTAATGAAGGTAACCTTGAGCTGCGATCACCGCGTGGTCGATGGTGCTTCAGGTGCAGCCTTCTTACAGACCTTCAAAACACTACTTGAGTCGCCGCTCGCAATGCTTGCTTAAAAAGCGTCGCTTCGGCGTGTAGGGCTCTGCATGTTTTGCATGATGCCCGCTTGTATGATTATTGATTTCCCCTTCGGGGGATGTCCGCATCAAACACATGACCGAAAGCGTTCACCATAAGCCCATCGAGTTCCTTAAGGGGGTTGGCCCGTTAAGAGCAAGTGCATTGGCGAGTGAACTGGGCATACGCACCTGCGGTGATTTGCTGGCCCATTTTCCGTTTCGCTACGAAGACCGATCGCTAATTAGCACGGTTGATGCCATTGCAGATGACCAAACTTACATCCAACTGCGAGGTAAAATCAGTCAGGTGTCAGAAGTAGGTTCAGGCCGTAATGGTCGCCTTACCGCTGTTTTTACCGACGATTCGGGCTCCATTGAACTGGTGTGGTTCAAAGGCATCAAGTGGGTAAAACCGAAATTGGTTTACGGACGAGAGTTCTTGCTCTACGGCAAACCTTCGCGCTTTAAGTCGCGTTGGAACATCGCACATCCTGAAGTTGAATTGTACGATGAGTCGAAGTTAACGGCATCAGGCACCTTTAAAGGCGTATACTCTTCAACCGAGAAGCTGAATGCAATGGGGCTTCACAGCACAGGTTTGGCCCGACTCATTGATGAGGTGCTTCCGCAGTTTAAGGGAGCTGTTGCCGAAACGCTGCCTCAAGCGTTGCGCCAGCGAATGGATTTGATTGACCGCGAAACAGCCATGCTGGCCATGCATCGTCCACCCGATCAAGTAACCCTTGATGCAGCACGCAAACGGCTGCGCTTTGAAGAGCTCTTCTTTTTGCAATTGCTCATGGTTACGCGCAAACAAGAAGCTACCACCGAAATTGCCGGTGTACGGTTCGATAAGGTTGGCGACTTCTTCCACACTTTTTACAACCATCACTTAGGATTTGAGCTCACGCAGGCGCAGAAACGCGTGATTAAAGAAATTCGCGCCGATGTGAACACAGGCAGGCACATGAATCGCCTCATTCAAGGCGACGTTGGAAGTGGAAAGACAATTGTTGCGCTTTTGTGTGCGCTCATTGCCATCGATAGCGGCTACCAAGTTGCTTTGATGGCGCCCACCGAGATCTTGGCCAATCAGCATTACCAAACCTTCGCTGAATTGCTCTATACCATGTCGGTGCGGGTCGAGCTACTCACCGGATCAACAAAAACAGCGCGTCGACGTGAAATTCATGGCGCACTCGAGAATGGTGATGTCCATATTTTGATCGGTACACATGCCCTCATCGAGCCGGTTGTTCAATTCAAGAACTTGGGTTTAGCCATCGTCGACGAGCAACACCGCTTCGGCGTGGCGCAGCGTGCGAAGCTTTGGGCTAAAAACACCATAGCGCCCCACGTGTTGGTCATGACGGCCACGCCCATACCGCGCACGCTTGCAATGACGCTATATGGTGATCTCGATGTATCGGTAATTGATGAATTACCACCCGGAAGAAAAGAAATTCAAACCGTTCACCGGGTTGACAGCGACCGCTTAACGGTGTTTCAGTTCATGCAGGAGCAGATCGAGCTGGGGCGGCAAATATATGTCGTATATCCACTCATTGAAGAGAGTGAGAGCATGGACTACAAAGACCTAATGGATGGCTTTGAAAGCATAACACGCCGTTTTCCTCCACCCGATTTTCGCATCAGCATTGTGCATGGACGCATGAAGCCCGAAGATAAAGACTTCGAAATGCGCATGTTCGCTGAAGGCAAAACGCAAATACTCGTTGCAACCACAGTTATTGAGGTTGGAGTGAACGTTCCCAATGCCAGTGTTATGGTCATCGAAAGTGCAGAACGTTTCGGTTTGTCGCAGTTGCACCAGTTGCGAGGCCGCGTAGGACGCGGGGCTGCGCAGAGCTATTGCATTTTGATGACAGGGGAGAAGCTTAGCCAAGATGCCCGAACGCGCCTAAAGACCATGTGCCGTACCAACGATGGATTCGAAATCGCTGAAGTTGACCTCGAATTGCGTGGCCCGGGTGATATCATGGGTACCCGCCAAAGTGGCGATATTCAATTGCAGGTAGCAGATTTGGTGCGTGATCGCGACCTCATGCAAGCAGCTCGCCACATCGCCATGGAGATTCTCGAGCAAGATCCGCGGATTGAGGCTGCGGAAAATCAACTCATCGCTGATGGCCTGGCAAAGCTCAAACGCCGCCGCGAAGATTGGAGCCAAATTTCGTAGTGCTTCAAGGCAGGGTATAGCACATAACCATTCCCGAGCCGTCGGTGGTTACTACCTCAAGTTTGCCATCGTTGTTGAAATCACGAATTACACATGGACCTCCACCGAACAGCGGGAAACCATCTGCTGTGGCGCCGTCAGCTTCGATTAAATGCAACTCGCCCAAGGCGGGCAATACCACACCCACGCGGCTGCCGGTGTTGAATTGATAGAAGCGAATATCGGGATGCACAGGACTTCGGAAATCGCGATCAAAGAGCTTTTCGCCTTGTGCGTTGTAGGCTGAAAGTACGTTTCCATTCACCAAGATCAAATCTTGACTACGGTCACGCGTGAGATCGCATAATACGAGATTTTGGGCCTGACCAACCACACGCGTTTCAGGTACACCGCCATTGCCGAAACGAGCGTCAATCACTGCGCCCGAAGTGTCGCAAACCAATACACTCGAGTTGGAAATGTCGTTGGCGATGCGAAACGCAGGTGGCGAATACGGACTGGGCAACTGGAGTTTGGTCGCGTGCCGTATCTCCCCGTTGCGCTTCAAAAGTGCGACCTGGCCGTTCGCATATCCTGCGAAGAGGAAATCGGCATTCCCCGCTTTTAAGTGATGGAGATAAACAGCCATAGCGCCCGTATTCGTGTAATTCCAGCCCGAGGTGGCTGTTCCATCGGCTTTGTAGTTGTGAATTTTACCGTCAGCTGTGGCAAATATCAAGCGGTAGTTTTTGTTGTTGTCGTAATCGGCAACAAGCAAATGCGACGAGATGTGACTGCGCAAAGCACCGCGATTTGATACAGAAAGCGGGAAACCAGAAACTGCGCGACCAAGTAAGTCGACACAGTGAATGCCGGTAGCTGTGGCAAAAAGTACTTGAATTTTACCATTTTTCAAGGCGTCGATGCTCTCAAAGTTGCCTATAACTTCGTCACCTGCTGCGTAGGTCCACATCGTTTTTCCTCGGGCATCGAGAGCATGAACCACATGCAAAGTGTCTTGAATTACGAGGTAATACTCTCCGTTGGAATGATTTTTTACGGCTGAAATGCAATTTGCACGCAGCCCAGGAATTAGGCTTTCCCATTGAAATGCGGCGGCCGCTATGGCTGTTGCAGCAGGTGACAAATCAAACCGGGTAATGAGTTGCCCTTTATCGGCTTGAATCCCACTCCACAACAGGTGTGTTGATGAACGCTCAGCATCTGCCGGGTATGCAGGCAAGGTTAGCCCATCAAGGATGTTCGCGTAGTCATCTTGCCGACGTTCATAGCGTATAAATGATTCGCCGCGAAAAAGTGCACGACTTACCAAATGGTCATCGCCAATCACTTGCCCGCTGCCCAAACGTGAAACCAGCTTCAACAGCGCAGGACGATCTTCTGCAAAAAGAACATAGCTGTCATTTGACCAAGCCATGGTGAATCCATCAAAAACTTTACCCAAGAGGTGACTCAAAAACTCGGGGTTGTCCCACGCGATCATTTGCCCATTTAAAAGCGGCTCAGCTGACACAGCTCCCGTAGCGATCAAACCGGCGGCGGCTGTTGTGCCATCGGCGCATCCAATCAACAAATAGCGGTTGTCAAATGCGCTGTATTGAGCGAGGCCAAGATTCCACCATGAAGTGAGTGCAAGATCGGCATCTGTGGCGTACTGGGTTTCAAGATCGGCTAACCGTCCGTTCCAGGTTGCCCGTTCAGCGTCGTCTGCAAGGTTTCGCAAGCGTTCAGCAACAAAATCAGCCCCCACATCAAAACCAAGGCCTTCGAAGCTTTCAACCCCCTCCGGTATCAAGCGTTGCCATTTGGCAGGCAAGCCGTGAACCACAAAATTTGAAGCTTCGTTGATGTAAATTTCTTCGCCGTACAACTGCTGCGATCCAAAATAAAGATCACGTACGGTGAGGTGATTTCTGCCTATCGGCAGGATGCTCACCATTGATGCGCGTGGTGACGATGCGACGGCATGCACCAAGTCGGCTTTGGAGGCCATTGCAAGGGCCTTGTGGTAAGGATGGTCGCCTGATGGTTCAACCGGCGGCAATGCATCATCGGTTGCGGTAATGTAGCAACGGTTGGCAATGATCCGAAGGTAAAGGGAGGCGTTATCCGTGTAAGCCACGGTGAGAATGCCACTTTTCAAGGGCTGGGCTTTTAAATGTTTCACGCACCAAGCTTCTTGTTCCTGCCTGGTCCATCCGGCCGGTAGGCCGAAAACCCCAACCAACTGCGCAGTTTGAGCCGATGTATAGAAGTAGAGCGATGCGTCGCTCAGCCACGTACACCCCTCTGTTTTGTCGTCTGGAAAGGTGAGGGCCTCGAGCCAGCTGAGGGCGAGGTGCATGCGGCGATGCGCGGGTTGGCTATTGAGTTTTGTATTGAGGTCGGCCGGCCGCTGAATCAAAATGAGCTCTTGCGCATCTGCAGGAATTACGCTCAAACACTCTGCCGGAGGAATGTCAGAACGGGTTGACCAGTGATAAAAGGCCAACGCACCTGCCGCAAAGGCAAGAGCAAGCAAAAAGGGGAGGTATTTGCGCAACATGGTGCGCAAGTTACAGCGCAGCCGAAGGGCATTCAGCTCACGTGGACGAAATCAAGTAACAGTCGACTGTGGATGATCAGTCTTTGAGCATCGCACGTGAAATCACGATCTTCTGAACCTCGCTGGTGCCTTCGTAAATCTGGGTGATTTTCGCGTCGCGCATCAATCGTTCAACGTGGTATTCTTTTACGAATCCGTAACCGCCATGAATTTGCACCGCTTCAACCGTGTGTTTCATTGCGGTTTGCGAAGCGAACAACTTGGCCATGGCGCTCGCCGTGTCGTACTCTTTTTTATTGTCTTTCAACCACGCCGCTTTCAGGCAGAGCATACGCGATGCTTCAATGTCAGTGGCCATATCAGCCAATTTGAAAGCGATGGCTTGGTGCTTTGAAATTTCTTTACCAAACGCTTTGCGCTCTTTTGAATAGGCCAACGCCAATTCGTAAGCCCCTGAGGCAATGCCCAAAGCTTGTGCAGCAATGCCAATACGCCCACCCGTTAAAGTTTTCATTGCAAATTTGAAGCCAAATCCGTCTTCCCCAATGCGGTTCGCTTTTGGCACCTTCACATCTTGGAACATCAAGGTATGCGTATCTGACCCGCGGATGCCCATCTTATTTTCTTTCGCGCCAACAATGAAGCCATCCATACCCCGCTCTACGATGAGGGCATTGATTCCGCGGTGGCCCTTATCGGCATCCGTTTGTGCAATCACGAGGTAAATCGACGCAGAAGAGCCGTTTGTAATCCAGTTTTTTGTTCCGTTCAAGAGATAATGATCGCCCATGTCAATGGCGGTCGTACGCTGGCTGGTAGCGTCAGATCCCGCTTCGGGCTCACTCAAGCAAAAGGCGCCAATTTTTTCACCTTTGGCCAACGGAACGAGGTACTTTTGTTTTTGCTCTTCACTGCCAAACGTTTCAAGCCCCCAGCATACCAACGAGTTATTTACTGAAACACAAACGCTGGCTGAAGCATCAACTTTTGAGAGTTCTTCCATGGCCAACACGTATGAAACCGTATCCATGCCAGAACCGCCGTATTTCGGGTCGACCATCATACCCAAGAAGCCCAACTCACCGAGTTGTTTCATTTCTTCAGCGGGGAACTTTTGCAGTTCATCGCGCTCAATTACGCCCGGTTTTAAAACATTCTGGGCAAAATCGCGCGCCGCGTCGCGAACGGCAATCTGTTCTTCGGTCAACTCAAAAATCATAGCTTCGTGTTTTTTCGAAATTTCCTTGCTTACCTTGCAAGGCCGCGCAAATTTAGTCCATTCAGTCGCAATTCCCAATTCCTATGGAACAGGTGAACAAGTACACGGTACTGGGGTGCATGTCAGGTACGTCGTTAGACGGATTAGACCTTGCGCTCTGTCATTTTGAACATCAACCCCATTCAGCGGTTTCGTGGCGATTTGAAATTGAGGCCGCAAGAACCATTCAATACACGCCAGCTTGGCGCGAGCGCTTGGCCAGTGCCCACCTTTTGCCGGCCGATGAATTGACCTTGCTCGATCGCGGATACGGCGTGTTTGTTGGCGAAGCGGTGCGTGAGTTTCTCGCGAATGAGGCTCCGGATGCGGTGCTTGACTTGGTTGTATCGCACGGACATACCGTGTTTCATGCGCCGCAAAAAGGCTACACCTTGCAAATAGGGCATCTTTCAGGTATCGCCCTAACGGGCGGATGGGCAGTCCTTGGCGACCTGCGCAGCGGCGATGTAGCCATGGGTGGTCAAGGGGCTCCGCTCGTACCCGTGGGAGATCGATATTTATTTCAAGATTTTGCTGCTTGCGTGAATTTGGGCGGCTTTGCCAACGTTTCGATGGAGCGTGCCGGGCGTCGCATCGCATGGGATATTTGCCCTTTGAATACGGTCATGAACCGCTTTGCAAGCCTTGCTGGGAGCGCCGTAGATTATGATCCTGAAGGCGGTATTGCTCGTTCTGGGAAACTTATTCCTGAATTGTTTGAACACCTTGAATCGCTCCCTTTTTACAGACAGCATGCGCCAAAAAGTTTGGGACGTGAATGGGTAGAAGCCGAAGTTTTTCCCCTGCTTGAAGGCCATGACGCCAGTGATGTACTGCACACGTTCACGGTACATGCGGCGCAGCGCATCGCCCATGATTTGCGCGATGTAGCAGGTGCAGTGTTGCTTACAGGTGGCGGCAGTTACAATGCGTTTTTGATTGAACAGTTGAAAGCGCGTACCTCGGCGCATTTGGCTATTCCGCCTGCTGAAGTGATCGAATTTAAAGAGGCTTTGGTTTTTGCTTTTCTCGGCGCGTTGTGGTTGAGGGGCGATGCGAATGTATTGGCTTCGGTGACCGGTGCACAACGTGATCACCGCAGCGGGGTTTACGTTCCGAAGCCTTGACAAACAGTTGCTCTACGTTGCTGTTCAGTTAAGATGTTTTTAAGGCTAAGTTTTCGGGGGAGTGTCTGTGTTGATTTCCTATTTTTGCCCCCGAATTGTACCTGCAAATGAAAGACTTACTCAAAGCCTACGAAGAGCGTCGCCCTGAAGTGGTGTTCGAATGGAAAGACCCTCACACCGATGCAGAAGGTTGGGTAGTGATTAACTCATTACGTGGTGGCGCTGCAGGTGGCGGCACACGCATGCGCGCAGGGTTAGATAAGCGGGAGGTTGAGTCGCTTGCAAAGACCATGGAAATCAAATTCACGGTTTCTGGTCCACAAATCGGCGGCGCTAAATCGGGAATCAATTTTGATCCGCGTGACCCGCGCAAACGTCAAGTTTTGGAGCGTTGGTACGCTGCTGTTACCCCCTTATTGAAGCACTATTACGGCACCGGTGGCGATTTAAACGTGGATGAAATTCACGAGGTTATTCCAATTACCGAAGATTGTGGGGTTTGGCATCCCCAAGAAGGTGTATTCAACGGCCATTTCCAACCCAATGAGGCACAAAAAGTGCGTCGCATTGGCCAGTTGCGTTTGGGTGTTATCAAAGTTTTAGAAGACGGGCAGTTTAGTCCGGATGTAATGCGCAAGTACTGCGTCGCCGACATGATCACAGGCTACGGAGTTGCAGAAAGCGTGCGCCACTATTACGACTTGTATGGTGGCCGTGTAGAAGGAAAGAAAGTGATCATCCAAGGCTGGGGTAACGTGGGTTCAGCCGCTGCATTTTACTTGGCCCAAGCAGGAGCCCTTGTTGTGGGTATCATTGACCGTGTTGGAGGGATCATCCGGCCGCAAGGCCTAAGCTTTCAAGAAGTCACCGATTTGTTTCTTTCGAAAGATGGAAATGCATTGCGTGCCGACGGTTTGATGAGTTTTGAAGAAGTGAATGCCCAAATTTGGGATGTTCAGGCCGACGTTTTCTTGCCCTGTGCAGCGTCGCGTTTGGTGAGCAAAGATCAAGTAGAGCGTATGGTAGAAGCGGGCTTGAGTGTGATCTCAAGTGGAGCGAATGTGCCCTTTGCAGATGCGGCTATTTTCTATGGTCCGATCGCGGAGTATGCAGATCAGAAGTTAGCCCTTATACCTGATTTCATTGCCAACTGTGGCATGGCTCGGGTGTTCGCTTACCTCATGTCTACTGAAGATGTTAATATGTCTGACGCAGCAATTTTCGAAGATACATCGGCGACCATTCGCCGGGCTTTGGAAGCTGTTCGCGAACGAAATCAGCAAAAAACCGGTATAACAGCTGCGGCCTTTGAAATTGCATTAAACAAACTGCTGTAAAGCGCTTAACTCACAACCATGGAGATTCTAATTCTCGTAGTTTTCGTTCTTGGCTACCTTGGAATTGCCCTTGAACACTCAGTGCACGTTGACAAATCAGCTTTTGCCTTGTTGGCAGGAACACTGTGCTGGGCCATATTCGTAATTGGTAGCCACGACAAGGTTCCCGACCATAGCGCTATAGATTTTCAGGCCATCGTGCTCCCTACCGAATCGCTCGTTGACAAAGGCGAAACGATTCAAGTTGAAGGCATTGCTGAAGACGTTCAAAAGGCAGAGCTTGTTGAGTCACTCAAGTCGTCTCAAGGCTGGAAAAGCGGAATAGACTATACAACCAGCACCTTCTACGAACACCGCCTGCTGCATCACTTGCAGGAGATTGCAAGTATTTTGTTTTTCCTCTTGGGGGCAATGACCATTGTCGAATTGATCGATGCCCATGAAGGATTTAATGTAATTACCGATAAAATCAGAACAACGAACAAGGTAAAGCTGATTTGGTTAATTGCCTTTTTGACGTTTTTCTTGTCAGCAGCTTTAGATAACCTGACCACAGCCATCGTGATGATCTCCTTGCTACGGAAACTCATCGCAGACAAGCCGACGCGCTGGTATTTTGCGGGAGTTGTTGTGATCGCTGCAAACGCAGGAGGGGTTTGGTCGCCTATTGGTGACGTGACCACCACCATGTTGTGGATTGGCAACCAGCTTTCAACACCGGTCATTATAACCCACTTGTTCATTCCGAGTTTGGTGTGTTTGATGGTGCCGCTTTTGGTATTGAGCTTTACCATGAAAGGAAATGTGGAACGTCCGAAACTGAGTGCAGGAGAAGGTGCACACGTTCATCCAGCCACTCATTTTGATCGCAATCTAGTTTTTGCTTTGGGCTTGTTGGGTCTTCTGTTTGTGCCCGTTTTTAAAACGGTTACGCATTTACCTCCCTTTATGGGGATGATGCTTTCATTGGGTGCGATTTGGTTGGTGACTGAAATATTGCACCGCCGTAAGTCTTATGAGGCCCGTCGCGAATTGTCGGTTTTGAATGTGTTGCGTAAAATCGATTCATCTTCGGTGCTCTTTTTCTTGGGAATCTTGCTCGCTGTGGCGGCTCTTCAAGAAGTTGGTCACTTGTTGGTGATGGCTGAGTGGCTGCGCGAAACACTGGCGAACGTTTTCGCCATCGACTTAGCCATTGGTGTTTTGTCGGCACTGGTTGACAACGTACCATTGGTTGCGGCATCCATGAAAATGTATGCTGTAATTCCAGAGGCTTTGGTTGCAACCCCTTGGGATGCAAACTTCGTGAAAGACGGTTTGTTCTGGCAGTTGCTGGCTTATTCTGCAGGTACCGGTGGAAGTGCACTCATCATCGGCTCTGCAGCTGGCGTGGCTGTTATGGGACTCGAAAAGATTGACTTTATCTGGTATTTGAAGAAAATGTCATTATTGGCCCTTCTTGGCTATCTCGCGGGGGCGTTCGTTTTCTACTTCATGTTCTTCTAAGAAGTTCTTTTCGATACGAAAGGCACGAACCGTTGTTCATAACCAAAGATCAACGGTTTTTTGCTGCCTCAATATTTAGCTAATTTCAACGTTTGAAAATCATATAAACCCGAAACGAATGAGTCTGATTGCAAATCTCCTTCAACAAGGTGTAGAAATTACCGGAGAAACAGGTGCTGCTGCTGCTGCTATGAACACTGCACCCCAAGATGTAGAAGTGTCAATCCTCCAACTGCTAATGGAAGGCGGATGGTACATCATGTTGCCCTTGGCTTTCCTTTCGATTTTGGCCGTGTATATTTTCATTGAAAGACTTTTCGCGGTCAATAAGGCGTTGAAAGAAGAGAAAGACTTCATGGACAAAATCAAAGATTACATCAACGACGGTAAACTTGATAGCGCTAAAAACCTCTGCTCGACCTCGAACACACCAATGGCGCGCATGCTCGAGAAAGGAATTATGCGCATCGGTAAACCATTGCGCGATATTTCGGTAGCCATTGAAAACGTGGGTAAGCTTGAGATCTACATGCTAGAAAAGAACCTCAGCACACTTGCAACCATCGCGGGTGCTGCGCCCATGATCGGTTTCCTTGGTACGGTTATTGGTATGGTGAATGTGTTTCTTGACATGGAAGTTGCAGGAACCGTTCAGGTGGATGACATTTCTTCAGGTACAAAGCAAGCCATGGTGACAACCATCGTTGGTTTGATTGTCGGAATCATCGCCTACATGGCCTACAACTACTTGGTGAGCAAAGTGTCAAAGGTGATTCACAAAATGGAGGCATCAAGCATAGAGTTCATCGACATTCTTGAAGAACCCGTTAAATAAAGAAACATGAATCTCGGACAACGAAATAAAGTCAGTGTAGAGGGCAGCATGTCGTCGATGACCGACCTCGTGTTTCTTCTACTTATTTTCTTCATCATCTTGTCGACCCTCGCAAGCAATGGAGTAAATGTAGACTTGCCACAAAGTCAAGGCATCAGTTCAGTGAC
>CAMCHP010000030.1 GCA_945874695.1 Chryseobacterium gleum
CTACAACCTCATCAATCTCAACATCGTGTTGAAAGTTGAACGGGCCATAGGCAATTACTTGACCTTCCATGCGGTAGTCGCCAAAAGGATCGAAGGTTATGTCGTAATCAACATCAAAGCTTGACTGTCCGGCCACAAAAGGTGTCAACTCGAAATCCTGCGTTGTGACCTTAGCGCCAGGACACCACCCTGCGCGATCGTAAATCCATGTACCACCTTGCGGATAGAGTGGGTTGTCGCCGCACTCCTCCATAATTTGCCAGCTCCATTGTGTTTGTCCATTGACCTTCACCGAATGCAGGTTGAAACAAAACTCTGCGCAGTTGTTACCTTGGCCGAAGCCGTGGCCTGAAGCACGGGTTTTCAACCTGAAGTTCGTTTCATCGGGGTTTGGCGTGAAGGTATAATTGGTTACCTGCTGATCGAAGGTGCTCAAATTATACTGGCCCTTCCAGAATGCCTCAACACGCTTCACTTCGCGCGCTGGCGTTCCTTCAATAAATACGAACTTCATGTCGAGCAGTTCTTGCCAGTTGCCTGCTTCAAGCTCAACCATGCCATGCAAGAAAGGCTCATAGTCGGTCACATCAAAAACCCATGTCCAACCATCTGCACCCAGGGTTAAGCCAATGCCATAGGGGGTTATGTAACGTCCTATTTCATAACGATCAACAACTTCAAAAGGAACCGAGAAGTAATTTAAAGTGGAGTTGGAATAGGTTTGCTCATCTCCACTGAAGGCGATTGTTTCGATGACACCGCCATCGACACTATATATATAGGTATCGGTATTGTGTTCCCAAACGTAGGCGATGTTGCTTACCTCAACGGTGTTGCCAACCACAGTGTACGAAATGAGCGATCGAGGTGCCACAGGCTGTGCCTCGTCGAAACTAACAACTTCAGTGGTGAGTTCGAAATCGCCAGTTGTCAGCTGAATCTGCGGGCGAAAATTGAGTGTTTCAGCCCGAAGGAACAACTCGCGTGCTGTGTGCAAGCGGCGATCTGGGTTTCCATGCGCGATGGCGTGATAGTCATTTCCACTGTGGTCACTCACAAGAACGCCATTTGGCTCATTGAAGGTATAGTAAGCAACAAGGTTTTGATAATCTGGATGGGTTTCATCGATTGCATTGAATTGCCAAGCGGCGATCGTTTGTGCGTCGAGGGCTTTGTTCCAAATGGAGAAATCATCGATGCTACCGTTATAGTAGTTTGACCAGCCAGCAGCTGCACCGATGCTGAACTTCACCATATCTTCCATGGTGCGTGTTCGATCGCTCCCGCTGTGCCAAAGTACACCGTTGAGGTAAATGAACATTTCACCCGTGGTGGCATTCTTGGTAAAGGCCCAGTGGTTCCATCGTCCTTCAAAATCGCTCACATTGGCTTGCTTGTCGATGCGGTCGTAGCCGTTTGCTTGTCCGGCATCCCAATAAACTCGACTATTCTCCCATGGCAAGTGGCTGTTGACCACGCGTTGATTGGCGGCATTCACGCCCTCAAAGCAGGTTTGAGCGGCAGGCTGAATGTTGGGGTCGCCATTCACCCAAAACGAAACCGTGATTTCATTGGAGATGCTTGCGAGGGCGACTGCAGGTACGCGCACATCATCAAAGCCATCGAAAGCGATGTAGCGATCTGAGGCCTCGCTATGAATGATGCGCGAAGGAGATTCATCACCATATAACGCTGTCACTGAACTTTCTTGATTTGAAGTGAGTTCGAGGGTAAATGTCAGGTCTGCAATACCGTCCCATTCAAAAGGAGAGTGCAGCTGGCACTCGAACCATGCATTGGCTTGCGGGGCAAAAGCACCGGCGAACACTTCCTGACCAGGATCAGCGATCCAAGCGTTGGCATCAGCACTTGTAGGCGCCACAAAAATGCGCAAGAGATCGGCTTCACCGGCTTGATCGCCAACATGGAAAGCCAGCTTCCCAACCCATCCGGCCGTTAGGCCTAAATCATTTAACTCTTGCGCCGAATAAGTAAACTGAAGCTTGTTGCGTTGACGGTCAGTGCGCAGTGCAACCTCTGACACTGCATCGCCTACAGACTGCGCCACGACTTCGTTCTGGACGTTTGCATTAGTTACGGCAGTGAAAAAATGGCGAACAAAATTCACTTGCGGCACCGAGCTCACCGTGGCCGTTTCAAAGTTCTGATTATTGAGCAGGTAGAACGGATGAGTAAGTGCTGTAGAGTCAAGTTCACCCGTGTGATCGAAGAGGTAATTGTAGGTAAGGTAATCCCACTCACCGCATGGAAAGCCCAAACCTCCCGCTGTGAGTCCTCCCTCGAAGCATTTCAAGGTGTAATACATCAAAATCTTGCGATAGGTTGTTCCGTCGTCTTCGGGAAATTGAAACCAACGTCGGCCCGGACTTTTATAATCACCCGGTTGGGCGAGCTGATCTTCAAAATTGAAGGTTTGAACGATCGTGGTGTCGCCCGGGTCGGCCACTGCGTGCGTAAGAACAAGCGACAGAAGAGCGGTCAAAAAAGTAGATCTAACAAGCATTTTGGCTATTTTTAGAAAGGCAAGGTAATAAGGAAAACAGTGCGTTTGAAATTAGTTTTGTTCACATCCTTGGAATGTGCCTATTCGATGCTGAATTCAATTATTTTCGCAACGAATCCCTCAATCGCGAATCCCGATGAACTACTTGTTCTTAATGTACCCTTGGGAGGTATTGACTCCTGAAAGCGACAGCACGCTTCGATTAATTCATGAAGCTGCATCGCGCGGTTACAATGTAGCTGTAACTACCGGTGCGAACCTCACCATACGGGAGAGTTTGCCCATGGCCTTTGCCCGTGTGCTTGACCGCAAAGTGAAGATTTCAAGTTCGCCTGTGCTGTTTTACAAGCAAGCGAAGTTCATCGAGAAAATGCTGCCCTTGGCCGGGTTTGACGTGATATTTATGCGCGCTAATCCGCCTTTGGATTCGATTGTACTCAACTTCCTCGACTCGGTGCGTGGTGATGTTTTCATCATCAACGACATTCAGGGTTTACGTGAAGCGAATAACAAACTGTACACTGCAGCTTTTTATGATCCGAAAAACGAGATCATTCCGGCCACCCATGTTTCCAAGAACAAAGAATACCTGAAGGGGATCATCAAAGAAAGTGAGTCAAAGAAAATGATCATGAAGCCCCTCAACGGCTATGGCGGAAGCGGGGTTATTGTACTTGAGAAATCAGCCAGTTCAAACATCAACTCGCTCCTCGACTTTTACATTTCAGGTAAGAATGGCGAGTCGAATTATGTCATCATTCAAGATTACGTGGAGGGTGCTGAACAGGGCGATATTCGCGTTTTGATGCTCCATGGCGAACCGATTGGCGCGATGCGTCGCGTGCCGGCTCCCGATGATGCCCGGTCAAACGTGCATGCGGGCGGTCGGGTTGAAAAACACGTCCTTACTGCTGAAGAAAAACGCGTTTGCAGCATTGTCGGCCCGAAATTGGTTAAAGACGGATTGTATTTCGTGGGCCTCGACCTGATCGGCGGCAAACTCATTGAAGTCAACGTCCTCAGTCCTGGTGGCATTGTCAACATTAACCGCCTCAACAAGGTTAAGCTTCAGAAGAAAATTATCGATTACTGCGACAACATGGTCAAGTTCAAAGAAACAGCCAGCGGCCTGCGCAGTGCATTGAAAAGAACAGTCGAAGATGCGTAAACTCACGTGCGATGAAATTATCGCCAAGATTAAGCAAGGCCTCACCTTTGAGGCAGAAAGCAGTGATGGCGGATTTCGTATTGCCATCAACGAATACGTGCCTTACGTGTGCACAGCCATTCACGATGGCCATCGTTTTCGCGATGAACTAAAAATCAAATCGGCACTCTCTGATTTTGACCGCTGGTATGAAGAAGATCCGTACACGGGAGCCTTTATTTCTTCGATGCCGATTAAGCTGGTTGGCCTAGACAGCCGGTTCGAATACGACCTGAACCGGAGTCCTGAAAGCTGCATTTACGAAGAAGCATGGGGGAAAAAAGTCTGGAAAAAAGCCCTTACTAAATCTGAGAAACAACGCAGCCTTGCGAAGCACGAACAATATTATCGCGTAACAGCAGCGCTCATTGAAGCACTTGAAACGCGTTTTGGCGCTTGTGTGGTTTATGACATGCATTCTTATAACTGGCAACGTTGGGATCGCCCCGTTCCAGTATTTAACATAGGTACAGAGCAGATCGACCAAGCACGTTTTGGCGCGGTAGCTGAAGATTGGCGTAAAGAACTCGCTGCCATTGTTTTACCAAACAACATCGAAGTTACTGCAGCAATTAACGACACCTTCTTTGGTCGTGGTTATAACCTCGCTTTCATTACTTCAAAGTTCAAAAACACCTTGGTTTTGGCAACCGAGGTCTCGAAGATTTACTGCAACGAAACCAACGGCGAGCCCTTTCCTGAAGTCATAAAGGGGCTCACCATGAAGCTCAAACGTGCCTTTCTGACGCACGCGAATGGGTTTGCAAAGAAATTCACCACATGGGAACACCGCAAAAAAGCACGTTTGCTTGCCAAAGATTTGCAAACTCACATTTTAGATGTTGACCACCAGTTGAATCAACACTTGAATGGATTTGAACTGCTGGGATACCTCACGCCAGTGAACATTGTCCAGGAGAAGAAACGCTTTTTTGAATCGCGTTGTACTGTAAATCCTGATTTTGCCTATCGCCCCATTCAAATCGACCCCTTCGATCTTAAACGCAAGCTCCACCGTTTGCCCATTGAGAACATCAGCGACATTCATATTCAACGCTTGTATGAATCGGTAATTAATGCCTACAGCGATAAAATCGACATGCTCTCATCGATCGGTACCGACCGCTTCATGTATGCATCTTTACGCTACTTCGGCGAACCGAGCGAAGGTGACTTAAAAAACGCATGGTTTTTACAACACCTGCCTGAACTAGAAGATCCCACGCAAGAACCTGTGCTCGGGGTTGAAGACGCAGTGAAGCTTTTTCAGCAAGGTTTTGACGATTACGGTTTCAAAGGCAAGATCGAAATCACCCGCAACATGGTAGCCAGTGCGATGGTCGTCAACCATCAGCGCAAAGTACTTCTCAAAAAAGGGGCAACGTTTAGTCCGAAAGAACTACGCTTCCTCGTGCACCACGAAATCGGTGTGCACATGGTAACTACCATGAATGGAAACATGCAGCCACTTAAAGTCTTCAACCTCGGACTCCCGGTGAATACCATGACCCAAGAAGGTTTGGCTGTGCTCAGCGAATACCTCAGTGGTAACATTACGCTCAAGCGTTTGAAAGAGCTCGGTCAACGCGTTATTGCCACCAACATGCTGGTGCGCGGCGCAGACTTTAAAACCACCTATTGGTGCATGGTCAACGATCTGGGGATGGATGTGAACGATGCCTTCTACCTCACAACTCGTATTTATCGAGGCGGTGGCTTCACGAAAGATCACTTGTACTTGCGCGGTTTGAAAGAAATTTACCGCTTTTGGAAAGACGGCAATGATTTGGGTCCGTTGTTAATCGGCAAAACGTCACTCGACGCGTACGGCACCATTCTCGAACTGCTTGATCGCGGCATATTGGTGAAGCCCAAATATATCACCAAAGCATTCGAGACACCCAACACGCAAGACAACAATCCGATTTACGATTACATCATTCGCGGAATTCGCTGAGTTATTGCTTTACAAAAACTGAGCGCTCTTGGTGGTCTCCTTGCGTGATTGCAACAACGTAAATGCCCTGTGACAGCGACTCAACTGAGATCCCCTGTGATTGCGCAGAAACCACTTCGTCAATGCAAATTGTTCCACCAACTGTGCTGATGCGAACGCGCAGTGGAGCGCCATTCAAGTGTTCGGCACAACCTGACCAACCCAAATAATCAATCACCGGATTGGGGTGCAAAATACATCTCGATGCCGCAATTTCATCAACCGAGACACTGGTAACCACTTCAAAACTGAGAACCGCTGTGCAACCGTTGGCATCAACTACCGTGACCATGTATGTGCCCGGATTTGTGAATGCAATTTCTTGGCTATTTAAGAGGCCTGTGCTCCAAACAATGGTGTAAGGCGGGCTTCCTCCGGTAAGATTTAGGTAACACACCGCGGCTTGATTGTCAACAATGTCGGCGACCGTTAAATCAAGCACCAATTCAGTAGGTGCGGCAATGGTAACAATGCCATTTACTTTGCACCCCATACCGTCAATAGCTTGAAAACTGTAGCTTCCGGCTGGTAATTCGTTCTGATTTTGATCAAACCAATTGACCGACCAAGGCGCATGGCCACCTACAATTGAAAGCGTTACCGCGCCAAAATCTTCAGCACACAAGGGTTGCGAAATGATCGGAATTAACAGAGCTTCGTCGGCTGCAAGCAGCTCAACCTCGCCCTGGGTGAGGCATCCGTGACTGTCGATGAAATCAAAGGTGTAGTTACCGGGCAAAACGTTAGTCAATGTGGCACCGTTGGCACCCGTGCTCCAATCAATCCATTCGGGGGCAACATCGCCGAAATTCAACGTTACCGAAGCATCTGCAACATTGGGACAAACCTGATGTTGAACCGCAACCGAATAATTCAACGCATCGTAGGCTGTAACCGTAAAGGGTTCTGACTGCACCCATCCGCCCAAAGGCGTTTGCACATTCACCCAGTAATTACCGGGTTCTGAAACCTCAATGGTTGGTGTGGTCGCTCCGGTATTCCAAAGGTACTGCTGAAAATCACCCACAGTCAGCGTTACACTTTCATTGAGGCAAAGGGGAAGGTTACTGCCTAACGGCAGGATGTGCAACTCGTGGTAGGCACTCGCGCCCTCCTGGGCATGAAGATGGGTGTTCAAGGGGATGTCGTAGTACACATCTTGTGTTCCCCGATTCCAATGGATCACCAACGAATCAACCAATTCAGCATTGCCCAAGCCAAAGATGATTCGATCGCCATTTTGCCCAATCAGGTTCTCGCCGCAAAGTTTGTAGCGCACATAGTGGTTGCCCCCAGCGTAACAGTGAATCCATGTTCCAATGCCTTGCACATTTGAAAAAACACCTTCCAAATTTAACGAGACATAGGCATTTGATCCGCCATTGTTACGGTACAAACGCGGTGTAAAGCCCGCGCGGTTATTGATAAAGAAGTCGTTGTAACCGTCGTGATTGAAATCGGCCATGGCGCAAACATAGCTCTGCAGTACCTCATTATTCACCCCAGCTTCGGCGCTGATGTTGGTAAAGTTCACGCCTTGATTGTTGCGGTAAAACCGGTTACCTGTGAAGTTCGCAGGGGTATTGGTTGTGAGCGAAACGAAGAGGTCTTGCCACGAATCGTTATCGTAATCTAACCATAAGCTGCCCCAACCAATCTCTGTCACATTCGTACCTGTGGCTTGTGAAACCTCAGTAAATGTTTCATTGCCATTGTTGCGAAGGAGTTTTGCACCAACTGGCGGGCCATTGGTTATGTAAACATCGAGATCGGCGTCGTTGTCATAATCGCCCACAGTGCCCGTCATGCTACAAATCATAAGGTCGGCACCAGAACCTACCGAAACATCGGTAAAGGTGCCGTTGCCGTTGTTTCGAAATAACGCGTTCTCGCTAAAAACACGATCGGTAATAAGATAAAGATCTTCCCATCCATCGTTGTTATAATCGAGAAAAACAGGCTGAAAAGTAGTTCGCGGAGGCACGAATGCACCAATGGCTTGAGCGACTTCAGTAAATGTGCCATCGCCGTTGTTGCGGTAAAACAAACTAGCAAATGCCGGATTTGTTGTGAGCAGCGCGCTGTAGAACGTTGCCACATAAAAATCAAGGTCACCATCGTGGTCATAATCAGCAAAAGCTGCGCCCAAGAAATTGCGGTGCTCCATGATTAAACCCGCTGACTCAGTTACATTCTCGAAAGCAAAATCTCCGTTGTTTTGCCAGAGCTCTAGTGGGCCATTAGACTTTGTGACCAACAGGTCTAAATCACCATCATTGTCGTAATCAGCCCACAGCACAGAACTCACTTGATGCCCGCCCGTGTTCGGGATTTCAAAAGACGCAGGCTGAAAAACACCCCCAATATTCTCGTAAAACTTTACAGCTTGGCTACCTCGACCGATGCTCAAATCATCATAACCATCGCGATTGAAGTCGCAAAAACTTACTCCATTTCCGTTGACGGTTGTCGCAACCGATGGCAATGCACCCAGCATTGAGCTGGCATCAGAAAACTGAGCGCACAACGAAAAAGCTGCAGAGATAAGTACAACCGCCACCAAAAAAACCTTCTTGGGGTGCATAAGCATAGCAAGTCTTGATTTGGTTCAAAGCGCTCAGCGAGCGAGTAATGCGAAATTTCACACAACTACTTACAAGACGAGTCAACCGTTCTGTGGTTGGCTCATGGTTAAAAACTTCTTGCGAAACTGCAGCCAAAGCGCCACCGAAAGTAGCACATACTCGAGCGCAATAATGAAAAGGTGCTCTTGAAACTTGCCCCCGCTGTAGTGACTGTAACTAAGTATCACCAAAAAACTCCAAATCACCAACTGCTTGCGCGAAGCAAAAACCATCAACCCAACCAGCGTAGTTATGTACCAAGGGTGCACAGTTGTCGCCAAAAGATAATAGACAACGTAGCTCAAAATCATTGCATCCACAAAGTGCTCTGCGGTTAGGGTTTTGCGCCTTCGGCGGATGGCCACCGCAATGGCAATGGCTATAACAATCCCAAAAGTCGCCACGCCCAAGATCGGACCGATGCGTGCAATCAAATTGTAACCCACCAAGGCATCCCCCAGCGCACGCAACAAATAATACACCGATGCGTTGAACTCAAAACTGGTGAAGTACAATGCCACGCTCTCTTGAAAATGGGCGAGCAAAGCTTGCGAGACAAAAGGTAGAAAAGTCAGAAAAACAGTTGCACCCGCCGAACAGCCCACCACCCACATGCTGCGCCAATTGCCCAAAGCAAACACCAGCAAAGGTAAAATCAGCAAAGGCGTAAGCTTCACCGATACTGCCAAACCAAAGGCAACTCCAGCAAGAATCAGTCGCAAAAACGATGTGCTTACCCTACCCTGATCGATCAACACCAAAGCAGCCAACGCTAAGAAGGCAAGTACAACCCCTTCAAAGTGCACATTGCCTGTGAGCTCTAAGATCACGAGCGGATTCAATGCATAGATTAAAATCCACCATGCAGGCTTGCCCCACCTTGCTAGTAGGCGCGTTATTGCTAGCAAGAGCACAAGCTCAAAAATAAGCAGCAAGACATGCAATGCGAGTAAACTGCGATCAAAATCTCCCGCCCCAACATACACAGCGGCCGCAAAAAAAGCTTGGTTCACGGGAGGGTATACGGTGTAGTATCCCTTTGAATTCATGCCTTCATACATCCGGCCGTTTAGGCCGAAAACCTCTACATCACCTGAATTATATAAGGTTTCAGGATGAATCAAATAAGGATTTTCGCCAGCAAGGGTCAGACTTCCATCCCACAAAAACCGAAAATAATCGTCAGATAAGCGTGGTTCAGAGAACAGAAACACCAGCCGAAACAATATTCCAGCCAAAATCAAATGCCGTAAATTGAAGCTATCGCGGTAGCGCAAAGCCAAGAAATACAAGCCAAACAAGACGGAGCAAACACTTAAGAAGAGCGTGAAATTGGCCCGATCAACCGCATAGCCCAAATAGATGTAACCCGCGAGGGCAAGCACAAAACTGACGGCTAAGGCTACCGCTGCTCTCATGCGCTGCGTGAGTGGATGTACGACTGGCCCGCGACGTAGAAGAACCCGAACGTTAGCATCGCATGGAACGGAAGTAACCCGTATTCACCTGCGGCGATGCCATAAATTATGCCCGCCAAGAAGTAGAACCCTAGGGCGACTTCAACCAGCGTCAACGGATGCGCTTTGCGGGCACGGTAAATTTTGTCTTTCCATGTGCCTTGCTGGGTTGAAATGGCAAATTTGGGGGTTCGCACGAATGGGGTCTTTCGTCCCAACAGCCCCTCGATCACCGCAATTGAATTGTGCAACGACAAACCCATCGACACCGATAAGAAGAGCGGGTACTCAATTAAAAACGTCTTGAGCGAGCGCTTGCTGCGTTGATGAGAGGTCCAATAGAAAAAGGTTAGAATTAATAACCCCAGTAAAAATACAGCCGCCAAATTAAAGAGCAATGGATTTTCACTGCCATGCACTTTAATCAACAAAACAGGGATGCTCAATACTGCGGCCCCCAAAATGCTTAAAAACACCGAGCTATTTAACAAGTGAAAGATGGCGTGTAAGCGCGTTGCACTGCTCAGGTTTTTACTACGCAACACAGTCGGTAGGTTCTTGATGGCACACTCAGCGGCGCCTTTGGTCCACCGAAACTGTTGGTTTTTCAACGCGTTCATTTCTGCTGGCAATTCAGCGGGAGAACCTACCTCTTCTAAATAAATAAATTGCCAGCCTCGCAGTTGCGCGCGGTAGCTGAGGTCGAGGTCTTCAGTGATGGTGTCGTGCTGCCAACCACCCGCATCGCGAATGCATGCATTGCGCCACACGCCCCCTGTGCCATTGAAATTCATGAAGTGATTTCCGGCATTGCGCCCCACTTGCTCAACCGTAAAGTGGGCATCCAAGCCGAAAGCTTGCAAACGCGTCAGCAGGCTGTATTCTTGGTTCAAGTGCTCCCATCGGGTTTGCACCATGCCTACTTTGCTATCACTGAAATAAGGAATTGTGCGTTTTAAAAAGTCTGGCGTTGGAATGAAGTCAGCATCAAAAATCGCAGTGAATTCGCCTTGGGCAATTTCCAATGCATAGGCGAGTGCGCCTGCCTTGTAGCCCTTGCGATCGGTTCGGCGGACATGCACAATGTTCACGCCTTTTGATTTCCAGTACGCGATGCGTTGGGCAGCCAACTCAACCGACAGGTCGTTGCCATCATCAATCACTTGAATCTCTAGAAGCTCGGCAGGATAATCGATTGCGGCGGTTGCATCAATCAAACGCTCAATTACATACTGCTCGTTGTACACCGGCAATTGGATGGTGACCCGAGGCCAAGTAGCAGGCATCGGCGGTTCAATGCGCCGGTTCTTTCGCGCCCAGCGATACTTCAGCACCAAACTGAGCTGCACAAAACTGTAGCCCAGAATGAATGAGAGCAAAACTGCATAAACAATGAGTAAACTCAGTTCCACAGCGCGTACTTAAATATGGTTGTGATGATCTTGTAGCCGGCCATAATTGTACCTTTCACAGTACCTGAAACCTTCGAAACACCAATGCGTTTGCGGTAATTCACGGCTACTTCGGCCACGTTCAATTTGTGCTTGAGCGCTTTGATCTGCATTTCTACAGTCCAACCATAATTGCGATCACGCATGCCAATTTGCTCGAGTGCCTTGGTGCGAATGGCGCGGTATGGACCTAAATCGCTGTATGTAAATCTGAAAAACAAACGAATCAAGCGTGTGGCTAACCAGTTGCCAAAGACCTGCTGAGGCGTCATGCTCCCCTTTTCGCGTGTACCAAGTGCACGTGAGCCAATGACCATGTCGGCCCCATCCGATTGAATGGGTGCTAAAAGCAGCGGCATCTCATGTGCATAGTCGCTGTAGTCAGCATCCATGAACACAATCACATCAGCTTTTGGGTTTTGCATGCGCGCGTGTGCGATTCCGGTAAGGCAGGCTGCGCCGTACCCCTGCTCCCCTTCGAACAATACGATAGCCCCGGCAGTTTCTGCAACCTCACGTGTTTGATCTTTCGAATTGTTATCGACCACGATCACATTGCGTACAAGCGAACGGTCGATGTCACGCACGACATGGCCGATGCTCTTCTCTTCGTTCCAGGCGGGAATAATTACGTCAACTATCATATTCGGGGCAAATGTAGAAAGGTCCGAGATACAAATGGTCACACGAATATCAACAAGCTTGCAATCGATTTAAGTACCTCGCGTTGCAGCTTGCTGCTTTTGCATCAAACATATTGACCACCTTGCTATCTTTGCACGCAAAATCACGAAGATGCCGCGCATTTCAGAAAAGGGAGCCATGATGCCCCCATCGCCCATTCGCAAGCTGGTTCCATACGCTGAAGCCGCCAAGAAAACGGGCAAGGTTGTTTACCACCTTAACATCGGTCAGCCCGATATTGAAACCCCCAAAGTGGTGCGTGAAGCCATTCGCAACTTCGATGAAGAGGTACTTGCTTACTCATTGAGCGAGGGCAACCTGAGCTACCGAGAAGGCTTAGCGGCCTATTACCAGAAGCACAACATTCCTGTGCGAACCGAAGATATTTTGATCACAACAGGCGGTTCAGAGGCGCTGATGTTTGCGTTTCAGAGTTGCCTCGATCCGGGCGATGAGGTCATCATTCCCGAGCCATACTACGCCAATTACAACGGTTTCGCGCAGGCTGCAGGCATCGTTATTCGCCCCGTGACCTCGTTCATTGAGAACGGATTCGCACTGCCTTTCGTTGAAGACTTCGAACAACTCATCAACGAACGCACCAAGGCGATTCTGATTTGCAATCCTGGCAATCCAACAGGATATTTATATTCTCGTGACGAGCTCGAGCAATTGCGGATGCTTGTGCGCGACTACGACCTCTTCTTGATCGCTGACGAAGTGTACCGCGAATTTTGCTATGACGGTCACAAGCCCTTTTCCGTGATGAATCTCGAAGAAATTGAGCAAAATACGATCCTCATTGACTCGGTCTCTAAACGATACAGCATGTGCGGAGCGCGCATTGGTGCCATGATCACTCGAAACGCAGAAGTACGCGCCACAGCGATGAAATTCGCGCAAGCACGTCTTTCTCCGCCTTCACTTGGTCAATATGCTGGCGAAGCAGCGTTGCAAACTCCTGACAGCTACTTCACCGCAGTCGTCGATGAATACGTTGAGCGACGTAACGTTCTAGTTGATGGATTAAATGCGATTGAGGGCGTTTTCTGTCCCAAACCGATGGGCGCTTTCTATTGCATGGCCGAACTACCCGTTGATGATGCCGAAAATTTTTGTCAATGGATGCTCGAGTCGTTCAACTATGAAGGTGCAACGGTGATGATGGCTCCAGCGGCTGGCTTCTACAAGAACACCGCCCAAGGTAAAAAGCAAGTCCGTGTAGCTTATGTGCTCAACGTAGATGCCCTGCGCAAGGCTGTGAAGTGCATCGAAGAAGGCTTGAAGGCTTACAACAACCGTGGCTAGTTCAACCTACGCAATACGTCAAATTCAAGCGCATGAAACCCAGCCTTTGCGGCACCGGGTTTTATGGCCCCACAAGCCCGATGTTGCATCTTGTACCATCGACATCGACCTGCGTGAAGACGCCATTCACCTAGGCGCCTACGACGCCGCAAATGTTTTGGTGGGCGTGTGTTCGTTGTTTGAAATGACAACACCCAAACTGAATGGCGCGAAGCAATTTCGGTTGCGCGCCATGGCAACGGCACCCGAAGTACGTGGGAGTGGGGCAGGTAAAGCGATCGTTTTAGAGGCGCTCCGCCTGACCGGCGGGATGGGTGCTGACCTGCTTTGGTGCGATGCGCGCAAAGTCGCACTGAATTTTTACGCGGCTTGCGGATTCTCAGTAATTGACGAATGGTATGAGATTCCGATCATTGGCCCGCACAAACTCATGTACTACCGCTTTCGCTAAACTGAACGGCTCAGCCAAAAAGCTCGTCGAGGTCGCGGCGATCTTTTTTGGTTGGGCGGCCTAAGCCACGTGGACGTTGATTCATGCCTTCTTTAATGATGGCCAACTTTTCGCGCTCTTCAGGCGTGGTGATATCGATGGCAAACTGCTCCACAAGCTTCGGACCAACACGTGTTTTCGGCAATTCAACGATTTTCCATTGAAAGGTTACCGCACCACGTCTTATGCGAATCTCCTCGCCCACCTTTACTTCACGCGCCGGCTTTACAGCGACATCTTGAATGATCACGCGATTCTCCTTGCACGCATCCGTAGCGAGTGTACGGGTTTTGTATACCCGAATGCACCAAAGAAATTTATCAATTCGCATAAACGCAGTTGTTTCCATCCGGCCGTTAGGCCGAAACCCCGAACATACGCCAAAAGTACAACACCTTACAATTCAATGATGATTCCGATGCTCGGCAGCACGGTACCCGACGAGGTGTCGATGAGATTGGGCTGAAATGCACTCGGGTTGTTGGGATCAACCACAGGATTGCCCTGCGCGTCGCGCACGACATCGAGCAATGGTGCGGTCGGGCTCTCTTGTGCCAAGGCGTTGCGTACGTCGAAAAAGAGGTTCAAACTCCATTTATCGAAGAACCACTTCTTGTCGACCCGCACATCAAGCGAATTGAAACCTCCCAAGCGCTGAGAATTCAATTGACTGAAATCAGGAATACCTGCTCGGGTTACATTCCAATTGGCGATGCTCATGCTCGCCGGCACATCGAAAGGCGTGTAAGGCAAACCACCTGAATAAATGAAACGCACGCCGAGTTCCCAATTGCGCTTGAACTTTTTACCGCCTGTAATCGAAATCAAATTGCGGCTGTCCCAACTGCTGGGGATGTACTGGCCTTGCCCGTCGGTGAATTCACTGCGCACATAGGTGTAAGAAAGAATGCCATAAAACCCTTTATACAGACGCTGTTGCAATAAGAATTCGAGTCCGTAAGCACGCCCTCGTGAATCTGAAACTACTTCTTCGTTGCCAATTACACCAAAATCAGCGCCCAAATTGGCGAGTGAAATTTGTTTATCGACGCTCAGCGGGTAGCGGTCATAATCTTTTAAGAATCCTTCAACGCTAATCACCGTATTGCGTTCACCGAGTTCATATCGAAGCCCTCCAACGAGTTGTTTGTTGCGGATGTAAGCAATATCGTTGCCGCGGTTAACAAGGCGGTTGTTCTCGCGGAAACCGAGCACGGTGTAAGCAGGAAGTTGGTGGTAGATGCCGGTATTGAAGTTGATACTTAAACGCGGTGTAACTGAGTAACTGGCTGAGAAACGTGGCGACAACTGATTGAGCGGATTGGCCATACGAGCGCTGTACTCTGTACCGTCAACGCGCAAGCCTGCTGACAACGTAAGACGGTTGGCCAATGCAGTTTTGCTCGTTTGAACGAACGCAGCATACTTATGCAGATCGAGTACCGATTCAAATGCGATCGGAATTACGGTGTCTAATTGAAAGGAGAACTGCTCGAAAGTTGATTCGTTGTTGTATTTGGCATACTCATACCCTGCGCCATAGTTCAACTTCCAACCACCTTCAAGGTACACGCGGCGCTCGATTCTGAACTTGTTCTCGATTTCTTGGCTGATATAATCGATGATCAAGGGCAGGTCTTCGTTGTTATCTTGGTGCTTGAAGGCGCGGTTGTTGAGCATGTTGCGACTGGCAACAACCGTCCAAATACCCCGCTCACCAAAATTCTCCCATTTCACGCCATTGGTGTAATTCCACTGGCTGTTGATCAAGAGATTATCGAGGATGTAGCGGTTTGCAAGAAAATCTTCGTCTTCAGGATCACTAGCCAAATCGAGGTTCAGTTGAAACTGGTCAATGGCTCCCAAACCGAGCGCAGTCAGCCGGTTCTTCGGATCAATTTGCGTAGTCCACTTGAACTGAAAATCATTGTATGTCGGCAAAAAAGGCAAGCCTAACGCACCGAAGAGCAACTGCAAATACGACCGACGTGCACTTGCGATGAGGCTGCTTTTCGAACCAGTAGGACCGTCGAACGTGATGCCGATGTCACTTGATCCGACAACGAAATTCACCGTCGGTTTGTCTTTTCGACCTTCTTTGAATCCGAACTCCAACACCGCACTGAGCGCATTTCCGCGGGCTGCAGGAAAGGCGCCGCTGTAGAATTCAACGTCGTCGATGAAGTCTACGTTGATCAATCCAACCGGACCACCGCTTGCGCCTTGCGTCGCAAAGTGATTGATGTTTGGGATTTCAATTCCGTCGATATAGAAGCGGTTTTCATTTGGTGCACCGCCTCGAATAATGATGTCATTTCGAAAAGAGGGTGTAGAAGCTACCCCTGGCAACGAGCGAATGGCTTGAGAAATATCACGGTTGCCTCCGGGGTTGCGTTTAACTTCATTTACGCCAATCTTTCGCACTGAAACAGGTGCCTCTTCTCGGTTACTGATGCCTGAAGCGACAATCTCAACAGCCTCAACCTGCACCGACATCTCTTCAAGGGCAACGGTTACGAAGGCAGGCCGCGCCAGCGTGAGTTCAATCTCATAAACAACTGACTTTTTGAAACCTAAGAACGAAACTTCAATGTTGTAAAGCCCTGCTTTCAGTCCGTTAAATTCAAATTTACCATCGAAATCAGTTGTCACCCCACTGTTCGTGCCCTGAATAACGACCGTTGCGAATGGAATTGGTTCATTGCTGCGGGCGTCGCTAACCACGCCACGAAGAATACCTGTTTGACTAAAAACAGGAACAGACAGCGCTAAAAATAGCATGAACAAGGCAAAACGCGACATAGCAAAGAGTTTAATGCAAGCAAGAACAAGCAAGCGCGCGCAAAGTTCGGTTGAATCGTTGAAAAAATGCCTACGCGAGCAGGTCGAGATCAAAACGCTTTCGCAACTCTTCGAGCAGTGGGTTCTTTTCAGCCATGCGAGCGTACTTTTCGCGTTCGGTTAAGAACTCTTTTCGAACCTCTTGCTGCTCTTCAAGTTCAATGCTCAATTGCAGCTTCACGTTATTGAGTGAGGCACGTAAACTCTCCAATAAAGCGCCCTTGCATTCACTTAAATCGCGCTCCTGGATGCGGTTTATCACTTTGAACCGAATAAGGTTGTCTTCAATACTGGGTTCAGCACCGACCAATGTTGTGTACAAACTGCGCGGACCATCGGCAGCGTGATCTTCGGCATACTGTTTCCAAAAGGCAATCAATTTCGCGAGGTCAACCGCTTCTTCAGGACCTGTGGATGCAACGGGTTGTCCTTCTTCGGTTGCTATAGCTTGCACATCTGCAGCGCGTTTTTGCTCCAAATTCTCGTTGAGTCGATACGAATCGCTCGCGGCCACGCGCACGGGCTCTGTCTGAAATAAACCGGCAGGAGCTTTCAACGGTTCAGCAGCTTTGCGCAACATACTGTCGGCGCGAAGTGCTTGTTCGGCAGGTGGGGTTGGGGTTTCGCCCTGTCGGGCGGATGCGCCATCAATGGCAATCAGCTCAAAGCGGCCTTTTTTTTTTCGCGAATGCGCGCCGGAATGGAGCAGAGTTTCATCATGAGCAACTCGGTATGCAAACGCGGATTCTGGCTTGACCGGTAGTGCAAATCGGCCTCGTTGAGTTCGTGCAAGCAGTTTTGCAACAGCGGCAAATCGGCTTTGGCCGCCTGTTCCTTGAGGCGCAGTTTCACGTTTTCACTCACTTCGAGCAAATCAATGGTTGACGCATGCTGTCCGATGAGGAGTTGCCTGAAATGTTCTCCCAATCCTGTAATGAAATGACGAAGATCAAAGCCACGGCGAATGATCTCGTTCACCTCGCGAAGAACGGCAGGTATGTCTTCAACTAAAACAGACTCTGTGACTCTGAAATAGGTATCGTGCCCCAACACATTGAGGTTGTCGGTTACCGCTTCGTAAGTTAGGTTGCCACCAGTGAAAGCGATGGCTTGGTCGAAAATTGAAAGCGCATCGCGCATTGCTCCATCTGCCTTCTGGGCAATCACGTGCAGAGCTTCGGTTTCGGCTTTCACACCTTTCTCTTCAACAATACGTTGCAAGTGTGCAACCATATCGTTCACGGTAATGCGATGAAAGTCAAAGATTTGACAACGTGACAAGATGGTTGGCAACACCTTATGTTTTTCGGTGGTCGCCAAAATGAACAACGCATGGGGAGGCGGTTCTTCCAAGGTCTTCAAAAAGGCATTGAAAGCATTGGTCGTAAGCATGTGCACCTCATCGATGATGTACACCTTATACTTCCCAATTTGCGGAGGGATGCGCACTTGGTCAATCAAACCGCGGATGTCTTCTACTTTATTGTTTGAAGCTCCATCGAGTTCAAAAATATTGAAAGCCCAATCGTCGCTGTGACCTTCAGGGAGTAGAATATCGAGGTGGCCATTGCCTGCATCGGCGGGTTCAACGATGCCCGTGTTGATGGCCCGAGCGAAGATGCGCGCACACGTCGTTTTGCCTACCCCGCGTGGACCGCAGAACAGGTAGGCCTGTCCGATTTCACCTGTAGCAACGGCCTTTTTTAAGGTCGAAGTCACGGCTTCTTGTCCAACGACTGTTTCCCAGCGTTGCGGACGGTACTTTCGAGCAGAAACGATGTATGCGTTTTGTTCCATCTTGCAACTGCAAATATCGGATGAGTTACCTGAAAATCCTATGCGAGTTATCCACAACTTCAACCCCTCCATTTCCAGAGATGGACGCACAAAAGGTATTGAATACCGATAATGCTTTGGAGATCTGAGAATAAATTGTACTTTTGCACCCCATTTTAAGTTTTCAACACTAGTAATTTATGAACCGTTACGAAACTGTTTTCATTTTAACTCCCGTGCTGTCTGAAGAACAAGCAGCGGAAACAGTTGCGAAGTTCAAAGGTCTCATCACAAAGGGCGGCAATAAGATCGTTCATGAGGAGAACTGGGGGCTTCGGAAGCTGGCTTATCCTATCCAAAAGAAAACCACAGGGTTTTACTACCTCGTGGAATTCGAAGGCGCACCCGATTTCATTCGTCCATTCGAAACTGAGTTTCGTCGTGACGAGCGAGTTTTGCGCTTTTTGACTACACGCATGGACAAGTTCCACGTGATTTATGCTGAAAAGCGTCGCAGTGGCGCTTCAACCGCACAGAACGCCTAATTCCGAACCTCTTTAAAAAAACCATTATGGCCGCAAAAGGAGATATCCGCTACCTGAATCCGATTAACATCGACACGCAGCGCGATAAATACTGCCGCTTCAAAAAAGCAGGCATCAAATACATCGATTACAAAGACGCCGACTTCCTACTCAAGCTTTGCAACGAGCAAGGGAAAATCCTTCCACGTCGCTTAACTGGCACTTCGATGAAGTACCAGCGCAAAGTAGCACAGGCAATCAATAAAGCGCGTCATTTGGCTCTTATGCCATACGTTGCTGACATGTTGAAATAATAGAACTGAACTGTCATGGAAGTTATCCTCAAACAAGATATCGATAAGCTCGGATCAAAAGACGACGTTGTAAACGTTCGTCCGGGCTACGCTCGCAACTACCTCATCCCACAAGGGTTCGCTGTAATGGCAACCTCTTCTGCGCTGAAAGTTCATGCTGAGAACCAACGTCAACGTGCGCACAAAATTGAGCGCATGATGAACGATGCGAAAGAACTCGCAGCGAAACTCGAGAAAATCACGCTTTCAATTGGAGCTAAAGCCGGTGAAAATGGTAAGATCTTCGGATCGGTTAATACCATTCAAATCGCTGAAGCGCTCGCGAAAGCAGGTCATGAAATTGACCGCAAGTTCGTGATGATCGAAGAAGATACCATCAAGCAACTTGGTGAGTACGAAGCGCGCGTGAAAGTTTACAAAAATGTAATTGCAACCGTGAAATTTGTCGTTGTCGGCGAATAACGCAAAGCAATATCCTACTGAAGAAAGGCGCCAATTATGGTGCCTTTTTTTCTTCCCCCTGTTCAAAACGTCGCTTGAGTGCCCGCTCAACCCGAATGATCATCAGTACCACACCGCCAATCAGGGGAATCAGCCCGAAGGCAAATGCTTGCAATTCTCCAAAAGGAAGAATGCAACCCAACGGAGACATCGCCATCAATGCGGCTCCCAGTTTCAAGAGCTCGATGGAACCATAACGTTGGGCAAAAACCCAAGCTGCTTCGCTCTGCATCGACCGCCGTGTGCGGTATCCATACGACCAATTGATTTTCTTCGGCGGGAATTTCAATTGCACCAATGAAGCAATTACAAAAATGGCTCCCGTAAGCAAGGGGATCAACAACACGCACATAAGATGTAAATATCTCGGTATTTAACCACGTCAAACGATGCCGCTGAAATTACAACATTTGTACGACCACAGATTATTCAGATGCTCACGGATTACCATTGCAGTGAAACACCAAATAATCCGTGTAAATCCCTTCAATCTGTGGTCCACTGTTTGTTTGACCGCGGATTATACAGATGCTCACGGGATACCATTGAAGTGACACACCAAACAATCCGTGCTAATCCCTCCAATCTGCGGTCTACTGTGTATTTGACCACGGATTATTCAGATGCGCACGGATTACCATTGCAGTGACACACCAAACAATCCGTGCTAATCCCTTCAATCTGTGGTCCACCGTTTGAGTGACCACGGGTTATACAGATGCTCACGGATTACCATTGCAGTGAAACAGCAAACAATCCGTGTAAATCCCTTCAATCTGTGGTCCACCGTTTGTCTGCGGTAATAAAAAAAGCCGGTTGTGTTCAACCGGCTTTCCCAACTCCACAAATTAACTACTTCACATCAAAACGGTCGAGGTTCATGACTTTTGTCCAGGCAGCCACGAAATCCTCCATAAATTTGTATTTCGCATCAGTGCTGGCGTAAACCTCTGCCAAAGCACGCAGCTCGCTGTTCGATCCGAAAATCAAGTCAGCGCGTGTCGCTGTGTACTTCACTGCACCTGTTTTGCGATCGCGGCCTTCAAAGATCTCTTGGCTTGCGTCAACTGCTTTCCATTCTGTGCTCATATCAAGCAATTGGACAAAGAAATCGTTGGTAAGTTTGTTTTGCGAATCGGTAAAGATCCCATGTTTCGTGCCACCGTGATTGGCATTAAGGGCGCGCATTCCTCCCACCAAAACCGTCATCTCAGGCGCTGTTAACGTAAGAAGCTGCGCCTTATCTACCAACAACTCTTCGGTAGTAAACGTGTACTGTGTCTTCAGGTAGTTTCTGAAACCATCTGCCATAGGCTCAAGAACGGCAACAGAGGAAGGATCAGTTTGCTCTTGGGTTGCGTCGGTGCGTCCAGGGGTAAAAGGAACGGGGATTTTATAACCTGCATTACGCACAGCCTGTTCGATGGCTGCATTGCCACCGAGAACAATTAAGTCGGCCATAGAAACCTTCTTGCTCTTGTTCTTCGCATTAAAATCTGACTGGATCTTACCCAAAATGGTCAACACCTTATCAAGCTGTGCCGGATTGTTTGATTCCCAGCTCCGCATCGGTTCGAGGCGAATTCGTGCTCCATTTGCCCCTCCTTTCATGTCGCTTCCGCGGAACGTTGACGCCGATGACCATGCGGTGTAAACCAATTCACTCAATGTCAATCCTGAATTCAGAATTTCTCTTTTGAGTGCATCAATGTCTTTACCTTGAATGAGCGCATGGTTCGCTGTTGGAATAGGATCTTGCCAGATGAAATCTTCTTTGGGTACTTCAGGACCGAGGTGCAAAGTGCGCGGCCCCATGTCGCGATGTGTCAACTTGTACCAAGCGCGTGCAAAAGCTTTCTGAAAATCATCAGGATTGTCTAAGAAACGACGTGAAATCTTCTCGTATTCGGGATCAAAGCGTAACGACAAATCAGTCGTCAGCATTGTTGGCTTATGCTTTTTCGCAGGATCAAATGCGTCGGGCACCATCACCTCTGAATCAACAGCTACCCATTGATGCGCACCCGCAGGACTTTTTGTGAGCTCCCATTCGGTTGCGAACAAACTCTTGAAGAAACCATGGCTCCATTGCGCTGGCGTCGTGGTCCAGATTACTTCTAATCCTGAGGTAATGGCATCTGCGCCTTTCCCGGTGCCGTAGCTGCTTGTCCAACCAAAGCCTTGCTCTTCAATGCTTGCTGCCTCCGGTTCAGGACCAACATGTGACGCTGGACCGGCACCGTGCGTTTTACCAAACGAGTGGCCGCCAGCGATTAGCGCTACGGTTTCTTCATCGTTCATCCCCATTCTTCCGAAGGTCTCCCGGATATCTTTTGCTGCAGCAATTGGATCTGGGTTTCCATTCGGACCTTCGGGGTTCACGTAAATGAGTCCCATTTGCACTGCTGCAAGCGGACGAGCAAGTTCACGGTCTCCGGAGTAGCGTTGATCATCGAGCCATTTTGACTCTGGTCCCCAATACACATTACTCTCAGGCTCCCATACGTCGGCGCGGCCACCGCTGAACCCGATGGTTTGAAACCCCATCGACTCAAGTGCCACATTACCGGTCAAAACCATCAAATCGGCCCAAGAAATGCTGCTTCCGTATTTCTGCTTGATCGGCCACAACAAACGTCGCGCTTTATCGAGGTTGGCGTTATCAGGCCAGCTGTTGAGTGGCGCGAAACGCTGCTGTCCGTCGCGCGAACCACCACGTCCATCACCTGTACGATACGTGCCCGCACTGTGCCAAGCCATGCGGATGAACAACGGACCGTAATGGCCATAATCTGCTGGCCACCAATCTTGTGACTGCGTCATCAATACACGCAAGTCGTTCTTCAATGCCTCATAATCGAGCTTGCTGAAAGCCTCTGCATAGTCAAACTGCTCGCCCATTGGATTGGAAGCAGGTGCATGTTGACGCAAAACACTCAAATCGAGTTGATTTGGCCACCAATCGCGGTTGGTTTTAGCCTCTGGCATTGCGTGTGGATTACCAGTGGTAGCCTCGGCTTTCGCTTGGCCACCTGCATGAAACGGACATTGTTCAATACCACTTGATGCCTCTTGTGCACCCAAGGTAAAAACAAAGAACATTCCAGATAGGGTCAGAAATCTTTTCATTGAACTACAATTTTTTGGTATGTATTTCCTGGTTCAGGAATATTACAAAATTACGACATCGCAATCGATGTGTTTTATCGATAATTCCTATTTCGCAATAAGTAAAATCTATGAAGCGGCTCTCATCCTGCCGTTAGGCAGAAAACTAAACCCGAGTCTTCTTCCACTTGCCGCGTGAGAACAACCACAGCGTGAATAACCCAACCGACGTCTCAGATGCGAAGACCGCCCAAAACACGCCCGTTGCGCCCTGATCGAGGTGCAGCGCCAGATACCATGCCAGTGGAATCTGAAACATCCAGAAAAAAACGATGTTGATCAAGGTCGGTGTACGGGTATCGCCAGCACCGTTGAAAGCGTTCACAGACACCATCCACCAGCCGTAAACAAAGTACGAGTACGACAAGATGCGAATCCACTGCGAGCCGATGGCGATCACCTCGGGGTCATCTGAAAAAATTGCAACCAATTCGCGGCTGAACAGCAGATACACAATGGATACGGCGATTAAGAAGATCATGTTGTAGACGCCGATTTTCCAAACGCTCGACTCGGCGCGGTCGGGCTGATTCGCTCCCAGATTCTGGCCCACTAAGGTCGCTGCGGCATTAGCTAATCCGTGCGCGGGGAGCATAGTGAACATCATGATTCGAATGGTAATCGTAGCGCCTGCGATGGCTTCGCTGCTGATCTCGGCCAAAATGCGCATGAGGAAAATCCAGGAGGTCATAGCAACGAGCATTTGTCCAATGCCGCCCACCGAGGTTTTGAGGATATTGAGCATGGCCGCAGACTCGATGCGAACCTGGCTCCGAAGAATCTTCAAGTGTTTGCTTCCACGGATGAGCATATGCACTTGCAATGCCACCCCGATTGCGCGTCCGATAACCGACGCAATCGCAGCGCCTTCAATCCCAAGGGCGGGTATTGGACCAAGACCAAAAATCAAAAGGGGATCAAGTATGATATTAAACAGGTTGGCAACGATAAGCACGCGCATAGCAACAGCTGCGTCACCTGCACCCCGAAAGATAGCATTGACGACGAACAACAACATGATTACGGCGTTGAACCCGAGCATCCATTGGGTGTATCGATACCCTTCCTTGATCACCCAAGGATCAGCGCCCATGATGGTGAGTAGCTCGCGCGAAAAGAAGAATCCTGCAATGGCAAATGGCAAAGATGCCAAAAGACCAATCAATATCGCTTGAACTGCCGCGAGGCCCGCTTCTTTTTCGCGCTTCTCGCCCACACGCCGGGCGATAACTGCAGTCACAGCCATCGATAAACCAATCCCGACCGCGTACAAAAGAAAGAGATAGGTTTCGGTTAAACCGACCGTAGCTACTGCGGATGCCCCGAGTTTCCCCACAAAATAGATGTCAACGATCGCAAAAGTTGACTCCATAATGAGCTCAAGAATCATTGGGACGGCTAACAAAAAGATGGCCTTTCGCAAGCTTATACGTGTGTAATCGGCTTCACTCCCACGTATGGCGTTGCGCAATTCATGCCAAACAGCGGTGCGATTCGGATTCGGGTCGAGCATATTTTCCATAGCGTAACGGGTGAAGCTGAAAAAAGGCGTTGCGCCTTGGTCAAAGGTTGTGAAACTAAAAGAATTCACGCCGTGGTGAATGGAAAAATCATTAAAAGTTGATGAATTCTTGTTCCACGATCGCAAAGAGCTGAAAACTCGGGTAGATGAATCCTATCCAATTCCCTTACCTTCGTTGCCTCGACCACAGCTACTCCAAGCGCACACAGGCATGTTTGATCTCGTCACTGAATTCCAACCTTCCGGCGATCAGCCGCAAGCCATCGCTCAATTGGTGAAAGGCATTCATGAAGGATTGCCCTATCAAACCCTCTTAGGTGTAACGGGGTCAGGCAAAACCTTCACCATAGCCAATGTTATTGCTGAAACACAGCGACCAACTTTGGTGCTCAGTCATAACAAAACCTTAGCGGCTCAATTATACTCAGAGTTCAAAGACTTCTTCCCGAACAACCAGGTTGAGTACTTCGTTTCGTATTACGATTACTACCAGCCCGAGGCCTTTCTGCCCGCCACAAACACCTACATTGAGAAAGACCTCAGCATCAATGAGGAAATCGAAAAATTGCGATTAAGTGCAACCAGCGCATTGCTGAGCGGCCGACGCGATGTGATCGTTGTGGCCTCAATCAGTTGCATTTATGGGATCGGCAATCCAGTTGAGTTTCATAAGAGCGTAATTCCGATCCGACAAGGTGAACGCATCGGAAGGAATGTATTCTTGCTGCGTTTGGTTGAAAGCTTGTACAGCCGAACGCGCGCCGAATTCAAACGCGGTAATTTTCGTGTGCAAGGCGATACGGTTGACATCTTTCTTGCGTATACTGACCATGCTTTAAGGGTTAGTTTTTGGGGGGATGAGATCGAGTCAATTGAAACGATTGACCCTGAAACAGGCGAGCGGCTTTTTGTTTTGGAGGAAGTTAATATTTACCCTGCTAACCTCTTTGTTACAGGTCGCGACACCCTGAATGATGCTGTTTGGCAGATTCAACAAGATATGGTGAAACAGGTCGATTGGTTCAAGGAACAGAAGAGGTTTCTTGAAGCGAAACGCTTGGAAGAGCGCACCTTGTATGACTTAGAGATGATGAAGGAAATCGGGTTTTGTCCCGGCATTGAAAACTACTCCCGGTACATGGACCGCAGGCAGCCCGGCGAGCGTCCCTTCTGTTTACTTGATTATTTCTCTCGTGACTTTCTTTTGGTGATCGACGAGAGCCACGTAACCGTTCCACAAATTGGAGCCATGTTTGGCGGAGACCGTTCACGCAAAGTAAATCTTGTCGACTACGGCTTTCGTTTACCCTCTGCACTCGACAACCGTCCGCTGAAATTTGACGAGTTCGAATCGCTTCTGCACCAAGTAATTTTTGTTAGTGCTACACCTGCCGATTTTGAACTTGAAAAATCAGAAGGTGTAATTGTAGAACAATTGGTTCGTCCAACCGGACTTATTGATCCTTTGATCGACGTAAGGCCTTGCACAAACCAGGTTGATGACCTCATCGAAGAAATTCGGAAAACCATTGCCGAAGGCGACCGTATACTGGTCACTACACTCACCAAACGCATGGCCGAAGAGTTATCCAAATACCTTGACCGACTGAACATCAATGCGACTTACATTCATTCTGAAGTAAAAACCTTGGAACGGATCGAGATCATTCAAAAATTGCGTGAAGGCGCAATTGATGTGCTTGTTGGAGTAAACCTTTTACGTGAAGGATTAGACATTCCAGAAGTAGCTTTGGTCGCGATTATGGATGCTGACAAAGAAGGTTTTTTGCGCAGCAACCGCTCATTGACCCAAACTGCAGGGCGGGCAGCACGAAATATCAACGGCCGCGTAATCATGTATGCCGATAGCATTACCGATAGTATGCAAACCACCATTGACGAAACCTTGCGCCGGCGCGAGGTCCAGCTTCAGTACAACAGCGACCACGGCATAACACCGACTCAAATTAACAAGAAGCGAAAAATCTTACGCGAGCAAAGTGGCCTGAGCGATGAATCAATGCGGGCCTACAGCGAAATGGAGCGCAATCCTTCAGAAAAACTTGCGGCAGACCCCGTGGTACAATACCTCAGCGTTGACAAACTTCAAAAGTTACGCGAACAAACCCGCAAACAAATGGAGAAGGCAGCGAAAGAAATGGATTTCATGGAAGCCGCTCGATTGCGAGACGAAATGTTCGCCTTAGATCAGCTAATTGTAGATAAAAACAGCTAGCCTACACAGAGCAAAATTTCTTGCACGCTTATTGTTAAGAATACAAGCATGCCAACGGAGATATACACCGCAGGTTAAAATGAATTTATAACTTTGAAGATCATGAAGATCCTATATCCCCTATTCTTCATTGCCATTCTTGGCAGCAGCTGTGCGAATAAGAAAAACGCCGCTGAAACACCTACCGCCAATGCCACGGCACAAGCAGACCCTGTATCACAAGACACCTTGAAAAGCATAGCATTCCCAGAAGCACTCGAAAGCGACAAAGGCGATGAATACACCATCAACTCGGCTGAAGTCATTGGGAATCAGCTCAGTGTAAGCGTCACATACGGCGGGGGTTGTAAAGAACATGAATTTGAATTGCTCGGAGATCGACGCATTATGAAGAGCATGCCTCCGCAAATGAATGTGGTTTTAAAGCACAATGCCAATCAAGACATGTGCCGTGCTTTGATTACAACAACGGTCGTGTTTGACCTCACTCCAGCCCAGGCTTACGCGAACGGACAAACCTTGGTCTTGCGATTGCTTGACCACGAAGAACGCATTATGTATAATTTTTAATCCAGCATATGACCTGCAAGTTTACTTTATCAAAAACCTTGTTCGCGACGGCGTTTTTTGCTGTTGCAGCATTTTCTTCATTCGCCCAACTGGAATACGGCGGTGAACCTTTTGCTTGGGAAGAAAAAGATGCCTCACGCTTCGCGATTGGTTATTACACCACGGAAGCGCTTGACCGCGCATTGATCGATGCCCAAGATGCCGTAACCGATCCACAAAAAGACGTTCCATACCGTTTCGGTTGGGAATGGGAAGTTGCTTTATCGCCTGCAAATAGCGGCGAATGGACCGACCTACCCAACGGTGATCGGGTATGGCGACTCGGAATTGCTTGTCCGGAAGCGACCAGCTTATCTTTCATTTTTGATCGGTTCATCCTTGCCAAAGGTGCCCAACTCTTCATTTGGGATGCCGATCGCACGACCTTCAAAGGCGCTTACACCCACCAAAATAATTTGGAATGGGAGACGATGGGTATTGGCTTGATCCACACCGATGAGGCCATCATCGAGCTCTACGAGAAAGCCGGGGCAATCGGGAAATCTGAATTGCAACTTGGCACCATCGTCCATGGGTATCGATCAATTGTTCGTCCGATCGAAGTTGACCGCGGCCCCTTCGGCAACTCAGGCAACTGCAACATCAATGTCAATTGTCCGGAAGGCGCCGATTGGGAAATTGAGAAACGTTCGGTCGCGTTGATTGTAAATGGTGGCTTTGCACAATGCACAGGTGCACTGGTAAACAACACAGCCCAAGACGGCACACCCTACTTTTTGACGGCCAATCACTGTTTGGGCGGACAAAACAACTGGGTGTTTTATTTCAATCACGAAACCGCAGGATGTTCAGGCAGCAATGGACCAACAGATCAAAGCATAAGCGGATCTACTTTGCGCGCCAGCAACGGCGGTAGCGACGTTGCATTGCTCGAATTGAGCGCTGCACCACCTGCGAGTTTTAATGCGCAATTCGCGGGCTGGGACAACAGCGACGCGCTCACAGTAACGAGTGCAGTGGGCATTCACCACCCGAGCGGTGATGTGAAAAAAATCTGTTTCGAAGATAACGCCCCTTACCACCAAAATGTATTCGGCGCAGCCTGCTGGTACATCAATCAATGGGAAGATGGCGTTACCGAAGGCGGTTCCTCAGGTTCGCCCTTGTTTGACCAAAACCACCGCATCATCGGACAGCTTTACGGCGGGTCTGCAGCATGTGCAGGCAGCGTAAACAACGGGCAAGCCGATTGGTACGGCCGTTTTGGGGTTAGCTGGAACAGCGGCAATTCAGCGAGCCAGCGTTTGCGTGATTGGCTCGATCCGCTCAACACCGGTGTAACCATGCTCGACGGATACCCTGAAGGTTTTGAGGTTGCCGACTACAATGTCGCTGCAGGAGCAATTGGCAACGTACCCAATTCAGTGTGTGGCAGCTCAGTATCGCCGACGATCACCATCATTAACATGGGTGCGGTTACCATTACCAGCATGACGATTCAAGTGTCATTGAATGGCTCGGTTGTAAATACCATTCCGTGGACCGGTTCTTTGGCGGCGAATCAATCAACTACCTATCAATTGCCTGCTATTACAGGAAACAACGGTGCGAACACCATCCAAATCGTTCTATTAAATCCGAATGGCAATGCTGACGAAGTAGCAGCGAACAATACGTCGTCGCTACAATTTACCGCTATTACAGGCCCGACCTTGGAAGTAAGCCTCACCTTAGTCCTCGACGATTATGGAAGTGAAACCACTTGGGAGCTTCGCAACAGCAACAACCAAGTGCTTTATTCAGGCGGCCCATACCAAGACGATGCCGACCAGACCGTGGTGAACGAAACGTTCTGCATCGCCGATGGCTGTTACACTTTCCGCGTATTTGATTCGTGGGGAGACGGCATGTGCTGCGAATATGGTTCAGGTGGTTACACCCTTACCAATTGGAATGGTCAAGACTTTGCCAGCGGAGGTGAATTCGGTGAGTCAGTAGAAGTTGATTTCTGCACCGATCAAATCAATGTCGAAGAAATTGCAGACGCAGCTTTGAGCATCTATCCCAATCCGGCCGATCAGGCCGTAACCCTCCAACTACCTGATGGAAGCCGCGAGGTTATCGTTTACAACGCATTAGGGCAAGTAGTGCAAACACAGGCCGTGAACGGGCAAATCCGCTACACGCTTTCAACCGCTGAATTGATTCCAGGTTGGTACCACGTTCGCGTAATTGGTGCTGATTTTGGAGCTCGTGCAAAATTGATGATCCGTCGTTAATTTGACTTCAACACATCTTGTTCATAAAAGGCGGCCACAGGTCGCCTTTTTTGTTGGCCACCTAAGTAATTTCGGCCCTGTATGGAAGTGATCGCATCGTGGTGGAGTGCAACCGATTTTGTGTATCGGCTCGGCTTAGGACTATTAACCTTTGGCGTGCTGGTTCAGCTCTATTACCTGTTCCGCTACGTTATCAGAATATTCCTATATCGACATCAGCCACAAGGCGCACCGCATGAAGGTGTTTCGGTTGTTATTTGTGCCCGCAACGAGGAGCGTAATTTGCGCGACTTAATTCCCCGTTTGATGGAGCAGAACCACCCAAACTTTGAACTTGTGGTCGTAGATGATAGCAGCTGGGACGATACCGCAGATACCTTGCGGGCTTATGTTGTGCGCTATCCCAACTTGCATGTGGTGCACCTCGATGAAGACAAACAACGCATGAGTGGCAAAAAATTCGCGCTAACCGTTGGCATTAAGGGGGCAAAACATGACATCTTGCTGCTTACCGATGCCGACTGCATTCCAGCGTCAAATGACTGGATATCGCGAATGACTGCACCATTCGAAGATCAATCCATAAGTGTAGTTTTAGGAGTTTCGCCCTACGGGCGGATGAAGGGCATGCTCAATCGACTGATCCGTTTTGATGCCGCGCAAGTAGCTGCAACCTATGTTTCTTTTGCTTTGGAGGGAGTTCCATACATGGGTGTTGGTCGAAATTTGGCTTATCGCAAATCGCTTTTCTTCAAAAATAGCGGGTTCAAATCGCACCTTCATATTGCATCAGGAGACGACGATTTGTTCATCGGTGAGGTTGCAACAGCATCGAATACGGCTGTGGTGTTCGAGCCCGAAGCACAAACACTTTCTGCACCTAAAACAACCTGGAAGAGCTGGATCCATCAGAAACGCCGCCACTTTAGCACGGCGCCGCGCTATCGTACTTCACGAAAAATAAGGCTCGCCATGTGGCCGCTTTCATGGCAGTTCATGTGGCTCGGCGCCTTGCTGCTTTTGATTGTACACAGTGCGTTCTTCATAGTTGGTGCAGCACTCCTTCTCCGCTATATTGTGCATTTCCTTACATTTAGCGGAGCATTCCGGAAAATGGGCCTCGCAAGCTTGGCTTATGGCGCACCAATTTGGGAAAGTATGATAATGACGATACATCCATTCGTATGGATTTGGAACCAGTTAGCGACACCGCGCACATGGAAGTAAGTGAACACCTATCTGACAAAGCCCGACGCGACTACGAACTCGTGAAGCGGGCCTTGACTGAAAAAGATCAAAAGGCTTACGCCGAATTGATGGATCGCTACCGCGAATCGATCTACTTCATGTTGCTCAAAATGGTGAACAACAAAGACGACGCCGAAGATTTAACGATCGAGGCTTTTGGAAAGGCTTTTCGGCGACTCGGACAGTACACTCCGCAATTTGCATTCAGCACCTGGCTGTTTAAAATTGCTTCGAACAACGGCATTGACTTCATTCGAAAGAAACGCATACGCGCGCTCTCACTCGACACCGGGTTTAGAAATGAAGATGGTGACTCCATGGAAATCGCGGTGACCGACGATCAACCTGATCCAATTGAAGCGCTCGAGCGCAAAGAACGGCTCAATTTGATGCGTGATGTGGTCACACGCTTGAAGCCACGCTACCGCACCCTCATTGAACTGCGTTATTTTGAAGAATACAGCTACGAAGAAATAGCCGAAGAGCTTGACCTCCCGCTTGGAACCGTTAAAGCTCAATTGTTTCGAGCGCGCGACTTCCTGTTTCAGATCTTAAAAAACACAAGGGAGCGCTTTTAACATGGATGCAGAACTGATTCGTTCATACTTTCCAGAAATCAACGAACGGCAATACAATCAGTTTGTCAAATTCGGCGAACTATTTCGGGATTGGAACTCGAAAATCAACCTCGTTTCTCGGAAAGACATCGATCAATTATTCTTGAAACATGTGCTGCACTCGCTTGGCATCGCGAAGGTTATGCCTTTCGCAGATGGCACACAGATTCTCGATATTGGAACTGGCGGCGGGTTTCCTGGGTTGCCTCTTGCAATTTTGTACCCCAAATGCCATTTCACACTCGTTGATTCAATCGGGAAGAAAATAATGGTCGTGAATGAACTTGCGGCGGCATTGCACCTTGACAATGTGAAAGGCATCCATGAACGCGCTGAAAACATCAAAGGCAGCTATGACTTCGTTGTTTCGCGAGCTGTAACTCGCTTGAATGAATTTGTACCCCTGACGCAGAATAAATTTAAATCGAAGCAAATCAATGCCTTTCCAAATGGGATTCTCTATCTGAAAGGAGGAGATTTAAGTGAAGAATTGCGTGAAGTAAAACGAAATCCAGATGTTTTTCCGCTTTCAAAGTATTTCACTGACCCCTTCTTTGAAACCAAAGTAGTCGTTTACATCCGAATGGTTTAAACCGCAACCACAGATTAAGTTGATGCAAACGGATTACCGCTGCACGCTCAACCACCAAACCATTGATTCTGTGAAAACCCATTCAACCCGCGGTGCAGTTAATTGCACCACGGATTAAGCAGATTTACACGGATGAACCCAACCTTTGAACTGCGCTAAATTTCTGAATCTGTGAAAACCCCTTCAATCAGCGGTGCAATTAATTGACCACGGATTAAGCAGATTTACACGGATGAACTCAACCTTTGAACTGCGCTAAATTTCTGAATCTGTGAAATTCCCTTCAATCTGCGGTGCAACTAATTGACCACGGATTAAGCAGATTTGCACGGATGCGCTCTGCACTGCCTCTCTGAGCCTTTGAATCTGAAATTTCTTGGATCTGTGGGGAACAACAAAAAAGGGCCTCTATTGAGTGCCCCTTTCTGTAAACCTGCAAGGAAAATTTTGAAACCAACGCAGTCCTGGAAACTGCGCAACCAATAGTTAGACGTATAGTTGTCTAAAGGTTGCCTCCAAATCGGAAAACTTTTTTTCTCACGGAGGCGAAAATTTATATCCTACACCTCTGACGGAGAAAAAGTAAATGGGTTGCCTCGGGTTGGGCTCAAAATATTTCCGAAATGCGGAAATAAAATTATCGATGGTACGCGTACTGGGGAAAACATCGTACCCCCATACGGTTTCAAGGATCTCTTCTCGGCTGACCACCACACCTTTTTTAGAGATCAATAAGCGCAGCAACATAATCTCCTTTTTACTTAAAGTTTGAGACCGGCCTTGCTTATCGGTGATAATGAACGAATTGAAATCTATATGATTCTCGCCAAACGAATAAGTATCTAATTCGGCCAGCGCACCGCCGCCTGTTTCTCTTCGGACGATCAATTTCTTTACACGAAGTAAAAGTTCTTCGAGGTTAAAAGGCTTCGACAGGTAATCGTCGCCGCCAATGCGCAAGCCTTCGACGCGGTCACTGCTGCCTCCTTTTGCAGTTAAAAAGAGAATTGGCGTGCGGTTGCCTTCGGCGCGGATAGTTTTGCAAACTGTAAATCCGTCGAGTTCAGGCAACATAACATCCAAAATAGCCAAATCGAGTTTGTGGGTGCGTAGCACTTCCAAAGCACGCTTGCCGTCAGCCGCCTCGATAACCTCATACCCGTCGAGTACGAGGTTCAAACGCAAGCCTTCGCGCAGCGGCCGCTCATCTTCAGCCAATAAAACCCTATATGTTACTTCAGCCATCGGTCAACCTTGATTTGGTAACTTTGGCGAAATTACGGCTTTGAAAGATCATCCTCCTATGGAAATTGAAAACCTCTTCAATATGAGCAAAGGAACGCTTGGTGAAGCGCTCGGAATAGAGATCACCCGCGTTGAAATCGGATATGTTGAAGGAACCATGCCTGTTGATGAGCGCACACGCCAGCCCTATGGTTTGCTTCACGGGGGTGCAAGCGCTGCCTTGGCTGAAACCCTGGGGAGTGTTGGTTCGCACTTCATTGCCGCTCCGCTCGGCCGGGTCGCTGTGGGTATTGAGATCAATGCGAACCACTTGCGCGGCAAACGCGAAGGCATCGTTACTGGCAAAGCACGCCTGGTGCATCATGGCGGACGATTGCATGTTTGGAACATCGACATTGTTGACGAAGCTGATACCTTGATCGCAACGTCGCGACTCACCACCATGATCATCGCAAAAAATGACTGACCTTCCGACGTGTGTTTTCTGGAGCCTCCCTAGTCAATCAGAATTCTTCACACTTGAACATGCGGCCAACGATGAAGCAAACGACCATTTTGTATTTGCGCCTTTTGACCAATCAGCTGGGGTACTTAAACTTAACGGACGATCGAAACAGGTTGATTTAGCAGATATCAAACTTGTGCGACCTGCTGCAGCCTGCACCACGCCTTCGACAGCGCAGAGCGACTATCTCGAGCAGCTGAGAAAAACTTTAAAAATCATAACCGAAGGACAACTCGATAAAGTTGTTGTCTCTACCGTCACGCAGGTGCAAATCAACATCGCGCTGAATGAGGTTTTGCAACGTTTGCGCACTGCGCACCCGAACACTTTCGTTTATGCATTCAGTCATCCGCAAGCGGGCTTGTGGATTGGCGCCACACCTGAACCTTTGGTTCGCAGCTTAGACGAAGCGAACCGGTATATGACTGTATCGCTCGCAGGAACTCGCCAGCGCGAAATCGACATCGTTCCTTGGGGACAAAAAGAATCGCTCGAACAGTCGGTCGTTACTGATTACATTCGAACCCAACTCTTGACCGCAGGCGCATCTGAACTGCACATCACCCGTCCTGAAACCATTGGCTACGGCAACTTGGAGCATTTGCGCAGCACGCTCAGCTTTCACACGGCATCCATTGATGGAGTGATTGCGCACTTGCACCCGACTCCTGCGGTTGCGGGCACACCGCTCCAGGTCGCAACTGCACACATCCGCGCAAGCGAAAAACACAATCGTGCATACTATACTGGATATTTAGGTTTAAAACGGCGCGAACAGCAGGTCGATCTTTTTGTTAACCTTCGGTGTATGCAACTGTTTTCAGATTGTGCTTTGGTTTACACCGGGGGCGGTATCACTTTTGAATCAGACCCCGATGATGAATGGCGCGAAACACGCAATAAACTTGCCGCATTGGTTAATACCTTTGCACAGTAAACAATGACACCTGCAGATGATCAGCGATAAACAACCCGTACAAGATCTTACTGGCATTTTAGTTGCCCACGGGTTGAAACACGTGGTGATTTCTCCAGGGTCGCGCCATGCACCCCTCGCGCTTTCTTTTTACAACCATCCTGAGATCAAATGCTATGTAGTGCCTGATGAGCGGGCAGGCGGATATTTCGCTCTTGGCATTGCCCAAGCTACCAGTTGCCCCGTTGCGGTGCTTTGCACGTCGGGTACAGCCGCGCTCAACTACGGTCCGGCCATTGCTGAAGCTTTTTACCAAGAGGTACCGCTTTTGGTGATTACGGCCGATCGGCCGGATGAGTGGATTGACCAAGGCGACGGACAAACCATTCGGCAGTCGGGTGTTCATGCCCAACATACGCTTGCATCATTTGACATCAGCGCTGATAGCGACCATTTGGATGTTCAACGCGCCCACATTCGCAAGATCAATGCGGCATGGAACATTGCGAGCGGTATGCCCCGAGGCCCCGTGCACATCAACGTGGCCTTGCGTGAGCCACTCTATCTCACTGTCGAGGCCCCAGGCCGCGCCCCGCAACGGATTGACGTGATTGCATCGATTCCACAACTGCCTGAAGCTGATCTGATTCATCTCAAGGGCCACCTCGCGAAAGCCCATAAAGTGATGCTGCTTACCGGCCTGTGTTTTCCAGATGCGGCGGTGCAAGCAGCAGTTCAACGCTTCGCTGATCATACCAACGTGGTGGTGCTCACAGAAACCTCATCGAATGTAAAGGGCGAACATCTGATTCCGTGCATCGATCGTTTGCTCATGAGCACCTCCGACGACGACTTGGCCGACCTCGTTCCGGACGTGTTGATCACTTTTGGAAACAACGTAGTTTCGAAGAAAATCAAGGCGTTTTTACGTCAACATTTTACGGGTGAACACTGGCACATTGATCCTGCCGGGCGTCCGTTAGATACCTACAAAAAACTGCGTCGGGTGCTTACGGCAGATGTCGCTGGGGCCTTGCATGCCTTGGCTGGAGCCGCCCATCCGGCCGTTCAGGCCGAAACCCCATACCGCACACGCTGGACCGCCCATGACCGCAAATTAGCGCATGCGCAGCGCGAAGTGCTTGACCATACCCCTTGGTCTGATTTGGCCGTTTTTGATCTGATTTTACCTCGCTTACCGAAGCAATCGGTGTTGCAAATGGGCAATAGCAGCGTGGTGCGTTACATTCAGCTCTTCGACCCGCGTACAGATTTGCAATACTTCGGAAACCGGGGCACAAGCGGCATCGATGGCTGCACGGCCACGGCATCGGGAATGGCGGCGGTAAGTGATCGAATGGTTACGCTAATTTCAGGCGACATTGCCTTTTTGTACGATGTTAATGGACTGTGGCACAATGCTTCACGGGAGAACTTACGCATCATTGTGGTGAACAATGGCGGAGGAAATATTTTCAAAATCATCGACGGGCCGTCGTCAACCAACGCCTTAGAAACGGTGTTTGAG
>CAMCHP010000031.1 GCA_945874695.1 Chryseobacterium gleum
ATTCTGGCCGCCTACCGCCGCTGGGGCATCGACTGCGTGCAGCATTTCAACGGCATGTTTGCCTTTGCCCTATACGATGCCGATAAACAACGCGTGCTCATTGCCCGCGACCGCCTCGGCATCAAACCGCTTTATTACGCGCAACATGGTAGCGGAATCGTGTTCTCATCTGAACTTCGAGCCATGCTCGCAAGCGGATTGGTGGAGCGCAAAACCAACGCCAAAGGATTGATTGACTACCTCCGCTACCAAACGGTGCACGCCCCTGATACCCTCATCGATGGCGTGTTCATGTTGGAGCCCGGACATCGCATTGTGATTAGCGACAGTGAAATCGTGCACGAAGCATGGTGGGATTTAGCAGCCGCTGTAACCCCAGTCATTGAAAGCCGTGAACGCATCTTAACCGAAATCCGCGCCAAACTTACCCAGAGCGTTGCGTTGCGAATGCGTGCCGACGTGAACTTTGGTGCATTTCTTTCAGGTGGCATCGACAGCAGTGCCATTGTGGGTTTAATGGCCGAAGTTTCTGATCGTGCCGTGCAAACATTTACAGTAACCTTTGATGAGAGTGATTTCAACGAAGGCACTTATGCTGCGCAAATCGCCAAAAAATTCAATACCGATCACACGGCAATTCGGTTAACACCGAATGACTTTTTGGCCGCCATTCCTGAAGCACTTGCAGCAATGGACCATCCCAGTGGAGACGGTCCAAACACCTACATCGTGAGTCAAGCCACCCGCCGAGCAGGCGTCAAAATGGCCTTGTCAGGTTTAGGTGGCGATGAGTTATTCGCAGGATACGCCATTTTCAAGCAAGCAACAGACATTTTAGATAAGCGGTGGCTCATGAGCTATCCGAAGTTTCTCCGCCGTACGGCGGGATGGGGTCTCCGGACCTTCAAACCCAGTGTTGCTTCTTGGAAAACCAGTGAAATCTTGGTGCAAGACTACCTTGATTTGGAGCACATTTACCCCTATGCCCGTTTGGTATTGTCAGACAAACAAGTGGGCAGCCTCCGTTCAGATGGCCGAATTGCAGAAAACCAGGTCAAGTCGATCCTGAAAAGCACCCTCGCATCCGATTCACCCGCTTTTGCACTGCCCTATTTAAGTCAGGTTTCTGTTGCGGAGATCTCGACCTACATGCAAAACGTACTTTTGCGCGATACCGATCAAATGAGCATGGCCCATGCGCTCGAGGTACGGGTTCCTTTTCTCGACCACCACCTTGTGACCTACACGCTCGGCGTACCTGATCCTTACAAGTTTCCTCATACCCCCAAGAAGCTGCTGACCGATGCGCTCGGAACACTCATTCCGCGCGACATTGTAGAACGCAAGAAAATGGGGTTTACCCTTCCTTGGGAGCATTGGATGAAAAATGAACTCAAGTCGTTTTGCCAAGATGCCCTCACGCAATTGGGCAAACGTGAAGGGTTCAACGCCAGAGGCATTCAGCAACTTTGGCAAGCTTTCATTAACGGGAGTACAACCATCACTTGGTCGCGCATTTGGCACTTGGTAGTACTCGAAAACTGGTTAAAGCAAAACAACATTGAATGATCGATTGAACATCTTGGTTTTTGTCGATTGGTACCTCCCAGGATATCGCGCAGGTGGCCCGATTCAGTCGGTCGCCAACTTGGTGCAGCACCTCCCGCACAACTTCATTATTGTCACTTCGCGCTATGATCACCTCTGTACCGAAGCCTATGATGTGCCGGTGGGCACCTTCGTGCAGCGCGCCGCTAACGAAAAGGTGATGTACCTCGACGCCACGGGTCCCAAACCCCCGTTGATTCAACAAATCATGCACGATTACGCGATTGATTTGGTGTACATCAACAGTTTATTCAGCCTCAAGTACAGCATTATTCCACTCTTGTACTTCCGCAGGAAAGGACTCCTAAATCGCGTAGTCATAGCGCCACGTGGGATGCTCAAATCAGGTGCACTCTCTGTTAAGTCGCGCAAAAAGAAGGGGTTTTTAAGGCTCTCCAAAGTGCTCCAATTGCACAAAGGGGTGAATTGGGCAGCATCAAATTCAACAGAACGCGATGAGATTCGAGCCCACATCGGTTCAGATGCGCGGGTTCACATTGCTCCCAATTTGCCACGCTTGGGCACACCTCGTGCTCAGGTACCCATCAAAAACAAGGGCGAACTTCGTTTGGTAACTGTGGCCCGTGTGAGCCCAGAGAAAAACATCCTCGGAGCACTGAACTACCTCGCAGTTGCGGCTGATCAACCTGTCAGCTGGTCAATTTACGGCACATGCGAACTGGGCGACTACCTCGCATCCTGCCGACAGGCAGCTCAAGAAAACCCGAACATTCAACTCACCTTTCACGGTGAAATTGACCCCAATCGTTTGCCCGAAGTGCTAGCCGACGCCCACATTTTTTACTTGCCTACGTTGGGTGAAAACTACGGCCATGCCATTGTGGAGGCGCTGATTACAGGATTGCCCGTGCTGATTAGCGACCGCACGCCATGGCAAAATCTTGAATCACTGCAAGCCGGCTGGAGCCTGCCATTGACTGATTCAGCGATGGTACAAGCCCTGCGCGCATGCCTTGACCTCGATCAAGATGCGTATGAGCGATTGTGTCAAGGCGCGCAAAAATTAGGTCAAAGCATCGCCCACGACGCAAACGCTGTGCAACAAAATATTGAACTCTTCGAATTCGCCTTGCAAAACCGTTGACATTGGTGCAAGAAAGCGTGACTTTTGTAACCCCATGACCGCAGCAAAAACAGACCTCAGTCGTTTCAACAACCAATGGTATCGCCCAGGCCCTCCTGCCTTGCGTGCTGCATGGTACCTTGTGAACGCACTGTTTTTTCTGAATCCACTCTTTCCTTTTTCGGCGATCAAATGCGCTATACTTCGCATTTTTGGCGCAAAAATCGGGCAGGGCGTGGTCATCAAACCCGGCGTCAATATCAAATACCCTTGGCGCCTCGAAATCGGCGACTACAGCTGGATCGGTGAAAGCGTGTGGATTGACAACCTCGACCAAGTAACGATTGGCCCAAACTGCTGCATATCGCAAGGTGCCATGCTTTTGTGCGGCAACCACGATTACACTTCGGTGGGTTTCGACCTAACGGTCGGATGCATTACCCTTGAAGACGGCGTGTGGATTGGAGCAAAGGCGCTGGTTGGCCCCGGTGTGACCTGTAAATCACACGCGGTACTGAGTGTGATGAGCGTAGCAACGCATAACTTGGATGCATACGGCATTTACAGAGGCAATCCGGCCCAGCGTGTGCGCGAGCGAATCATCAAGCCATGAAAATCAGCATCATTACCATTGCTTACAACAGTGCTGCGACCATTGAAGACACCATTCAATCGGTGCTTGGCCAAGATTATCAGCACGTAGAATATATCGTCATTGACGGCGCCTCAAAAGATGGTACCCAAGCCATCATTGAAAAGTACCAGTCACGCATTGCGTATTACGTTTCTGAACCTGACAAAGGCATTTACGACGCAATGAACAAAGGTGTTCAGGCAGCGACCGGCGATGTGATAGGCATTTTGAACAGCGACGATTTTTATGCAGATGCGCATGTGTTAAGCGATGTGGTGAAAACCTTTGTCGCGGCTAAAAATTGCGATGCGATTTATGCTGATTTGGTATATGTCGATCGCGATCAAACCGACAAGGTGGTTCGGTATTGGCGGGCTGGGGCTTACAAACCTGGACGTTTTCGCCAAGGATGGATGCCCCCTCACCCGACCTTTTTTGTTTCAAAGCGTTGTTATGATGCCTTTGGCTTGTACAACACGGCTTTACGCTCGGCGGCTGATTACGAGTTGATGCTTCGTTTCATGCACAAGCACGAAATTGCAGTTGGTTATTTGGATCGGGTGATTACGAAAATGCGTGTTGGTGGTGAGAGCAATGTGAGTTTAAAGAACCGCATTCGCGCGAACAAAGAAGACCGCAAAGCTTGGACGATGAACGGCTTACGTCCGGCATGGTACACACTTACCTTAAAACCCCTTTCGAAGATCGGGCAATTCGTTCGTAAATCAGCTTAAAAAAAAGAGCTGACTTTGCAGCCAGCTCTTTCTATTTCAATGGGGTGAGCGTCGTTCTTAGAACTTCGCGCGTGACTTACGTGCACCGGTGCGGTTGCGTAACCAGCTGTACTTCTTACGGTAGAACTGGCTTCGTCCACGAATCACTTTCCCAATAGAGAATTGCGTTGTGAGGAAGCTGTCGTTATTGGTCGGATCTCCTCGCTTGGTTGAGAACCCTTCCATGTATTGATGCGCCTCTACAGATCCAGATGAAGGGTCGTTGATTGCATCGATAACTGCTTGATTGGTTTGGCTAGCGAGCGCGCGCGCAAGATCAGAAGGCAACGTTGCTGGATCAGCATAGGTGCTTGAAACATCGTCGAGGTAGTCGGTGAACGTAGTTCTCCAGCTCAACTCCCACCCTACGCGCCATGTTTTGTCGAAGGTAAAGTAAAGCCCTATACCTGCTGGTACAGCGAGGCCAAGCAACCCATATTCTTCGTTTTGCCCTTCCGTGCGCAACGGGCGCAGGTTGTGCCAGGTATCTCCAAAGAATTCGCTTTCCGGATTGCGCACTTGCGCTTGTGGATTGTGTGCGAAGACTGAAAAACCACCAAAGACATAAAACCGGAAATCAGGGTTGTAGTACCCTTTTCCACCCACGTCGTTGTCGTAGAAAATGGTTACTTCAGCGCGACCACCGAGTTCAAACATTCGGTTTCGGAAATTCAAGTTACGGGCTACACGGGCAGGGTTTAGCGACTCGCTGTCTGCGGTATTGAGCTGCATGTAAGAGAAATTCGCTAAAACCGCCATACGCTTCGACAGCTTGTAGCGGCCATATGCGCCCAGAGCAATGTTTGTTTTATGCAAGTGCATATCCCAAACGAAGTCGCGACGGGTTTGTTCTTGGCCTCCGATATCGCCGAGATAATTGGCGCCGCCTACGAGTAGGCCGTACTCCCAGTTGTATTGGGCCCGGGCGCTAAAAGTAAGAAAGCACACCAGCAGTATGAGTAGTAGTCGATTCATTATCACGTATTTAAACTACGCTAAGGCTACAAAAATACAGTTTTCGTGGGGAATTCAAAGCCCCCGATCGAAAACTTACTTTAAAAAGCGCCATGGCATGACCTATAGCTTGAAAGATACGAAAAAAAAAGGGATGTGTTTCACCCCTCTTTTTTGAGAGAGCCGATTGATTGCGTTGAGATCGGCTTGCATCGCTAATGGCATCGCTTGAACTACTGTAAATGTAGAACGGTTGTGCAGCGCTTGAAATACGACAAATGCCTTAAAACCACTCCTATCTCTGGAGTTCGTAAATTTGGAACTTCAGTGATCTCATGAAAAACCGAATTTGCGCGCTCCTTGATATTGATTACCCCTTGATTCAAGCGGGTATGGTTTGGTGTTCGGGCCATGAATTGGCGTCGGCCGTCGGCAAAGCTGGGGGCTTGGGAATTTTAGGAGCAGGGTCAATGTACCCTGAAGTGCTCGAACAGCACATTCGCAAGACCCAGGCGGTCACCACGAAGTTTGGCGTGAATTTACCGCTTTTGTATCCGCAAATTGAGGCGCACATTGACCGCATTGTTGCGCTGGGGGTAAAGACTGTTATTACGAGTGCTGGAAATCCGGCTCTACACACTGCGCGACTTCAAAGCGCTGGAATTCGGGTCGGCCACGTGGTTTCAAGCAGCAAGTTTGCGCGCAAAGCTGAAGCAGCAGGCGTTGATTTTGTCGTGGCTGAAGGATTTGAAGCTGGTGGTCATAACGGGCGCGATGAAACCACGACCCTCTGTTTGGTTCCTGCCGTAGTTGACGCTGTGCGCATTCCTGTGGTTGCAGCTGGTGGTATATCTGACGGACGTAGTATGCTCGCTGCAATGGTATTGGGTGCCGAAGGGGTTCAAATCGGAAGTCGATTTGTGGCATCAACCGAATCATCAGCACATGGTGCGTTCAAACAAGCCGTAATCGAAGCCGAAGAGGGCGCAACCCAACTCACGCTGAAAGAGCTCACGCCGGTTCGCTTGCTCCAAGGCCCGTTCTTGTCGGCGGTACAAAAAGCGTATGCGAGCGGGGCGACATCCGATGAGCTCCGTTCCTTACTGGGGCGCGGACGTGCGAAAAAAGGCATGTTTGAGGGAGATCTTGAACAAGGGGAACTTGAGATTGGGCAGGTGGCAGCACGTATTCACAGCATCCGGCCAGCGGCCGAAATCATTCGCACCATCATTAGCCAATACGTTGAAATTGGTGGTTCAACACTCGGCGGGCGATACGACTTTCTTTGAGAGGAGGCAACCTGTTGGGCCTTCTTTGCGTTCACACTCTAGGAAAGATGATAAAATTACTTTCAACTTTCTGCGTTAGTGCTAAGTAAGCCGTAATTTTGTGCCTCCATGGGCAAGAACCTTGAAGCAACATATCGTTTTTGGCTCGCTGCCATTTTTGCATTCGCTGCCTGCAGTGGATTTGCACAATCGCCGGCATCGCCTGATATTGACTGCGTTACCGTGAGTAACAACGGCAACATTATTTTGACATGGACGCCTCCGGCGGATCCGAACAACCAATTCGTCTCCTATCAATTGTATTGGGCGAATCCGAATACGCTCGAAACCATTTTTATCCAAGATATTTTAAACTACAACACCAGCAGTATTGTGGTTACTGCATACGATGGAAATGCAGCGGCAAGTTGTTTTTACTTGCAAACTACTTATGATGACGGTGCGATTCAAGCTGCAGAACCTGGAGATTTTGCCTGCTCAATGTTCCTTGTTGTTAACGCAACGATTGTTCCCGGTTTGGCGCAACTTGGTTGGAACTTCCCTTATCTTACAGACCCGTTGCTGATCGGCGGCCAGTTCAATGTCTTGCGCGAATACCCCGCCGGCGTGTGGACAACCATTGCAAACCTCCCATATGCCCTTGGCAACAACATTTACGAGTACGCGGTTGACATTTGCGAGGCTGATCTGAACTTTCAAATCCGCTTCAGCGGTGGTTCACCTTGCAGCCATTTTTCGAATATTGACGGAGGAAGCTTTCAAGATCAAATTGATCCATCACCACCGACCATTGCATCAGTCAGTGTGGATGTGAATACCAACGATGCCGTGTTGTCATGGACGCCAAGTCCAGAACCGGATCTTTATGGCTACATCGTTTACCAGTGTTTTCCTGGCTTAAACCCGATTCCGCTTGATACAATTTGGGACGCTTCAATTACAACTTGGACCAACCCGAATTCTACAGCCGAAATGGACTCGGAGTATTACAACATCGCCGCTTTTGACAGTTGCTTGAACGTAGGGAATTTACCCGACCCCGGACCCGCTAGTCTGAACTGTGAAAACACTATCTTTTTAACCCACGACTGGGAACCGTGTACCGATTTCGTTACCCTAATTTGGACACCCTACACGGGTTGGGACGGCGTTTCGAGCTATCAAATTTTCGCAACCGAAGAACCGAATCCAGGCAGCGGGGTATTTCTTCCGACCGTTTTAATAGGCTCAGTGGACGGCAATGCGACCACCTTTGTGCACGAAAACTGCAACCTAGGAAGCTCATACCGTTATCGGGTAATGGCTACTTCGGATGATTTGCTGTACACCTCAACTTCGAACCGAAGAACGGCAACCTTATTTTATCCGGCATCACCGGCTTTCAATTACATCTCAGGTGTTAACGTAATCTCTGGGACTGAAGTTCAGGTTAATGTCCAGATTGGTCCGGGTGCCGGCACCGAGCACACCTTTTTGCTCGAGCGCCAACGCGCAAACCTTGAGGAATTTGACATCATCGATGCGCAAAACTTAATTGGACAGGGCACCTTGCAGTTCAGTGATGATGTAACAGATACCGGTGAACGCGCATACACCTACCGCATCACGGTTGAAAACACGTGTGGTGACCTCGTTGACGAATCCAACATAGGAACATCCATTCGCTTGACGGGCGTAGTCAATCGCGATCGTTTGGTGAACACTTTATTTTGGACGCCATACAGCGATTGGGACAACGGCGTTCAGCGTTATGAAATTTTCAGAAGCACACCTGAAGACCCTTTACCCCTATTACTAGCTACTGTCCCTGGTAGTGTGACCTTTTTGGAAGATGACGTAAGTCAGCTCTTATTCACCGAAGGTGAGTTCTGCTATTTAGTTCGGGCAATCGAAGCTGACAATGGCTACACCCTGCCCGGAAGTGCAGACAGCAACGAGCGCTGCCTTACCCAAACACCGGTAATTTGGGTGCCCAATGCGTTTCTAATCAACGGCATCAACAACACCTTTCAACCGGTTATTTCATTTGCTGATTTCGACAACTACCGCCTCCAAGTGTATAGCCGGTGGGGAGATGTCGTATTTGAGACCTTCAACATAGAAGAGGCTTGGGACGGAAAGTACCGCGACAAACTCGTACCTGAAGGTTTGTACGCATGGTTCGTTTCAGTGACCGATGGATCAGGAAGAATTTACGAAAAACGAGGCACAGTTTTCATGATGGTATACCCTGAGGATTAACGCTTTCTCACGCCAACCTTTTTCTTACCTTTGCCCCACTTTTTTTGTCTCTACAAACAAGTTCTCGAGAATGGCATTTAACATTCATGATAAAGTCGTAGGTGAAGGTCTCACTTACGATGACGTGCTCCTCATACCTGCATTTTCACAGGTTCTACCACGCGAGGTGAATATCCAATCGAAACTCACGCGAAACATCACCCTGAACACCCCCATCGTTTCGGCTGCCATGGATACCGTTACCGGTGTGAACATGGCTATTGCCATGGCGCGTGCTGGTGGTATTGGAGTGATTCACAAAAACATGAGCATCAAAGACCAAGCCAATGAAGTGCGCAAGGTTAAACGTTCAGAGAGCGGAATGATTCAAGATCCGGTTACGGTGAACGACAAAGCCTTGGTCGGTGATGCACATGGCCTCATGGCAGAGCATAAAATTGGAGGCATTCCGGTTGTTGATGATAACGGAAAACTCGTTGGCATCGTAACCAACCGCGATTTGCGCTTTGAAAAAAACGCCCAACGCCCGATTCGTGAGGTGATGACCCACGAGAACATTGTTAAGGCGACCGAAGGCACCGACTTGAAGCAGGCTGAAGAAATCTTGCAGAATTATAAAATTGAGAAGCTCCCAGTTGTTGATGCCAACGACAAGTTGATCGGCTTGATCACCTACAAAGACATCCTAAAATTGCATGAGTACCCGAACTCTTGCAAAGACCAATTTGGCCGTTTGCGGGTGGCAGCAGCGGTTGGGGTTACGGCAGACACGATTGACCGCGCAGAAGCTTTAATACAAGCTGGGGTTGATGCATTGGTTGTTGATACCGCGCACGGCCACAGCCAAGGGGTTTTGAATACCCTTCGCAAAGTTAAAGACCGTTTCCCAGACATTGAGATCATTTGCGGAAACGTGGCCACAGGTGCTGCTGCCTTAGCATTGGTTGAGCATGGTGCCGATGCCGTTAAGGTTGGAATTGGTCCGGGCTCAATTTGCACCACACGCATCATCGCAGGGGTCGGCGTTCCGCAGCTCACTGCTGTAATGGAAGTTGCTCACGCACTGCGCGGCACGGGTGTTCCAGTTATTGCTGATGGTGGTATACGTTTTACTGGTGACATTGTAAAAGCAATCGCCGGTGGTGGAGATACCGTAATGGTAGGTTCGATGCTCGCGGGCGTTGAAGAATCGCCTGGTGAAACCATCATTTTTGAAGGCCGTAGATTCAAAAGTTACCGCGGAATGGGTTCTATCGAAGCCATGCAGAAAGGTTCGAGCGATCGCTATTTCCAAGACACCGAAGACGACATCAAGAAATTGGTTCCTGAAGGCATCAGCGGACGAGTTCCTTACCGCGGTACGACGCAAGAAGTAATGTATCAAATCATCGGCGGTTTGCGCGCAGGCATGGGCTATTGCGGCGCACCAAACATTGATGCATTGCAATCGGCACAGTTTGTGCGGATCACCAACGCTGGAATTCGCGAAAGCCATCCACACGATGTACTTATTACCCGCGAAGCCCCCAATTACAGCATCCGGTAAAATTTGACTTTTACCTGATCAACACATTAATTTTGCCTGTTAAGCTTAAAAATACAGACCGCTATGAAGCACTTCTGGACTAAACTTTCATTCTTCTTCCTTGCATTCCTCGCAACGAGTTCTGCTTTTGCCCAACCCAGCAAAGGCAGTGTGCTCAATGCTTCGGGCAACGGCATTGTGCTCACTGTCGAAGATGAGAAGGTAACTCGCGATGACTTCGAAGCCGTTTTTAGAAAAAACAACCGAGATACAGTTGTCACCGCTGCGTCACTTGACGAATACATGGAGCTCTTCGTGAACTTCAAGTTGAAAGTGCGCGAAGCGCGCGCCGAAGGACTCGACACTGCAGCGTCGTTCATTCGTGAATTGGCCGGATACCGCAAGCAATTGGCACGTCCATACCTTATTGACAACGACCTGCTTGATGCGCTTGTTCAAGAAGCCTATGACCGCAAACAATTCGAGGTGCGTGCGAGCCACATCCTCATTAAAGTCGATCCGAGTGCCACACCCGAAGACACCTTGCGTGCCTACAAGCGCATTATAACCTTGCGCAATCGCATTCTTGCAGGTGAATCATTTGCCGACGTAGCAACGGGCAAACAGGGTAGCGAAGACCCTTCAGTACGCGAAAACCGCGGTGATTTGGGATACTTTTCTGCTTTTCAAATGGTGTATCCCTTTGAAAGTGCAGCATACACTACACCTGTTGGCGAAGTGAGCATGCCTGTGCGCACCCGGTTTGGTTATCATATCGTTAAAACCATCGATAAGCGCCCAGCACGCGGAGAATTGCGCGCAGCACACATCATGTTGCGTCACAAAGACACGACCAATGCGGAAGCCAATGCCGAAGTTGAAGCGCGTATTCAAGAAATCTATAGCAAACTTGTAGCTGGGGAAGATTTTGGCGAATTGGCTATGCGCTTCTCGGCCGATGCAAGCACCGCGCGTAATGGTGGCGAACTCCCTTGGTTTGGAACCGGAAAAATGGTCGAACCCTTTGAGAACGCTGCATTTGCTCTTTCAGCGGATGGCCAAATCAGCAAACCCATTAAAACCAGCTATGGATGGCACATCATCAAACGTTTAGAGTACAAACCGGTACCCACCTTTGCTGAAAGTGAAAGCGAAATCCGTAAAAAAGTAAGTCGCGACACCCGATCAGACATGACCCGCCAGAGCTTCATTCGCAAATTGCGCGCTGAATATAGCACCACAGTGAACCCTAAAAGCCTTCAGCCGATTTACAAAGCGGGGGCAGCTGATAGCGCATTCGCAAGTGGACAAGGCATTCGCGTGAAAAAACAAAAGTCACTCAACAAGCCACTTTTTTCAATCGCTGATCGTACCTACACAGCACGTGAATTCTACCAGTACCTGAATGATGCACGCATCAAACGCCGCGGTGAAACGGGTAAAGAAATCATCGATCGTGAGCTCGACAAGTTCATCGAAACCGAAATCATGGCTTACGAAGATAGCCAACTTGAAAACAAGTACAATGAGTTCAGATTGCTGATGAACGAATACCACGATGGCATTCTCCTTTTCGAGTTAACCGACCGTAAGGTTTGGTCACGCGCAGTAAAAGACACAACCGGTTTAATTGCTTTTTATGAGGCCAACTTGGATCGCTTCATGTGGAATGATCGGGCAACAGCTACCGTTTACCTTTGCAACGATGAGAAAGTAGCACGCCAGGTTGAACGCTTGATTCAACGCGGCCGCACCCCCATTGAAATCAAAGACGAAATCAACAAAACGTCGGCTTTGAATGTGCGGATTGAAGAAGGAAGCTACGAACGCGGCGAAGATGAACTCATCGACGCGCTTCCATGGGAAATTAATAAGGTACAACTTCGCCCGCACAACGGACAAACCGCAGTGGTCGTGATCACCGATGTGATACCCGCTGCGCCGAAAAAACTTGACGAAGCACGCGGAATGATTACCGCTGAATACCAAAACTACCTCGAAAAGGCCTGGATCGATGAATTGCGTGCCAAATACAAGTACATCATTCATAAAGATGTGCTCCATACCATTCGATGAAAACCGCATTTCTGATCGTGTTTAGTTTTGCGTTGTTTGCTTGTTCAAGCGACGATGACAACGCAGTACTCACAGACAGCACTACAGCTGCGCGTGCCTACGACCGTGTATTGACGTGGGCTGAAGTAGGGGCTGTGATTCCCGATGCGAGCACCCCCGAAGACAGCGCGATTTTAGCTGAACGGTACATCAACGACTGGTTGAAGGAGCAAGTCATATTGCATACTGCTGAGCAGCGGCTGCCCGACGAGCAAAAAAGGTTCGAGGCCGAGCTCGAAGCGCACCGCAAAGCCTTGCTCACATTTGCCTACGAAAACCTCTTCGTACAACAGCGGCTCGACACGCTCATCACTGAAGAGGAAATTCAAGCCTTTTACGATGAAAACCAGTCGATTTTCAGCTTGAACGACTACATCGTTAAAGTTAAATTTGCGGTACTCGCCAAAGACACCCCTAAGTCAAAGCTAAAGCAGTTCAGAAAACTCTTCGAAAGCGAAGATTCAGAAGACTTGGTCGCACTTGAACAATTCTGTGTAGACAATGGCGCTGCGTATTACATCGACATCGAAACGTGGATGTATTTCGAAGAACTCTTGACCAAAGTGCCGATCGATGTTTACAACATCGAGAGCTTTTTGAGGTCGACCCGATCAGCCGAATTTGAAGAGGGCGGCAAGAGCTATTATTTAAAGTTACTCGCGTACGAACTTAAAGACGCGGTTTCACCGTTACCTTTGGTGACAAACAACATCAAGAGCATGATCCTCAACCGCAGAAAACGCGACTTGTTGGTAAAAATGCGCGACGAACTTTTCAATGATGCTTATGCTCGAAAAGACGTCGAAAAACTGTATTAATTATGACCCCTCGTTTATTTGCAATCGTCGCTCTCCTCTGTTCAACGCTGGTTTCAACAGTTGCACTAGCGCAGCCTGCCGAAACGCAAGGTGAAATTATTGACCAAATCATTGGTGTTGTAGGCAACGAGATTTTACTTCAAAGCGAACTTGAAAATGACCTCTTGCAACAACGCATGCAAGGACTCGACCCCGACGGTGATAGCCGTTGTCAAACCATCGAAGACCTCCTTTTTCAGAAGCTCTTACTCAACCAAGCTCGATTCGATAGTTTGGTGGTGACTGAAGGCGAAGTGCAGTCGCAAATCGAAAGCCGCCTTGAGTACTTTCTTTCGATGTTTGGCTCAGTCGACGCTTTTGAAGCTGAATATGGCAAAACCATCGCGCAGTGGAAATCTGAATTCAGAGAACCGATCGAAGAACAGCTCCTCATTCAGCAGATGCAATACAAGCTCGAAGCGAAAGCTGACGCCACTCCCAAAGATGTGCAGCGCTATTACAAATCCATTTCCACCGACAGCTTGCCACTCATCAGCGAAGAGATTCGTTACTCGCAAATCGTTTACCAACCTGAACCTTCGCTGGCCGAGAAAGAGGCTTTGCGCATGAAGGCTGACTCGATTCGAAATCTGGTGGCTAGTGGCCAAATGAAAATGACCATCGCCGCACTGCGCCACTCCGATGACCCCGGATCAAAGTACAAAGGCGGGTGTTACACCGAGGTGCGCCGCGGCATGTTCGTTCCTGAATTCGAGGGTGCCGTATACAATACAGATGTTGGGAGCGTCTCAAACGTTTTCGAATCACCTTTCGGCTATCACTTCTTACAGGTCACTGAAAAACGTGGGGAGGTATTTAGCGCTTGTCACGTGCTTTTCTCGCCCAAAGTAAAAGATGAAGACCTGTTGCGGGGTGAAAGCTTTCTCGACAGCTTAGCCCAAGTCATTCGCAATGATAGTTTGGCCTTCAGCGATGCAGCCCTGCGCTACTCAACCGATGAAGAAACAAAAAATCAGGGTGGGAAGGTCGCGAACTTTCAACAAGGCGGAATGAAACACGGCGTTGATGCGCTCGAACGCGATATCTTTTTGGTTCTATCTAAAATGCAAGTTGGTGATGTTTCTGCCCCGGTTCTGCGCGAGTCGCCCGGAGGATCGCCCTACTTTGTGATTTACCGTCTCGACGACCGAAGCGCTGCCCACCAAGCCAACCTTCGCGATGATTATCTGCTCTTTAAACAAATGGCTGAAGCCGATATTCGCGAAAAGAACCTCGAAAAATGGATGGAGAAGAAACTCAAAACCACCTACATCCGTTTAAATGATGAATACCAATTGTGTTCTTTCAAATACCCTTGGATAAACGCGAAGCTCTAAACGAGCTTATTTCGTAACTTGCAAGCCCAATCCCGTTTGATACATGGCCTTACCCAATTACGCTTCAGATAAAGAAGCCCTCGACCACCTCAAAGAAAACTACCACAAACTAACCAAAGAAATTGGTAAGGTCATCATCGGGCAAGATGAAGTGATTCAACAAGTGGTCATTAGCATCTTCGGTAACGGACACAGCCTCCTAGTTGGTGTTCCGGGCCTCGCAAAAACCCTACTGGTGAACACCATTTCTGAAGCACTGGGCCTCTCGTTCAATCGCATCCAGTTCACACCCGACTTGATGCCTTCTGACATTATCGGCTCTGAAATTCTCGATGAAAATCGCCAATTCCGCTTTGTGAAAGGTCCGCTCTTCTCAAACATTATCTTGGCCGACGAAATCAACCGTACGCCGCCAAAAACACAAGCGGCGCTGCTCGAAGCAATGCAAGAAAAGGCCGTAACTGCTGCGGGGCAACGCTATCCGCTGCCGGCTCCGTTCTTCGTTTTGGCTACCCAAAACCCGATTGAACAAGAAGGTACCTACCCGCTTCCTGAAGCGCAACTCGACCGTTTCATGTTCAACATTTGGGTCGACTACCCAACTTACCAAGAAGAATTGAGCGTTGTTAAAAGTACAACCGGCAACGTGGTGAACAAGGTAAACTCGGTCATCGATGCCGAACACATTTTGTTCTTCCAACAACTCATTCGCAAAATGCCAGTGGCCGATAACGTGATCGAATATGCGGTGAAGTTGGCCAGTAAAACCCGTCCAGGCCGCGAAATGGCACCACAAATCGTGAACGACTTCCTCTCTTGGGGCGCCGGTCCGCGTGCAAGCCAATTCTTGGTGATCGGGGCAAAATGCCATGCTGCAATCCACGGCAAATACAGTCCCGACATCGAAGATGTGCAAGCGGTTGCCTTCCCGATCCTCCGCCACCGCGTGGTGCGCAACTACAAAGCTGAGGCCGAAGGATATAGCGTTGAGCGCATCATTCGCGAGCTGTTTTAACAAGCCCATTTTTTTGTTTTCTGCCTAACGGCAGGATGGTCACCGCATGGGCAAGCCACCTTGCACTTCGCGTCTCGCTTACGAATAAAAGGTAGGCGACCATCATCCCTATTCCAAAGTCAGGCAGTTGCATGCCGATGGCAATGGATGCGTGAAAAACGCACCCTAAAATGAGCCACACTCCACGAATGCGGCGAACGAATACAGCAATCGGGAACCCGATTTGGTACACCAATCCGAAGTAATTAAACGCAAGAAGCAGCGCGCGCTGATCAAGCAAAAAATCAGCCATCCAAGTAGTGGTGTAATGATCAAGCTGTAAGGCATAAAACACTGACGAACCTTGGAGCCATGTGTGCCCGGTCAGCTTGTATCCGCCCGCTAGGGCGTAAACCATTACAACCTGAATCTTGCACGCGAGAAATGCGAAATTACCGAGCATTCTTTGCACAGGCTGCGCAGCTTGAGGCGCCATGAAAAGCATGAAAAAGGCAAACAAATTAAAGAGCAGCATGGCGGCATTGAAGGCTGGTATACAGGCATAATACAGCATTAAGCCAAGAACAAAAACCAAGATCCGTAGTACGATCCAGCGCAAGCGGATTTGAACAACGAGCAAGCAAACGAGGTAAAGAAAATACCCGCCAATCGCCCAACTTCGCCGATGGTCAAGGAAATAAGCCAAATTCAGGTCAGGCGAAGTACCCGGATTCCAGGGCATGATCATCGCATACTCGCCCCACATCAAGTCGCGGATGGGAAAAAAGTACAGCGCATTCAGCAACAAAAAAAAGTAACTGCCCCGCATGAAAAGCTGCTGCGTATGCGGCGTATGCACATGCGATGCGAAGTGCTCGGTTAGGCGCGTAATCAAATTCATGGCGCCGTATTCAAGGGGTAAACAGGAAACTCAAAGGCCTGCGTCTCAGGCGGTGCGCCACCTTCAAAGGGTTGCGCAAAAATCACATCCATTCTAAGTTGCACGGCCTCGGGCCGGTTTCCGTACAGAATTTCATGCCGCCGAACGACCCAATACACCATGCGGAAATACGGTTTGGCCACTACAATGCGATCATATTGCAACTCACCCGACGGGCTGGTATACAAATTCTTGCGCATGTCAGACGCCAGGTACATTTGTAGTTTACGTGCCATGTAGCCGATGCGTTGGTGCGCATTGATGCCTGGCAAGGCATCGGTATCTTCCCACGATGACCATTGGCCATCTGTCGTATGGCGATAGAACAAAGCATAGTGCAGGTTTGGGACATCCGGTGCAAACAGTTTCCAGCCTTGATGAAAAAAGGGCACCGTGTAACGCTCGGCGTAGTCGCGTGCGCGCCGTGGCCAACCTATGTCAGGTGTTGAATAGATGAAGGTACAGGCAAAATGATGTGTGATAACCACCACAGCAGCTATGAAAACCCCTTTGAGGTATGCCGGAAACTTCGATTGATCAGACATGAACTTAGAAACGCGGTGAAAGGTAACGAAATACCTTGCATTTGTTTCGAAGGGTATGTTCGTAAGCCCCGTGGATTTTTAACTTTGCGAAGAAGAACTCCCGATATGATCCCAGCAAATAACCCGGCATTGAAGTCGTGGGTCGACGTAGCCCCCGACAGTGATTTTCCCATTCAGAACTTACCTTTTGGTATTTTCAAAACTGACCGGGAAAAGCCGCGCGTGGGTGTGGCCATTGGCGACATGGTGGTTGATTTGCGGGCATTGCACATCTTGGGCTACCTCGAGAACCTACCTTTTGAACTGGATGACTTAAGTTCGTCTTCGCTGAATAAGGTTATTGCTCGTGGTAAAAAGGCTACACGCGAGCTTCGCAACCGTGTGAGCAAATTGTTGCGGTCGGATGTGCCTGACTTGCGGCAAAAAGAGCACCATGTGAAACAGGCGTTTTTTGCGCAAGAAGATGTAGAAATGTTGATGCCTGTTGAGGTTGGTGATTACACCGATTTTTACTCGAGCATTGAGCACGCTACCAACGTGGGCATTATGTTTCGCGACCCAGCGAATGCTTTGCTGCCGAACTGGAAACATCTTCCAGTCGGTTACCACGGAAGAGCTTCGAGCATTGTGGTCAGCGGCACACCGATTAAGCGTCCGAAAGGCCAAATGGTGCTCAACGATGACACAACACCAGTGTTTGGCCCCTGTCGATTGCTTGATTTCGAACTCGAAACGGCATTTATCACCTACCCTGGCAAGCCACTCGGCTCGAGCATCGGTGTTGACGAGGCTGAGGATTTCATTTTTGGCATGGTGCTTTTCAACGATTGGAGTGCACGCGACATTCAAAAATGGGAGTATGTTCCCCTCGGACCGTTCTTAGGAAAGAACTTTGGTTCATCGGTTTCGCCTTGGGTGGTTACCCTTGATGCACTTGAACCGTTTAAAGTAGCGGGCCCCGTGCAAGACCCGCCAGTATTGCCTTATCTGCAATCGCACGGCGAAAAAAATTACGACTTGGCACTTGAGGTGTTGATCGCGCCGCACGAAGGCATTGGTGAGCGTACCGTTTGCCAATCGAACTTCAAGTACATGTACTGGAACCTCTGCCAACAACTCGCCCATCATACCGTAAACGGCTGCAACATTCGCGGCGGCGATATGCTTGCGAGCGGAACCATTTCAGGTAAAGAGCAAACCAGCTTTGGCTCAATGCTCGAACTTTCATGGAAAGGGACGCGCACTGTGCAACTTGGAGACGGCATTGAACGTAAGTTTATCCAAGACGGCGACGAAGTAATTATGCGCGGACATTGCTCGAAAGACGGTGTGCGTGTTGGCTTTGGCGAAGTTCGTTCCAAAATTCTACCCGCTGATTAATGGCATTTATGATCGAGATCGACGAAGAAGAAGAAAAACGCGAAATACTTCGCCGCTACAAAGGGTTACTGCGTGCGGCTGAACGATCTAAGTCTACCCAAGACCGAAAGCAAATCAGACGAGCTTTCGACATTGCCTTGGAGGCGCATAAAGAAATGCGCCGAAAATCAGGCGAACCCTACATCTATCACCCGATTGCCGTTGCGCGCATTTGTGCAGAGGAAATCGGACTGGATACCACCTCTGTGGTTTGCGCCCTCTTGCACGATACAGTTGAAGACACCGACATTACACTCGACGATATTGAAAACCTCTTCGGTAAGAAAGAGCGGGCGATCATTGACGGATTGACTAAAATCTCGGGCGTATTCGATCACAGCACCCCGGCACAGGCAGAGAATTTCCGGAAGATGTTGCTCACCTTGTCTGACGACATCCGGGTGATCTTGATTAAGATTGCAGACCGTCTGCACAACATGCGGACGCTCGACCACATGAAACATGAGAAGCAATTGAAAATTGCTTCTGAAACCATGTTCATGTATGCTCCTTTGGCGCACCGGTTAGGTCTTTACAGCATCAAAACCGAATTGGAAGATCTCTCGCTCAAGTATAAGGAGCCCGATCAGTACGAAGAGATCACATCGAAGCTCACGAAAACAAAGGCCGTTCGAACTCGTTTCGTGAATAAATTCACCACCCCAATTGCCCGTGCTTTGGAGGCCGAAGGGTTTAATTTTGAGATCAAAGGCCGAACGAAAAGTGTGTTTTCGATTTGGAATAAAATGCACAACAAAAAGGTGCGTTTTGAAGACATCTACGATGTGTTCGCTATCCGCATCATTATTGACACACCGGTTGAACAAGAAAAATCAGATGCCTGGCGCGTATATTCGATTGTCACCGATTTCTATCAGCCGAGCCCTGATCGATTGCGCGATTGGATCTCGATACCCAAGGCAAACGGCTACGAATCGCTGCACACGACCGTGATGAGTCCGACTGGCAAATGGGTCGAAGTGCAAATTCGAAGCAAGCGCATGGATAGCGTTGCAGAAAAAGGCTTCGCAGCGCACTGGAAATACAAAGACGGAAGTTTAGCCGCCGACCACAACCTCGATCGTTGGCTATCACAAATTCGCGAAGTTTTGGAGAGTACCGATGGTGACGCGCTGGCGTTCATTGACGACTTCAAGCTGAATTTATTCAACGAAGAAATTTACATTTTCACGCCCAACGGCGACTTACGCACCCTCCCGAAAGGTGCGACAGCCCTTGATTTCGCATTCAGCATTCACTCCCAAGTTGGGTCGCAATGCATTGGCGCGAAGGTGAACCAACGCTTGGTGCCTTTGAGCCACCCCTTGCGCAGTGGTGATCAAGTTGAAATTATTCTTTCGCGCAAGCAAACACCGAAAGAAGATTGGCTCAACTACGTTATAACAGCACGTGCACGTCAAAAAATTAAGCAAGCCCTAAAGGAAGAGCGCAAGAAAATAGCCGCTGAAGGGAAAGATATTTTGCGCCGGAAATTTAAGAGCCTAGACGTGAGTTTCTTGAGTGTGAACATCACTGAACTCGAGCAACATTACAACGTTGAATCAGCCACCGAGCTCTACTACCAAATTGCCAAGGGGAAAATTGACCTTAAAAAGCTCAAAGGCTACCAAGTCGACAATGGCCGCTTGAGCTTCATGCGCAGTCATACCGCGAATACAGCGCCAACACCCCAAATCATAGCACCTGCCCCCGGCAAATCAGACAGTTTGCTGATTGGCGATGAGCTTCAAAAACTCGATTACACCTTGGCGCATTGCTGCAATCCGATTCCGGGCGACGACGTATTCGGGTTTGTCACAAGCAATGGCGAAATCAAGATCCACCGCGAAAACTGCCCGAATGCAACCCAACTCTTGGGCAACTACGCGTACCGCGTAATTAAAGCACGTTGGGCCAGCAAGGCACTTGTTCAGTTCGAAGTGAGTGTGCATTTCACGGGAATCGACGATGTGGGGCTCGTGAATCAGATCACGAGCATCATTTCGGCCGATATGAACGTGAACATGCGCGCGATCAGCTTCGAGTCAAACGATGGTATTTTTGAAGGCCAAGTGCGCGTTCAAGTGCATGATACCGAACACTTAAACACCTTAATTCACAAACTACGCAGCGTTGAAGGGGTTCTAACGGTAGAACGCCTCGACCCAGGAAAACGGCAATGATATTTCAACCAGCTCTCGAAGAAAAAGCGTAAATTTGCGTTTTGGTTCGAATGTGAGCCCCATGCAAGAGAACATTCAGGAGAAAGTACGCGATATCTTCTCCGCATATCTGGAGACCAACGGTCACCGCAAAACGCCGGAGCGCTTTGCCATACTCCGAGAAATTTACGACTTCGAAGGGCACTTCGACATAGAATCACTCTATGTCAACATGAAGAATAAAAACTACCGGGTTTCACGCGCCACCCTCTACAATACCATTGAATTGCTGCTGGCGTGCAATTTGGTTCGCAAGCATCAGTTTGGTAAAAATCTAGCGCAATTTGAAAAGGCCCATCAAAACCACCAACACGACCACGTGATCTTAACCGACAGTGGTGAAGTGCTTGAGTTTTGTGACCCACGCATCCATCAGATCAAAGCCACACTTGAAGAAATTTTCGGCATTGAAATCTTGCATCATTCATTGAATTTCTACGCGCAACGCAAACCCAAGAAACCATGAATCCGCAAGTAACGATTTCGAGCTCAGCGCACTATTGCCTCATCAACCTGAGCGGCCGCTTCGTAGAAGACGAAAGCGATTTGGCTCTCATTGAGCAGGTCGAAAACCAGTGTGCATTGGGCCAATCGCGATTTATTATTGACCTCAGCGCCTTGAGCTATATGAACAGCACGGGCATCAATTTATTGGTGAAGTGCATTAAACGTTTAAATGACAGGCAGGCGAAACTCGTCTTTACTGCCGTTCCCGAGCACATACTTGAATTGCTCAACATCATTCAATTGAACTCCATCATTCACATATCACCTTCCATTGAAGAAGGTATTCAAACCCTCAACTTAGCATGAAAGTTGACATCTTACTTGGGCTCCAATGGGGCGACGAAGGCAAAGGAAAAATTGTTGACGTTATCACACCTGATTACACCATCATTGCACGCTTTCAAGGCGGCCCGAATGCCGGTCACACCCTCGAATTTGAAGGGCGCAAGCATGTTTTGCATACCATCCCTTCAGGCATATTTCATACCGACAAAAAGAACATCGTCGGAAACGGCGTGGTGATTGACCCCGTAATTTTCAAGCGTGAAATCGATGCCTTAGTGGCGCAGGGTGTTGATGTGAACAAACACCTTCTAATTTCAAGGAAAGCTCACTTGATTTTACCAACCCACCGTTTGCTGGATGCTGCTTCAGAACAGGAAAAGGGCAGTGGAAAAATTGGCTCTACCTTGAAGGGCATCGGCCCAACCTACATGGATAAAACGGGGCGCAATGGCTTGCGTGTTGGCGACATCCTTGGCGACCGCTTCAATGAAAAGTATAACGCATTGAAGTCGAAGCACGAGGGTTTACTCAGTCATTACAGTAACTTCACCTACGATCTCGCACCACTTGAACAAGAGTGGTTGGCATGCGTTGCATACTTGCGCACGTTGCGTTTTATCGACAGCGAACATTACATCAATCAAGCTCTTAAATCAGGTCAACGCATCTTGGCTGAAGGCGCACAAGGGTCGTTGCTCGACATCGACTTCGGATCGTACCCCTTTGTAACTTCTTCAAACACCGTAGCCGCTGGAGCCTGCACTGGCCTTGGCATTGCGCCCAATCGCATCGGTGAAGTGTTTGGCATTTTCAAAGCCTACTGCACCCGTGTTGGCAGCGGTCCTTTCCCAACTGAATTGAATGACGCCATTGGTGAAACCTTGCGTGCCAAGGGGCATGAGTTTGGCGCTACCACAGGTCGCCCCCGCCGTTGTGGATGGCTTGACCTGCCCGCGCTCAAATATGCCATCATGATCAATGGTGTTACCCGGTTGATCATGACCAAAGGCGATGTTTTGAGCAACTTTGAAGAAGTGCTGGTGTGTACCCATTACGAGCATAAAGGCGAATTAATTGACTACATGCCGTATTCTGTTGACGAAGGCGACATTACTCCTGTTTACAAATCACTCAAAGGCTGGAGCACCGACCTGACGGGCATGCGCAGTCTTGACGAACTTCCGCAAGAGATGCACGACTACATTGCTTTTGTTGAACGTGAATTGGCGGTGCCAATTACCGTGGTATCAGTTGGTCCTGATCGCACACAAACCATCCTTCGGAATTCGGTAACGGCCTGATTTTTGCCGTAGTTTACCTATGAATCGATCGTTGCTCTTGGTTTTGGTGATTGCGTGCATCCTGCCGAAGGCAGAAAACAACCTCTATGCACAAGATCGAAAGCCGGTTGAAATACTCAACGCCGACAATATTTTTTACGATGCGCGCATTGTAGATGCTGATCGGCTCATTGGCAATGTTCGACTCGGATATGAAGGTTCAATTATGAGCTGCGATAGTGCTTGGCGTTACCCATCGGGTGACTTTGAGGCTTTTAGTCGGGTGTTTATTAACCGCGGTGACACCCTCAGGCTCTACGGTGACCAGTTGTATCTGTTGCACAAAGACCGAGAGATTAAGTTGCGTGATAACATCCGCTTGATTGACCAAGAGCTGACGCTGACCACCAATCGGCTTGATTACAACATGGGTACCAACATTGCGCGATACACCGGCGGTGGCACCATCGTTTCGCTGAAAAACAAGAATGTTCTCACCAGTCAATCGGGTTCGTACGACAAAAACTCGGGCTTCTTTCACTTTCGAAAAAAAGTGCAGCTAAAAAACCCCGAGTATACTTTGGCATCAGATACCTTGAGCTACCATAACATAACTGAAGTCGCATACATCTATGGTCCGACGACCATTACTTCAGCCGAAAGTGTGATTTACTGCAACCAAGGTTGGTTCAATACTCGAAATGATGAAAGTCGTTTCTCAAGGGGAGCTGAAGTGCGCTCGGGCACGAACATCTTGCGGGGCGACAGCATGTACTACCAAGGACAAACCGGTTATGGTGAGGTGTTTCGCAATGTTTACATGCGCGATACCACCAGTAATTACTACATCACGGGCCACTACGGCTGGCATGATGACCTCAACCAACGCTCTTTGGTAACCGATTCAGCGCTGATGGTGCAAGTGATGGATGACGACAGCCTCTTTTTGCATGCCGATACATTACGTGCACTCACTGATAGCTTGAATTTGCGTATGATCTTGGCATCAAAGCACGTGAAATTCTTCAAGCAAGACCTTCAAGGGAAGTCTGATTCGTTGGTTTACCTCGAGCGCGATTCAACGCTGCATCTTTTTGGGGCTCCGATCTTGTGGTCTGATGCCAACCAGATCTCTGGCCGCACGATTAAACTGCACATGCTGGGAAGCGCGATTGATCGCATGTACATCGACGAGCAAGCATTTGTGACTGCCCGTGTTGGTGAAAATTATTATAACCAAATCTCAGGTCGGGAGCTCACAGGCTACTTTCGAAACAACCAGTTGCGAAAAATTGATGTTGTTGGAAATGGCGAAGCGGTGTATTACCCCGAGAATGCAGATAAATCAGTAGCAGGGGTAAACCGTGCAGATTGTTCTTCAATGACCATATTTGTGAATGCCAACCAAATTGAGCGGGTGGTATTGCACGAAAAACCTTCCGGAGGTCTGCATCCATTGAGCAAATCAAGTGAAACCGATCGTTTCCTCAAACGCTTCTTTTGGGAGACGAACAACCGTCCGCTCGCCAAAGCCGACATCTTTATCTGGAATCCTTAAGCCCCCACCTTTGCTTCGGCAAAGAGCGGATAGCTGGCCATTTTTTGGTGAACCTCGTGCTTGATCGCTTCGAGCACCGCGTCGTTGTCTGCGTTTTGAATGGCGCGATCAATCCAATCAGCAATGATCACCATATCGTGGGCGCGCATGCCGCGTGTTGTTGCAGCGGGCGTTCCTATGCGAATACCTGACGTTACGAAAGGCGACTGGGTATCAAACGGCACCATATTTTTATTTACCGTAATGTGCGCTTTGCCGAGGGCAAGGTCGGCTGCTTTACCCGTGATGTTCTTGTTGCGGAGGTCGATCAGCATCGAGTGGTTATCAGTTCCTCCTGAAACGATAGAAAATCCGCGAGCGACTAAAGCTTGGGCCAGCGCTTGCGCATTGGCGATCACATGTTGACCGTACGCTTTAAAAGTTGGAGAAAGCGCCTCGCCAAATGCGACGGCCTTTGCTGCGATCACATGTTCGAGTGGGCCACCCTGCATGCCTGGGAAAACCGCTGAATCGAGTAGCGAAGAGAAACTGCGCAACTCTCCTTTGGGGGTTTTCAATCCGTACGGATTTGGGAAATCGTGGCGAAGCATAATGATGCCTCCACGCGGGCCGCGCAGGGTTTTATGGGTGGTTGAAGTAACCACATGGCAATGTTCAAGGGGATCGTTTAAGATGCCTGCTGCGATCAAACCTGCCGGGTGCGAAATATCTGCCAGCAAAATGGCACCGACTTCGTCGGCAATGGCTCGAAAACCAGCATAATCCCAATCACGTGAGTAGGCCGAGGCGCCACAGATGATCATTTTCGGCTGAACTGCGCGAGCTTTTTCAGCGACTTTGGTCATATCCACTCGACCAGTGTCGGGCTCGACGCCGTAGAAGTTCGCTTGGTATAACTTTCCGCTATAGTTCACTGGAGACCCGTGGGTGAGGTGACCTCCGTGCGACAAATCGAAGCCCAAAATGGCATCACCCGGTTTCAAACATGCGAGCATCACCGCTGAGTTCGCGCTCGCACCACTATGCGGCTGAACGTTGGCCCATGTAGCATTGAAGAGTTTGCAAAGCCGATCAATCGCCAATTGCTCAACCTGATCAACGATTTCACAACCGCCGTAGTAACGCTTACCCGGCAAGCCTTCGGCGTACTTGTTGGTAAGCACAGAACCCATAGCCGCCATGACTTGGTCACTGACGAAATTTTCAGATGCGATGAGTTCTAAGCCGTTCAATTGACGTTCGTGCTCTTGATCGATGAGCGAGAAAATGGCTTGATCGTTATGCATAGGCTTAGCTCCGAACAATCGGCTGCAATAAGGATAGATGTAAAAAACAATTACTTTGCGATGCTGCCGTTGTACTGCAGCGTGATTTCTTTGGCGCCGTTCGCGTCATTGAATCGAAACGCTTGTTTTTCGGCGTAAATCAATCCACCATTCGGCTTACCCTCATGCGTTGCGCTTGTTTCAACAACGGTTCCACGATAGGTGCAACGGTAACTCGCTTCGCAAACCAAAGTCACAACTTTCTCGCCGTCAACTTTTGACTTCACGCGTTTGACCGTGTACTTTGCTTCAATGGTCAATTCGTCAGAAACGGCCAGCGTAACGTATTCGCTCGCTTTCTTCACCTGAAAGTCAAGCGCATTGGCATTGCCTTTCACGGCGCGCGTTTCCATGCCTGCAAAGACATCGCTAATTTGTAAAACGCCGTTTGATTGAGCCCAAGAAGTAACCGAACTCGCTATCAAGACTAACAATGTGGAAAAAAGAAAATTCAAAGGTTTCATGGCATACATTTAGATCTCAAATTTACAAGTTTTCTTTAAGCTCAGACCTCACGCTGAACAGACAATTGAACAAAGTACCGTGGATGCAGAAAATTAAGCTGCATAGTTGACCTTTGTACCTTTACCCCATGCGCATTGCCCACCTTGGATATCTAATGATTTTAGCTTTCAATTGGACATGCGGCCATGGATCATCAAACCGCATGAACGAAAAACACAGCAACGCACTGGCCCAAGAAACCAGTCCATACCTTCTCCAACACGCAAATAACCCTGTAGATTGGTATCCGTGGGGCGAGGCTGCCTTCACGAAGGCGCGCAATGAGAACAAACTCGTACTCATAAGTATCGGATACAGTGCCTGCCATTGGTGCCACGTGATGGAACGCGAGACTTTTGAAAATGACAGCGCTGCCGCCTTCATGAACCGGCACTTTGTAAACATCAAAGTCGACCGCGAAGAACGTCCGGATGTCGACCAAGTATATATGCACGCCGTGCAACTCATGACGCAGCGCGGAGGCTGGCCCCTGAACTGTTTCACCTTGCCCGATGGGCGACCGGTTTATGGCGGAACCTACTTCCCGACCGACGGCTGGATGCAAGTCTTAGAATCGCTCATTGACTTATGGGAAAATGAGCCAACAAAAATGCTTGAATACGCCACGAAGCTTACAGCTGGTATTCAACAAGGCGAACTCATTGCGCGGGCTGAAGAAAGCGCGCTTCCGAATACTGAACAGGTGAACGCTCTTGTTCAGCAATGGCAACCGTATTGGGATCTTGAAGAAGGCGGTGCGAATGGTGCACCCAAATTCCCGCTTCCCAACAACTACCGGTTCTTATTGCACCACGCGCGTGTGCACGCCAACGATAGCACTGCGCAATTTGTTGAGCGTACACTTGACAAAATGGCGATGGGTGGAATTTACGACCAAATTGGCGGAGGCTTTGCCCGCTATGCCGTGGATTCACGCTGGAAGGTGCCCCACTTTGAAAAAATGCTTTATGACAACGCGCAGCTGGTTTCACTTTACTGCGACGGGTACAAAGTCTTTAAAAAAGAGGCCTACAAACAACTCGTAGAGCAAACCCTCGACTTCATCGCGCGCGAAATGACCTCGCCTGAAGGCACCTTCTACAGCGCATTGGATGCCGATAGCGAAGGCGAGGAAGGTAAATTTTATGTTTGGACTGAAGCTGAACTGTTCGAAATACTTGGCGATGACTATATCCTTGCGGCTGACTATTTTAACGTCAATGCCACGGGGTACTGGGAACACGGGAATTATATCTTACTGCGGACCATGCATCCGGCGGATTACGCCGAAAACAAAAAAATTGACGCTGAGGAGCTGAAAACACGCTTGCTTCGCATTGAAGAAAAATTGATGCAAGCGCGCAGCACCCGCGTGCGGCCTGGGCTCGACGACAAGCAGTTGGCCTCATGGAACGCGCTCATGGTGCAAGCCTATACCGATGCATACCGCACTTTTGGGCATGCGCATTATTTGCAGGCCGCTGAACGCGCTATGCAGATGCTGCTGACTGCCTTTCGGCGCGATGACGGGGGCATGTGGCACAGTTACAAAAACAAACAGGCTCGGGTCAATGGGTATTTGGAAGATTATGCCTTTACCATTGAAGCGTTAATTGGCCTGTATGAAGCAACTTTCAATGAAGCGTACATTCACGAAGCGAAAAGCCTCGCCGATTATACGATTCAGCATTTCAGCGACGAAACCAGTGGCATGTTTTGGTTCACCAGTGACCTCGACGATCGGTTGATTGCGCGTAAACAAGATGTGCAAGACAACGTTATTCCGTCATCGAATTCAACCTTTGCCAAGAACCTCTTTAGGCTCGGCATAATGCTCGATTCACGTGTTTACAGCGAGCGCGCAGCGCAAATGATGACGAACATCGGTGCCGTTTGGCGCTTCGGACAGAATTACAGCAATTGGGCAACCCTTGCATTGTGGATGAACCGCGAATATTACGCCGTGGCCATCAGCGGGGCTGGCGACGGACGTGCTGCGGCTCGCGCGCTCGATGCTTATTATCTGCCTGACGCACTGCTGATGGGCGGCGACAAACCGACCTTGCCTTTGCTTCGCGATAAAAAATCGGCACAAACAACTTATTATGTATGTATTTCGGGGGCTTGCAAGCTCCCAGTAACCAACGTAAACGATGCATTGGCACAAATGGCTCCTCGTTAGTTTTTTATTGTTTTCGACCTATCGGTCGGATGGGCAACAGATCGATTTGGGTGTTGGGGACATTGATTTCTTACAACTGCCATTCAACCAAGAATTTATACGCCGCAATCGGATTGTGCGCATCACGGTAGAAGAGCAGAATAAGCGAAGTAACCAGCCCATCCGCTTCAGCGGAACCCGAAAATCGTACGATTTCGATGGCAAAGGCCGTTGTTCAGCCCGATCGACCTATCGTGAGCGCTACGGACGAAACGACACCATTTTTGAGGTCTTCAACATCTCACCTGCTGATCAGGTTACCCGTTACGATCGCAAAGACAATGCGGGTTTCTATCGGGAGACGTTCAAACGCAGCGGTGATACCCTTACAACGTGCACCTACCGTGGCTATGGGCAAGATTCTGCAGTGACTTGGATTGCTTGCGAGCACCGGGTGACCAAACGCTTTGAACTGCGCGAAGAAGAACGCGTTCTGAACGAAAATGGCTTGCCCTACTTGAACCTAATCCGCACGTACGATGCCGCGGGGTACTTGTTAAAATCGGAAGAGGAATATGTGATTAGTCGAAAAAAGCGAACGACCGAATTTAGCTACAACGACTACGGCAGGCTGCAATTCAGACGACGTACAACAGAGAAAGGCACCGAAGAATGGTCGTTTGAATACGATGAACAAGGCATGCTTTCAGAAGTGTTTTATCGGGTCGATGGAGCGTTGGTTTGGCGTCGTGCAATTGTACCCGACGACTATGGACGGATCGCTGCGGTATTAACGCTTGATCCGAAAACCGAAGACATCACCATTGAGAAGTTTACATACGAAACGCAACCTTAAATCGTTATTAACCCATGATTCGTTGGTTCCTCATCGGTCTTTTAGGTTTCGCCTTAACAGCGCCTCCCGTGCATGCACAAACCCGCAAAGCACGGAAAGAAACGCAGCGTTCGATGGACGAGCAGGCCAAAGCCAAAGCAGCACGTGAACGCGAGTTCGACGAAAAATATTCAGCGCGCCAGAACCAGCATTTGAGTGCCCAGGACAAAGCAACCCGTAAGCGCATGAAAGCCAATAGAAAGCGCGCTGAACGTGGGTCATATGGCCAGCAGGTGCCTTTCTACAAACGCTGGTTTCGAAAAAAACATTTTCGCTAGTCGGCATTCCAAGAGTTCAGCTTAGTTCAGCATTAGACATGTATAGTTTTGGATGATTGTAATTGCATCAGATGGTGCGTTGCATCAAGGTGTTACCTATCTTAGCCCCGAAAGAGCGTAAAGGGTCGTATTCGATTCTCTGGTTTGGTGACTTCTCAACGAAAGGCAAGAAGTCTTCAACAAGGGAAAAAGCGCTTTGAGAAGCGACCGGATAATTTCTATATTTACGCCCGTTTGTTGAGAAATAGTACACGTAATCAAAGCCAAAACTGTATGTCGCGTAAGATCTACATCCTGTTATTGACGTTTATCCTCGCTGCACCGGGCGTTTTCGCTCAAGTAGCTGCAGGTACCCTCAAGGGGAAAGTCACCGATGCTGAGACGGGTGAACCGCTCGCGTTTGTTAACGTAGTGGTATTCCTAAATGGAAACCAGATCACTGGGGTTAACACTGATTTTGATGGTCAGTATACCATTAAACCTATTAACGCTGGAACGTATGACATATTGTTTTCCTATGTAGGTTACAATACGAAACGTGTAAACGGAGTTTCGGTGCTCTCGAACAAAATCGCTTTCGCCGATGCCAAGTTGACATCGGGTGTAGAAATTGATGTCGTAGAGATTGTTGAATACACGGTGCCTTTGATCAACCGCGATGGTGGTGCGTCAGGTGGTACTGTAACACGTGAAGACATCGACAAGATGCCTGGTCGTGATGCAGCAAGCCTTGCACAAACCGTTGCTGGTGTGGCAAGTGCCGGAACAGGCGGTGGAATCTCGATTCGAGGTGCTCGTCCTGACGGTACTTGGATTTACATCGACGGTATTAAAGTCCGCGGCTCTTCTGCACTTCCAAAAGGTGCGATTCAAGAGATCTCGGTAATGACCGGAGGTATCCCAGCAAACATTGGTGATGCTACAGGTGGTGTAATGAACATCTCGTTGCGAAACTCTTCATCAACTTGGTTTGGTGGAATCGAAGGCATTTCTTCAGGTTTCCGCTCAGGCGAAACTGCAATCGGGCTTGACCGTTACGGATATAACTTGATCGAAGGGGTGATCTCAGGACCAATCGCATTCTATAAAGATGAGAAAGGAGAGTTTTACCGCGACGCAGAAGGCAATAAGAATAAGCCAATGCTTGGTTTGTTCTTGTCTGGAAACTATTCAAGCCAAGTAGACCCCCGTCCGGCTTTCGGTGGTGTTTACCGCATGAAAGAAGATGTGCGTCAAGAGTTGTTTAACAACCCAATGCGTCCGAATATTAGCTCGAACGGTGAAGTGAATGGTGCATTGTTCAATGCAGACTTCTTGCGCGCAGACGATTTCGAGCGTATTCCAACCCGTTTGAATGTTGGCCGTCGTTCAGCAAACCTTGTAGGTAAGGTTGACGTGAACACTCGCTCAACCATGACCTTGACCTTTGGTGCAACCGGTGCGTTGACACAAGGCAACGAATTTAGCTACGGCCGAATGCTTCAAAACCACGAGCGGAATACTGAAGTAACTCAGCTTGACTGGCGTGTTTACGGTAAATTCTCGCAACGCTTTGTCGATGAAGACCGTGAGCCAGGTACAGAAGGTGCTGCAGCGAGCCGTTTGAAAAACGTATTCTACACGGTGATGATGGATTACAGCCAAGGCCAAGGCCGTCGCCAAGATCCAAATCACCAAGACAACTTCTTCCGCTACGGGCACGTAGGTACGTTCGACGTGTTCGATCGTAACTCTTATGCCTACGATTTCGGAACACAACGCTTCGTGCACAATGGTTGGGAAGATACCTTGGTAACTTTCACGCCTTCGCCTTACAACCCTGAATTGGCTGCAATCAATAGCCAGTACTTCCAGTTGTTTGATAACGATCCGTATGATGCTGAGAACCCTGGTCCATACGCCAACCTGCTCCGTGTTCAAAACGGCAACGCGATCTTGAATGGCCAAACACCGCCTGCGACCTACAACTTGTGGAGCCAGTACGGTACCCCGACCAATGAGTTCTTCAAAGAATTCAACAGCCAGTTCCGTATTACAGCGCAAGGTTCTGCCGACATCGGAGACCACGCACTTCAGGTTGGTTTTGAATATGAGCAGCGTCGTGAGGCATTTTACAGCCTTGCCCCTGTAAACCTTTGGTTGTTGGCACGTTTGTACGGCAACAGCCACATTAAAGAAATCAACTCAAACGACTCAACCGTTACCAACATCGGTACCGATCAATATGTAACGTACGAGCGTTTGGTAGGTTCTGGCCAGTTCGAATTTGACCGCAACTTGCGTATTGCTTTGGGTCTTGATCCAAATGGCAACGACTTCATCAACACAGACGCACTTGATCCATCGGTGTTCTCGATTGATATGTTCGGTGCAGATGACCTCTTGAACCAAGGTAACAACTTAGTGAACTACTCTGGTTTCGATGCCTACGGTAACCGCACCCGCGGCCGTCGTCCAACCATTGAAGATTTCTTCAACCAAACCAATGACAACGGTTTCCGTACCCGTCCTGTTGGTGCATATGAGCCTGTTTACATTGCAGGTTACATCATGGATAAGTTTACCTTCGATGACATCATCTTCAACGTAGGTGTGCGTGTTGACCGTTTCGACGCGAACCACCCAGTATTGAAAGATCCTTATGTAATTGGTCAAGCATACACCGTTGGTGATGTGCGTGAAGGTTTACTAGGAGATTTGGATGAAGGTGTAGTTATTCCAAGTAACATTGGCGACGACTACGTTGTATACGTTGACGACATCGACAACCCAAGTGCTATTACAGGTTACCGTACGGGTGATATTTGGTTCAATGCCTCAGGTACTGAGATCAATGACCCTGATTTGATTGCTTCAACCAACGGTTTCCCTGCTCCTTGGTTAGTCGGCGGACCAGACGTTGAGTTGAACTCAAGTGCTTTCCGTGACTACACGCCACAGGTGAACATTATGCCTCGTATCGCCTTCTCGTTTAACATCTCTGACGAGGCGGTATTCTTTGCGCACTACGACATCTTGACACAACGTCCACTTTCTGACAACCGTTTCAGCCCGATCGACTATTTGTTCATCGAAGCACGTAATGCGTTGATCAGCAACCCAGACTTGCGTCCGACGAAAACGATCGACTACGAATTGGGCTTCCAACAAGTGCTTTCACCGTCATCATCGTTGAAAATCTCAGCCTTCTACCGTGAGATGCGCGACATGATTCAGGTGCGCCAGTTCGCTGGAGCTTACCCACGTCCGTACCGCGCGTTTGGTAACCTTGACTTTGGTACATCGAAAGGTTTGACCTTAGAGTATGATATGCGCCGTACTGGCAACATCCGTTTGACTGCGTCATATACCTTGCAATTCGCTGACGGTACCGGTTCTACAACCACTACAGCGTTGGCATTGATCAACGCAGGTCTACCAAACCTCCGTACGATCGCACCGTTCAACTTCGACCAACGTCACCGGATTGTTGCTAACCTCGACTACCGTTACGGATCAGGTAAGCAGTACAATGGTCCAGTTTGGGGCGAGCGTCAAGTGTTTGCGAACACAGGTATCAACTTCATTGCCAACCTTGGCTCTGGAACACCTTACACCGCATCAAACATTGCAACACCAATCACAGGTGAGGTTTCACCATCGACCCAAGGATCGATCAACGGAAGCCGTTTGCCATGGCAGTTTAACCTCGATATCAACATCGACCGCAACTTCACATTGGAGTTCAAGAAGAAAGGCGGAGCCGAGGGCGCGCCAACCGACAAAGTACGCACTGCTAACTTGAACGTGTACTTCTGGGTATTGAATGCGTTGAACACCATGAACATCAACTCGGTTTACCGCTTCACCGGAGTACCTGATGACGATGGCTACTTGGCTGCAGCGCAGTACCAGCCATTGATCGCTTCACAAAACGATCCTGCCTCATTCCGCAACTACTACAGCATGTTTGTTGACAATCCATTCAACTTGGGTCTGCCACGTCAGATTCGCTTGGGTGTGAAACTCGACTTCTAATTGAACTATGAATTTCTTAAGCAACACGTCTATGCAGTTCATCAATAAAACAATCGCCCTTGCAGCCATTCTGGCGCTTGCTGTGCCCGCATCGGCATACAAGTACACGCCAAGCGGCTTGCCAGGCCAAACTGGACAAGACTCGAAAGGTCAGGTTGCTGCTACGAAGGCAGCGGCATGTGCTCCAGCAACTGCACTCCGTGACCTGGAGTGGAACAACGTTCGCGCTTTGATCGAAACGGGAGGTTCAATGTGGCAAGATCGGTCAACCAGCCGAGCAGCCTACGAAATCCCTAAGGATGGCGGTGTATCATCGCTTTATGCAGGTGCACTCTGGATGGGTGGTATTTCACCTGACCAGCAGTTGAAATTGGCCGCGATTACTTTCCGTGCCGATGGTAACGATTTCTGGACTGGTCCGCTGACCACAGATGGTGCCGCTGAAATTGATGAGGCGACTTGTCAAGAGTGGGATCGTTTCTTTGTGAGCCTGCGTGCCGATGCCCAACAGCATCGCCAGTACTTCGATGCTTTGGCAGCCGGCACCGTAGAAACAGAGTTTCCTGATGGCTACGTTATTCCTCAGTACTTTTTCGAGTACCCTGGAAACGGAAACGTAGCCTTGGGTCAAGATTACTACTTGGCTCCTTTCTATGATTATGACGGTAACACCATCTATGACCCTGCTGCGGGTGACTACCCTTGGTATGATTTCTTGCAAGAAATCAACTGTGCTGAGCGTCGCCGTGAAGACGTTGTTCCTTTGTTTGGTGACCAAACTTACTTCTGGATCTTTAACGATAAGGGCAATGTGCACTCTGAATCACAAGGTGAGCCGATTGGTATGGAGATTCGCGCACAAGCGTTTGCATTCTCTACCAACGATGAGATCAACAACATGACCTTCTACAACTATGTGATGATTAACCAAGGTACCCAAACCTTGGGCGATACTTACTTTGGAACATGGGTTGATGCTGACGTAGGTACATCAATTGATGACTATGTTGGATGTGACGTACAGCGCGGTTTAGGCTATGCCTACAACGGTGATGCATTCGACGAGCCTACCGCATCTTCTCCAGGTTATGGTGCGAACCCTCCAGCTGTAGGTGTTGACTTCTTTGAAGGACCATACCAAGATGCAGACGGCATCGACAACCCACTAACAACCAACTTCGCAGATGCCATTGACTCCCTTGGTATTCCTTACCGCGGAATTGGTATCGGTTATGGTGACGATGTAATCGATAACGAACGTTTCGGTATGCGCCGTTTCGTTTACTATAACAACGGTTCAAACCCAATCAATGGTGAACCTGTAACACCTATTCACTACTATAACTACATGAATGGCATTTGGAAAAATGGCCAGAAAATGCGTTACGGTGGTGACGGTGTGAATGTTGGTACTTCAGAAATTGAAGCTGATTACATGTTCCCTGGTGAAACCGATCCATTCAACTGGGGAACTGGTGGAACTCCGGTTGACCCTTGGACGGAGCAAACGGCAGGTAACCCTCCTGCTGACCGTCGTTTCATTCAAGCCGCTGGTCCTTTTACCCTCCAACCCGGCGATTACAACAACATTACAGTTGGTGTCGTGTGGGCACGTGCTAACGCGGGAGATCCATTTGCAAGCGTAAACCTTTTGAATGAGGCAGACGATAAGGCACAAGCTTTGTTTGACAACTGCTTTGAAATTGTTTCTGGTCCTGCAGCTCCAGATGTGACCATCCAAGAACTGGATCAAGAATTGATCTTGTATTTGACCAACGATAACCGCATTTCGAACAACTTCAACGAAGGCTATGTAGGGTTTGACCCAGGTATTCCCGAAGGATTAGCTGATGGAACCGACCTCGACACGCTTTCTCGTTCATACGTATTCCAAGGCTACCAGATTTATCAGTTGCGCGATGCGCAGGTCTCTGTTGCCGATTTGGAAGATGTTGATAAGGCGCGCTTGCTTTTGACAATAGACAAAGAAGACGATATCGACGTCGTAGTAAACTATGTGCGTGATCAAACGATGGACCTCCCAGTTCCAAACTTGATGGCAGATGGGGAAAACGAAGGGATTCGTCACAGCTTCCGCTTCACGAATGATGCGTTCGCTTCGGGTGATAACCGCTTGATTAACCACAAGACCTACTATTACATGGTTTTGGCTTATGGTTTCAACAACTACCTCGACTACAACCCATTGACAAACCAAGGGCAAGATGAGCAATTCAAGGCTTCGCGTACTGCGGCAAATGGTGCGGCGATCCGCGTATTTACAGGTATTCCTCACAAGCCGAACGTTAGCCTTGGTGGAACAATCATCAATGCTGCTTACGGCGATGGTGTGCCGATTACCCGTATTGAAGGCCGTGGCAATGGCAACAACGCGCTCGATATTTCACCAGAGTCAGAGGCTGACATTTTGCAGAATGTATTCGCTGAAGAGCTTACCTATTTGCCAGGTCGCGGACCGGTGAACATTAAAGTGGTTGACCCCTTGAATGTTCCTGCGGCAGATTTCGAATTGCGTCTTGCGCCGGGTGACTCATTGGTTGACCTCGAAGGAGCGACTGAAGCCTTCTGGCAATTGACCAACTTGACCATGCTCAATGATGCAGACCCAAGCAA
>CAMCHP010000032.1 GCA_945874695.1 Chryseobacterium gleum
ATTCTCAGAAGGAGAGTCGGTGCGCGTTGCAGGGTTTCGAATCGGTGCAGAGTACATGCGTGTACATCGCTTCGGTTTTGGCGTGTACGATCTCAGTGCCCCTGTACGAAAAACGACCTATACCAATGCAGATACGTCGTTTGCTCCCGCCAGCTTAACCCTGCGCTACAATAGCATTTACTACGAGCGGGTGCTTTACTTCGACCGATCGTGGGAAGTTTCAGGAACCGGACATTTAGGCGCAGGACAAATCATTGTCAACAAGCCCGATGAACTCACCGGTGTGTTCCGATTCTATGAAACACTCGACGTTACCCCGCTCGAACTTTCAGCATCGGGGTACTACCATTTAACTTGGTGGCTCAGTGCGGGCTTGGGTTTGGGCTATCGCGTAATGCTGAACACACCGCGCGAAATAATGCCCTTGTACAATTCGTCGGTGTACCTCGCCAAAGTTAAAGTGCGCGTAGGTAAAGCAACGCGCATGCTTTGGAACAAGAATGCGCGCAACGAATATTGAGGCGCATTGCGTTAGTTCTTGAAGAACTGCTTGCTGAATGCGCCAGCCTCCGTTACAACTTGCAAATAGTAGCTCCCCACAGGCAAGGTCTCTACGTTCACGATGGCCTCAAGCACTGAAGCGATTGGCAAATCGAACACCACACGGCCTTGCAAATCAAGAAGAGTAACCTGACGAATCGGTTCGGTTGAAGCGATCGTAACAAACGCACGCGCAGGGTTAGGGTACATCTGGAAACCGAAATCGACCAACTCAAAGATCGAAGTCGTTAAATCGGCATCCAAGGTTGTTGTACATCCCAAAGCATCGGTGACGGTAACGGCATAGTTTCCTTCTTCAGCAAGCAATTCAATATTTTGAGTGGTTTGCCCTGAATTCCAAACGAAGCTATAAGGCGGTGTACCGCCCGTAACGTCGATTGCAATTGACCCTCCACCCAAACTGATATCTGTTGGAATAGGAATGAGATCAACCAAAATAACCTCGAGCAATTCAGGCTCATTGAGCGTGAAGTTGTCATTCCAAATGCAGCCATTGCCATCGGTAACAACTACAGAATACGTGTCAGCAACCACGTCAACGAGGTTTAGTGAAGTACTGCCATTCGACCATGATGCAGCAGGCGTTCCGGTACCGCCGCTGAGTTCGAGCACAATGCTTCCTGTCGCAGTTCCAAAACAAGCCACATCTTCGAGGGTTGCACTTCCCGTGAACAACGCGGGTTCAGTGATCTCAAGGTCTTGCACGAAAGAACAGCCGTTCTCATCGGTGACCATGATTTCATAGAATCCAGCCTCGAGGTTAATCGGATCACTGTTCAACCAGGTGATGGTGCTTTCACCAGTTCCGCCGGTGGCCACAGCCGTGCCTTGGGTTGAACCGCCAAAACAGGCGATGGGTGCAAAGTCAACATTTAATTGCAGTTGCGGCGTGTTTGCAACGCTGTAGGTTCCTACGACGACACAGCCCGCGCCGTCGGTGATGCTTACGCTGTAATCGCCTGAGCAAAGGTCGGTGATGCTCGCACCGGTTGCTTCATTGCTCCAGGCGTAGCTTACCGGTTCAGTGGCGTTTTCAAGCGACAAGGCAATGCTGCCATCGCACGAATCAAAACAAAGTGGTGCAAGTGATGCAGCGCTCACGGTTGGACCATCGACTGCAGTAACGGTAGCAACGGTAGTTACGGTGCAGCCATTTGCGTCAATCACTTCGATCGGATAGGTTCCAGCGAAGTTGACTTCAATCGATCCTGCACCTTGGTACGGCGGGGTGCCGCCCGTTGCTTCAACTTCGATAAAGGCTACCCCACCAGCGCAGGGGAGTTCTGCGGGTGTAGTGGCCACTTCCAATGGGGTTGGGGCAACAACCGAAACGGAGGTCGACGTAGTGCAACCGTTCGCATCGACCACGTCGAAGGTGTAGTCTCCGGGTGCAAGCGAGAAGGTACCTGTGCCGCTGAATGGCGCAGTGCCGCCGATGGCGCTCACGGTAACCTCAGCTTCTTCACCAAAACAGCCAATGTTTGCGATGTCGGTCGTGAGTTCGAGGACTTCAGGTTCGTCAATTTCAAAGATGAATTCAAGGTTGTAACCTACAGCATCGGTAACGAGCAATCCATAAACACCCGCATTGAGGTTGGTCAATTGCTCACCTTGGCTCCATGTGAAAGTATAGGGTGGGGTAGCTCCAACAACGCTCACCAATTCGAGGGCTCCATCCGCAGCTCCGAAACAACTCACGTTTACGGTGTTTACATCAACCACCAACGGTTGCGGTGCGGTGACCGTAAACGAGGCATTGGTTGTGCAGTTGTTGTTATCGGTTACCGTGTAGTTGTAGGTTCCAGGTGCAATGTTGAGCGGAAAATTTGCCACAGCACCAATGCCCGCGATCGTGAAGGTATAATTGGGAGTACCGCCATTGGCGACCAAATTTACACTGCCTTGACCATCAGGAAAGAGCGCGTTTACAACCGTTGCACTCGTTGTTAACGCAGGCGGGGCGGTAAGCGTAGCTTGCTCAGTGAATTGTTGCCCAACGGCATCTGTAATGGTTACTCCGTAGGTTCCGGCAGCGAGGTTGGTGCGGTCTTCAGCAGTTGAACCATCTGACCACAAGAATGAATAAGGGGGCACACCTGTATTTACAGTTACCATAATGCTGCCATTGGCGCTGCCCGCGCAGGTAGGATTCGCCGCTTGCACCGATGCCGTTAAAGCTTGCGCTTGGGGTAGCACTAAGAAAGTTGAGCCGCTTCCGTCGCCAGATGTGGCATTGTTGAGGTTGACTGAGTTCCCCGAAGCCGTAAAGCGCACCGAGCCCTGTCCGACTGCCGGTGCAGTCCACTGGAAGTTGAATTGGTTGTTTGGCGTAACCCCATCATGCTCAACGTAAGTTCGGCCGTTTTGTGGGCCAACGGTGAGTGTTTTCTGTTTCACGTTGGAAGCCAAGTTCGAATACCCCGCCAAGGGCTGATTGCCCGGCGTGGTTAAACACGTCATTTGGAAACCGCGACCGCCGGGCGTACCCGAAGTATTGTTCACCGTTACCCGCATGTCGTAGGTTGTTCCGGGCACGTAGGCCAGAACAGGATCGGTTGTACCAACTTCAAAAATGTTGATGATGACGCTTACCGTTCCAAATGCGCTGCCGCCGTGGCATTGTGCACAGGTTGTTTCACCAGGGGCACCGGTGTTGCCCGCATTGGCTTGTGTGGCTCGGCCGTTTGAGTTCGATGAAAGCGTTACAACTACGAATGCAAAAAGGCAGAAGGTGATGGCATAACGGTATTTCTGAACGAATTTCGTTCGTGTAGCGAATGTCAGCATAAACATGTTTTGGTAATACGTCTCTTAATGGCGAAGGTAAGCCATGCTAAGCATAAACTTCAACGCCACGGCGAATGTTCAAAAACTAATGCGATTTATCAGCATCATGTATGTGCAATTCTTGTAATCTTCGCATGCAAGCATGTACCTTGCAGCGGCGAAATTGAACTGCATTTGCAGCCCGATTCGAAACGTTAGTCTTATGAATGAAGCGGCCATCCAATCAAGAATCAGTGAGCTCACCGCAGCTTTAAACGCGCACAATCACCGCTATTATGTGTTGAACCAGCCCGTGATTTCTGACTTTGAGTTTGACCATCTTTTGAAAGAGTTGGAATCCTTGGAGCAGAAGTATCCGCACTTGGCCCAACAGAATTCGCCAACCAAACGGGTGGGAGGTGACCTCACCAGCAAGTTTGAGAAAGTTGCCCATCGCTATCCGATGCTTTCACTGTCGAACACCTACAGCGAAGAAGAAATCATGGATTGGGAGAACCGCATCAAGAAGTCGATTGACGAAGCGGTTGAGTATGTGCTCGAGCTGAAGTACGACGGGGTTGCCATCAGTTTGCACTATGCCAATGGCGAGCTGCAGCGCGCCGTAACCCGCGGCGATGGGGAAGTGGGAGAGGATGTGACCACCAACGTGCGAACCATCCGCAGCATTCCGCTCAGTTTACACGGGAACTACCCAGCCGATTTCGAAATTCGCGGTGAGATTTTTCTTCCGCTGGCTGAGTTCGCCGCGCTCAATGAAGAACGCGAAGCGGCCGGAGAAGAAACCTATGCCAATCCGCGAAATACCGCATCAGGCACGTTGAAGAACCAAGACAGTCGGCTCGTTGCACAGCGCAATTTAGATTGCTTCTTGTACTTTGTGTATGCCGATCAGTCGGTTTCGACCAACCATTTCGATAGCCTTGCACAAGCGAAGTCGTGGGGGTTTAAAGTCCCTCCCGTTGATCAACGCTATGTCGCACGGGTAAATGGTATTGAGGGAATCATGGATTTCATTCACTATTGGGCCGATGCGCGGCATCAACTCCCGTTTGAAATTGATGGGGTGGTGATCAAGGTGAACGATTACAATGTGCAACGCCGATTGGGCATGACCGCTAAATCGCCCCGTTGGGCAATCGCCTACAAGTTTAAAGCCGAGCGCGTTCGTACGCGCCTCAACGCCATTACTTACCAAGTTGGCCGCACGGGAGCTATTACGCCTGTCGCCAACCTTGAACCGGTGCTATTGGCGGGCACTACCGTTAAGCGCGCATCCTTACACAACGCTGATCAAATTGCGAAGCTCGACATCCGTGTGGGCGACTACGTTTTTGTAGAGAAGGGCGGCGAAATTATACCCAAGGTCGTCGAAGTGGATGCATCCGCCCGACAGGGCGAAACCCCACCCCATACCTACATTACCCATTGCCCCGAATGCAACACCGCGCTGGTGCGGCAAGAAGGTGAGGCCCAGCATTATTGCCCGAATGAGAACGGGTGCGGACCGCAAATTCGCGGTCGAATGGAGCATTTTATTTCGCGCAAGGCCATGAATATTGATGGCATGGGGCCTGAGACGATTGAGCAGCTCTGGGAAGCAGGGCTGATTGAGAATTGCGCATCGTTGTACGCTTTGCAAGCGGCCGAATTGCTACCGTTGGAGCGGATGGCCGCGCGTTCAGTGTCAAAATTGCTTGAGGGACTTGAAGCGTCGAAAGATCGTCCGTTTGAGCGTGTGCTTTTTGCGTTGGGCATTCGCCATGTAGGTGAAACAGTGGCCAAGAAATTGGCGCGTCATTTCGGCGACATCGATGCGCTGATGCAGGCTGATGCTGAGGCTTTGGTGGCGGTCGAAGAAATTGGTGAGCGCATTGCGGGCAGTGTGATTGACTTTTTTGCGGATGCCTCAAACCAGACCATGGTCGCTCGCCTGCGCGATGCCGGATTGAAGTTCGCCGTTGAACGCAGTCTGTCGCAAGTGAGTGATGTACTTGAAGGAAAGTCATTTGTAGTTTCAGGTTTGTTTGAGCAGTTTTCGCGCGATGAAATCAAGGCTAAAATTGAGGCTTACGGGGGCAAAAACACGGGATCAATCAGTGCGAAAACCGATTATGTGCTGGCGGGTGATAAAATGGGGCCTGCGAAGTTGAAGAAGGCCGAAGATTTGGGCGTTAAGATCATCAGCGAGTCAGATTTTTTGACCATGATCGGCGAAGCACCGTAACTTGCAGCGAATGATCGATCGAGCCCAAACTCCATTCCAATTTTGGAAGAGCTCTGCAGCGCTGTTTGTGTTGTGCCTCATTTTTGGCGCACTCAACATTTACAACGACCGCTTTGAAATGCGCGATATGCAGGTGTATTTCGATGCGGCCGGTAAATTGTTGGCAGGGGAGAGTCCGTATGGGCAAGCTTTCGGATTGAGTTCAGGGTTTTACAAGTATTCTCCAGCGGCAGCTTTGGTGTTTGCGCCCTTTCATGCGGTGGGTTGGTTTACGGCGCGGGTGATATTTTACCTCATCATTGCGGCATCAATTGCTTGGCATCTCCCGCGATTTATGGCTCGAATTGCAGACCAGTTTAACCGTCAATCTGCTGTTACCACAGGGGCCATTGCCTTGACTACTTTGACCTTGGCGGGGCATTTTTCGCGCGAGCTGCTCTTAGGAAACGTGAATTGGTTGTTGCTTGTGCTGCTGTTGCTTGCTTTCTTCCGCATGGAGCGCCAGCCCTACCTTTCAGGCGTGCTATTTGCTTTCGCCTTGGCATTTAAGCCTCACTTTGCGGTGCTAATTCCTTGGTTTTTGCTGCGCCAACAGTTTGCCGTTTTAATGGCGGCAGCCTCTGCTTTGTTGGTTTTATTTTTTCTGCCTGCGGCAGGATGGGGGATGGCCCACAACCTCGATTTGTTGCACGAATGGCTCGATGCGATGCGGGCACACAACCAGGCCTTGGCTGACAGTCCGAATACCCTCTACGGCGTACCGTCGCGTTGGTTCGGTATTGAAGGAAGTTGGTTGGTGCTTATGACCTTGGCGATTGTTGCCGTATCCTTGGGCGTGTGGATTTTAATGAACTGGTACCGCGAGTCGCTCGGTCGCTTGAAGCCGCGCCACAATCTGTTTTTAGAGTACGCACTCATTCTCGCCATCATCCCGAACCTTGTGCACACCGACACAGAGCACTTCATGTGGACCTTTCCTTTGTTGGCCCTGTTTTTTATGCTGCTTCCAGCCCTTGCAATGAAATGGAGGGTATTGTTGCTCGCTGTTTGGGCGCTATGTGTGATTCCGTTCACCTTAGCTACGCCAGACCTCTGGGGAGCCGATGGCTCGCGTTGGCTTGAACAGAGCGGTGTTTTGGGCTGGGCAAATGTTGCACTGTGTGGGTTGGCCTTGACGGCGCGTCGTTTAACGCGCGGGCAATGATCGCCTACGTAATCGCCGGTTTAAGTGGCGTTTTTGATAATTAGGAATTCAATTCCTAAATTTACAAAAATTATGTACTGTGATCATTGCGCGAGAAATTGCACCCAAAATTAGAGAGGCGCTCGATAAATACCCCATCGTTGCGATAACCGGTCCGCGTCAATCGGGTAAAACCACCTTGTCGCAAATGATTGCTCCAGGCTACACCTATGTGAATTTGGAAGATCTTTCATTGCGTGAATTTGCCGTGTCAGATCCCAAAGGCTTTTTGGAAACTTATAATTCAGGGGCAATTCTCGACGAGATTCAATATGCACCGGGCTTGTTTTCGTATCTGCAAGTGAGGACTGACGTGAGCAAGCAGAATGGCGAATACATTATCACAGGTTCGCAAAATTTCTTGCTTTTGGAGCGAATAACGCAGTCACTAGCAGGTAGAGTTGCGCTTTTTAATTTGTTGCCCTTTTCGGTTGATGAGTTGAAGTCGGGTAATTTTAATTTTCCCAGTTGGGAAGAATACCTGCTTTTTGGTTCATTTCCACGGAAGTGGGTGAATGCTATTGATGCTTTCGATTTTTATGCGAATTACCTGAGAACATATATCGAACGCGATGTACGTTTGATTAAGAACATCAAGAATTTAGAAACATTTCAGAAGTTTGTGCGCTTACTCGCGGGGCGGGCGGGGCAACTCTACAACCAAAGCAGCTTGGGTAATGAATTGGGCTTAGACAACAAAACGATTGATTCTTGGATGAATTTATTGGAGGCGTCGTTTGTTGCATTTCGACTGAAGCCCTATCATTCCAATTTCAATAAGCGTTTGATTAAGACCCCTAAGGTGTATTTTTATGACACCGGGTTGTTAGCCTATTTATTGGGCATCCGTTCGGCAGAAATGTTGAATTTACACTTTGCCAAGGGGCAATTGTTTGAGAATTTTATTCTTCTCGAGAAGATTAAACATGCGTGGAATTACAGTACCCACGAACAATTTTATTTCTGGCGTGATGCGCTTGGAAACGAGATTGACCTACTCATTGAACGCGATAATTCACTGCTGGCTGTAGAGATTAAATCTTCGAAAACGATTCATCAAGATTTTTTCAAAGTTTTACGTGACTTCAGTAAAGGCAAACCGCAAGTGACAAGCTTTCTGGTACATGGAGGAACCGAAATCCAAAAACGTTCTGACGTCACTGTGCTGAGTTTTGCTGCCCTGAATGAGATATAATCTAACTGAATCGTAAAGATTTATAGACTTTTCTACGCTATCGAATTTCAAATATGAAGCAAAGCATCTACCAAATCGTTTATTCGAAGCACATCAATTGGCTGCTTCGCAATGCGAATCGTCATGTGAATCGCATACTCGGCACCTCGTTTGAGTTGCCACCGTCAGGGGCGCTTCGGGTGCATGCAACGGGCGGACAACCCTTCAGCATGCTTACCAACCAAACGAATTATGTGACGCACCTCATCTTTTGGCGCGGCTATCAAAACTTTGAGTACACCAAGATTTTTGTCAAACTCTTGCCGAAGATTAATGGCTTCTATGATGTAGGAGCCAACATTGGTTATTACAGTTTGCTCGCAGCATCGATTCGGCCTGAGCTCCAGATTACTGCTTTTGAACCTTCGCGTGGACCGCTTCACTACCTTCGAGCGAATTGCGACATCAACCGCTTCCAAAACATCCTTGTTGAAGATCTGGCCTTGGCCGATGTGGTTGGTGAGATCACATTCTACGAGAACCAAAGCAAGAAGTACACTTACGTGAAACACAACTTAGGTGGCGAAGGGAACGCGGGCAGCAAAACCAATGCGGGACAGTTCTCAACCAACACCGTGAAAGCAATCACTTTTGATGCGTACACGAAGCTGCACCAGCCTCAGCACATTGATCTAATCAAGATCGACACGGAGGGAACAGAACATTTGATCTTAGGTTCGGCACAAGAAACACTCAGAAAGTACCGACCCATTGTGATCTGTGAAACCTTGTTCAATGCGAATGAAGGCGAACTGGAGCAAATTTTTGCTCCGCTTGATTACGCCTTCTACAATGAAGCTCCGAATAAATTGGTGCGCGTTGAGAGCATTCAACGAACGACCGACAACGGAATTCGCAATTGCTTTTTCGTTCCCAAAGAAAAACAACACCTCATTGCAGAATTTACCGTCTGAGGTGTTTACATTTCATTAAGCAGTTCGTCAATTGAGTTCACCGCCACGGCGTGGTAGCCAGCACGTGCTTTTTTGTAAATATCGAGGGCGAGTTGCTGTTGCCCGCTTGCTTTGAGCGCCTTGTACAAGGGGTAATTGAACTTCCGACGTCCAACTTCAACCAAGAAATCTTCAAGCACGCCATACGCAGGCGTGTATTGATTTTTTACGGATTGCTCTAACCAAGCAAAGAGTACCTCATTGTTACCAGTTTCAGAAATGGCAAACGCATCATCGAGCTCTTGCAAGCGCGGCGCACCAATGCCTGCTGGAATGTTCGTCAAGAAGCGGAAACGCTCTTGATATACCCAGTTCCCCCAAGGCAACGATTTGGTTGCAAGCTCTCCATCGAGCCATTGCTGTAGGGCCTCATCAACCGCGTTGAGTCGGTCTGACACAATTACAGGGCAATTATCAGGGAGACCAGGTCCGTAAACCCAGGCATCGATATTCACGGTCGCAACCTGCTCTTCCGTAAGCAATTTCGCCTTCAAATAATCAATGAAGCGTTCGGTATCCATGACCGTGAACGCATGCTCAGCGAAGTAGGTCTTCAAGAAGGCATCAAAGGCTGGTCGGCCTACAGTTTCTTCGATCAAGCGCAAAAAGAAGTAGCCTTTGTCATAAGCAATGGCCGACATGCCATCGTCGGGGTTTCGTCCTTCCAGGTGCAGTTTCAAGTGGGTATCGTTCGGATTGCGATCCATGATCTCGGTGACTTCATCGCGCAGGCCTTGGTAGCTGAGCAACGAAAGCATTTCAGAGATCTCACGTCCGTAAACGGCCTCCATGATGCGGTTTTCAAAGTACACGGTGAAACCTTCATTGAGCCAGAAATCGTTCCAGGTGGCGTTGGTTACTAAGTTACCTGACCATGAGTGCGCCAATTCATGCGCAACGAGTGCCGTCAACGACCGATCACCCGCGATAATTGTCGGCGTTGCAAACGTCAACATCGGATTTTCCATGCCTCCAAAAGGAAAGGCAGCGGGCAAGATCAATAAGTCGTAGCGATCCCATGCGTAGGCGCCATAAAGCCCTTCGGCGGCCACGAGCATTTCTTCCATTTCAGCAAATTCCCAAGCTGCTGCGTCGATCAAATCAGGTGTGGCATAAACGGCAGTGCGTGCACCGACTTCGCGGTATGCAATGTCGCCAGCCGCGAGCGCCATCAGGTATGCAGGAATCGGCTTGTTCATGCTGAAGCTGTACTTCCCGTCAGCCGATTTCGCCGTCGGATTGGTCGCGCTCATCAAGGCTAAACTTCCGGCAGGTACGGTAACATCCGCATCGTAGGTGAATCGAATACCCGGAGAGTCTTGGCAAGGAATCCAGGTACGGGCCAGAATCGCCTGCGACTGGGTGAACAAAAACGGTGTTTCACCTTCAACCCAAAGCAAAGCCTCCGCATCTGGCGAGGTGGTATATTCGATCACAACCTTTTCGGTTTGCGGCGTAATGGGAATCACCAAAGGCTGACCCAAGAATTCAGCTGCAGGTCCCACCTCAAAGGCAACATCGCCGCCGTCGTTGGTTGAAACCTTGTGAATGGTGAGTTGATTGATGTCGAACACGATCTCCTTCGCGCCTTCAAACTGCTCAATGCTGTACGACGCAATGCCGTTGATCGTGCGCGTGGCAAAGTCAACTGTAGCTGTCCAATTCAAATGATTTACACGGGCTTCGTTGGGGCGTGCAAACGAGTGGTGGTCGCGAACAAGTTTCATTTCAGCAATTTTTTCTTGGCTTTTCTCGCTGCGCTCGGATGGTTGATCACCGCAGTTTGTAGTGAGAACAGCGAATAAAACAGCAAGGGGGAGGAGGTTAAATTTCATGCAAACAAGATTTGGTCAAAGGTATGCTTTTCAGATTTTCGGTGACATTGAGCGCCGTTCAAGTGCGCGCTTCAAAATGATGTACACCACCATGCCCATCACGCTTTTCATCAACAAGGCGGGCAGAAACACTTCCAATTGTACGCCATAGTCGAAATCTTCTTGCCGCACACCTTCCATCCAGTATAAACCCGCAAGTAAGATGAGCAACTGACCCAAGGTTAAGATCAACACCAAGGCCATCGTTTCCATTTTATAGGTGAACTGCCCGAAGAATCCTGCCAAATTCGCTACAAAGAGAAATGCGATCAAGAAACCGCCCGAGTCTTGGGTGAAAATCTCCCAACCTGATGCACCGCCTGCGAATATAGGAGCCCCCAATCCGCCCAAAACCAAATAGGCCAAAACACTCAACGCACCGGGTGCCCAGCCGAAAATGAGTGGCAGCAGCACAACCAACAACGATTGAAACGTTAAAGGCACGGCCAGCGACCAATCGAGCTTCAACTGCCCGAGGAATACCAAAATAACAGTGCTCAGTACAAACTTGAAGACGAAGTCAAAACGCCGATCTGCATGCAGGATTAAGTTCTTGTGCAGCATGTTAATTTTTGAAGTAGAATAAAGTGTTGGGCTCAATGTCAACGCGGTTGTTGCTGCGGTCAAGGTCGGCCATGCCTCGCGCAGGATCAATTTCAATCGACTCGACGTCGTTGATGTTGATTTCCAATTCGAGAGTGCGTGTTGGATGCGTCCATGGCCAATCTTGCAATACGACGTAGTTCGACTCGAATCCAACAGGCGCTGCCTTACTGCTGCGCATCATCTCCAAGGGCAAGTTGTACATGTGCTGTGAACCGTCGCGGAAAGTAATGACCAAATCAACAGGCATGGGCATAATGCCAATGCGCTCAAGGGTGAGCGTGATGCCTTGGCTGTTTCCGATGACCTCGCTGATTGCATAATCAATGGTATGTGTGCTTCGCTCAAAGTACTCGAAGTACCAATCGAGCTCAAAGCCACTTTCTTTTTCCATTGACCGCTTGAAATCTGTCGAAGTTGGATGCTTGAATTTCCACGCTTCGTAATAACGCAACAAGCCGCGATCGCGCACATCTTCACCGATGATATAGCCGAGTTGCGCCAATAGGGTTTCACCCTTGCTGTATGCCGCTGTGCCGTAGGCTGTGTTCGTGGTGTAGTGGTCGGCGTGGGTAATCAATGCATTTTCTTTTCCGTCGCGCGCCAAAGCCAAGTACCCTTGGTAGGCTTGTTGGTGCGGCTTGCGCAGCGGGTCAACGAACAAGTGAGCCATGGTTTCACTCGATATGTACGAGGTAAAGCCTTCATCCATCCATTCATACAAAGCTTCGTTGGTTGCCAATACGCCTTGGTACCAGTTGTGCGCCAATTCGTGCACCGATACACCGACTAAGCTTCGAAGTGAGCGATGCCCTGTGATCAAGGTTGCCATGGGGTACTCCATGCCACCGTCACCGCCTTGAATGAAGCTATATACGGGATAGGGATACTTTCCGTAGCGCTCACTCATAAAGGTGAGGGCTTTGGCCATGTAGCCGCCGAGTTCTTGCCAATTCTGATCAAAATCCGGATTCGGCTGGTAAATCATGCGCAAAATCGGCCCGTTCGGGACTTGGGTTGTAATGTGTTTGTAGTCTGGATCAGCGGCCCACACGAAATCGTGAACGTTCTTTGCTTCCCATTTCCAAGTTAGTTTGCCGTTTACCGGTTTGGGTTTAGCTTTGTCGCTGCCATAACCGAAACCAATTTCTTCGGCATTTGATAATTCGCCCGTGGCACCAATAAGGTAGCGCTCATCGATCGTGATGTTGATTTTAAAATCGCCCCATACGCCATGGAATTCACGACCTACGTACGGATTCGCGTGCCATCCTTCTAAATCGTATTCGCACATTTTCGGATACCATTGGGCCATCGAAAACTCAATGCCCTCACTGCTGCTCCGTCCTGAACGGCGCACCTGCAAAGGAACCTGGGCATCCCATGTCATTTCGAAGGTCACTTTTTTCCCCGGCAGAATCGCGGCGTCTAAATCAACCTCGAGGATGGTGCCAACCGTCGTATAGCGCACGGGCTTGCCATTCATGGTCAGGCTTTTGATGCGCATCCAACCTTGCTCTTCGGGTGTAAGTTTTGAAATGCGATCGCCAACACGTGGATCCGGATCAACAATGGTGCGTGAACGCACATCCATCATACTTCCTGGCTGAAAAGCATTGAAATACAAGTGGTAGAATACGCGATTGAGCGCATCGGGTGAATTATTGGTGTACACCAGCTTTTGCTGCCCTGAATACTGATAGGTTTCAACGTTTACGTCAATGTTCATGGTGTATTCAGCACGTTGTTGCCAATACCCACTTTGCGCGTAAGTCGGAAAATATGAAACCAATAAAAGCCCCACGAAAGTCAAGATCGTTCTCATCATTCTTTTTTGAAAGCCGTAAAAATACGCTTTTAAGCGCTTTGTTGGTTTAGCCCTACGGGCAGATGCGCTCCGGATAAGCACGGTAGATGTGAACCGTTTCGAGTTTGTTGTTGTTCGGATTCAATCGGTGCAACACGCGATCAAGGAATCCGGGCTCAATCGTGGTTGCGTAATCGATGCCGCCCCACTCAGCGTTAAAAAGCGCGACGTGCTCATCTAAACCGCGATCACCATAAAACAAGATGTAGTTGGGAATCGTACGTCGGTCAGCCATGCGGCAAATGTCGCTGTGCTGAATGTCGGCTTTGGTTTGTCCGGGTTGAAACCAATAATTCGCTTCCCACGAACCGGTGTAAAAAAGGGGTGGCATCGATGCACTTTCAAGAAACACGGTCATGAAGTTCTCAAGGTCACCTTGCCTGTACAAGTAACTCATGCTTTCAACGCGCGATCGCTTGCCATAGGTGAAGGTTAAGACCAGCAATCCGGCCGTGTTGAGCACTAAAAATATGGCAAGCAAGGTGCGCCATAGTTTGGTGCGTGCTTGCCAAAAGGCCGAACGCTGCATCCACGCAGACCAACCAATCACACCCAATATGGCGATGTAAGGGATCACAGGGAAGATGAACCGTTCTTGCTTATTCGGGAAAACACTGTGAAACACAAGGAAAACCAAAGCAGGTAAGGCAACGAGCAAATGTTTTCGAACCGAGGCAAAAAAACCAAACAGCAAGAAAACGCTCAAAGGCGGCACAAGAAATCCGGCCAGTGTGAGCAAATACATGTACCACGGTCCGTTCGGATAGTTGCCTGCATGCGTGTCATTGTAAGAAATGTACGCGCGAAGCTGGGTAAAAGGCTCTCCCCAAATAAAGTAATCTTGAATTTGAGCAATCGCAAATGCCATGAGCGACACCATCCCTAAGAGCATGGCACCCAAAAACTGCCGTTTGAAAAGGAGTGCAAGCCCAAAGCCGATTCCGAACATGCCGCACTGGAAACGAAATCCGGTCGCCAGACCGATACCTAAACCCGCCCAAACAAAGTGTTGCCAACGCAAGTTTGCTTGGTGCTTAACCAAAACCCAGGTGGCCCATAAAAGGGGAGGAATGCAGATGAATTCAACCAATTGCCGCACGGAAAAATTAGGCATGATCGCCGCGGCTGCCAAAAACAAACCCACGAGCAGCGCGTTTCGATCGTTGCTCAGTTTTTGCGTGATCTTGAAAGCGAAGAAAACGATGAGCAAACTGTACAAGCCGTGCAGAAAACGAACAACCAACATCTTCATTTGGGGATCTTCGAACCCGAGGGCGTTCAAGGCTTCAAACACAACGTACTGCGTGCCGACGTAGGCAAAATTCGCCGGGTGAACCACTTTTTCTCCCTTTTGGTTCCATGGCAACCAGTTGTCGTAATCTTCACCGTCGGCCCAACTTGCAGCGGCTTCAACAACCAAAAAATGATCATCGTGCATGAGATAGCCGGGCGCTGTGAACACGGCCAACAAGCGCAACGCAAAGGCGATCAACATGACATTGCGGAGCGGACGATCGAGGAGGGGCGCAAGAAGTTGATTCATGGGCTACAAAGGAAAGAAGAAAAATCAATCGTGCTGATTCAACCATGCAGCAAGTACAACAACACTCCAGAGCAAGGTGGTTAAGCGATTGTCACCTTGCAAGAAGCGATCGATGCTGTGGTTTAAACGTTTGTTATCAATGGCCAATTCGCCAAAATGAGTCGTGCGCAAGGCTTCAACACGGTGCCGAATTCCTTCGCGCAACAACCACTCCAACGGGATTTCAAATCCTTGCTTGCGACGCGCTAGAATCGCTGGTGGCAATAGGTTTCCGAAGGCACGGTGTAAAATTATCTTTCCGTTTTTGTGGGTGTATTTTGCGTTCGCCGGGAGCGCATTGGCCACCGCAATCACCCGCGGATCGAGAAAGGGAACCCGCACCTCCAAGTTGTAGCGCATGCTCATCAAATCAACTTTGGTCAGCATGTCATACGGTAACACCTGAAGCTGGTCATACAGCAACACTTCTTGCAGCTCGTCGCGCGTAAATACATGCAATTTTGGTTGCGCCAACCGAATGCCCAGGGCCTCTTCAATAAGCTGGTCGGGGGTAAACTGACACCAATATTGATAGCGTTCAGCAGCATTAAGTCGAGCTGCTTCAACAAAGCGAATAAGCTGCCTTTTTCGGTCTGATGCGGCATTCTCACGTGAGAAGGCTTCACTTTTTTGTTTCGCTCTAACGAGCGGATGCAGCAATGAACCTAGTTTTCCTAAGCTATGAACAGCCAGGGCGTGTCCGCGGTGTTTGCGGTATCCTCCAAACAGTTCGTCAGCGCCATCGCCGCTTAAGACAACTTTCACTTGTGCGCGCGTGTTTTCAGCAAGAAATGAAACAGCGATAGAAGACGCGTCGGCAAAGGGCTCATCAAGATGCGCCAAGAAACGTTCAGCGTGTATTACCAAATCATCAGCGGTCATTTCAAATGCAGTATGCCGACTGTTGATGTGTTTGGCCATACCTAGCGCATACCCACTTTCATCAAGATAACCGAAGGCTTTAAAGCCCACGCTAAACGTCGATAAATTGGGCTGATGCTCAGCAGCGAGGGCTGACACGATCGAAGAGTCCAATCCACCACTGAGGAAGGTACCTACCGCAACATCTGCTTCGAAGCGCTCCACAACGGCTTCACGCAATGCTGTGCGCAAAAGCCCGATGCTTGGTGCTTCGTGGGGCTTTCCAAAGGTCAACTTGAGGTCGTACCAGCACACTTGCTCACCCGTACCTGGGAAGGTGACGTAATGCCCAGGCTTTACCTTTTGCACCCCTTGTTGGGCACTTTCGGGGCCGGGTATATAGGTCAGCCGAAGGAAATCATGCAGGGCATTTTCATTCAATGCCCGCGCGGGCTGACTGGGTAAAGCTTTACGTTCGCTTGCAAATTGGATGTGGTTGTTGGGCAAGTGCTCAATCCACAACGGATTGATCCCCATGCGGTCACGCACCAAAGTGAGCTGATTGGTATGGGTGTCAATGAATGCAAACGCGAAGCACCCATTGAGTTTTGGTAATCCAGCCACGCCGTGAATCCGCATCAAATGCAGCAACACTTCGGTGTCGCCTTCCGTTGCAAAGGTGAGGTCAGGATCGGTCACGAGCAACTCAGCGCGAAGCGCTTTGTAATTGTAGATTTCGCCATTGAACACCAGGACATAGCGCCGGCAAGGCGACCAAAAGGGCTGGTTCGATCGTGGATCAAGGTCAACAATCGCGAGCCGTGTATGGATTAACGCGAACTGCGGTTCAATAAGAATACTGGCATGATCAGGGCCGCGGTGATTTAAACGCTCAGCCGCACGTTCGAGTTCCGCTTCAGTGATTTGAAGCGGGGTAGCAGAAGCATATACGCCGGCAATTCCGCACATGGCGAATTACGATCCGATCGACAAGCCCCAAGAGGCGGTAAGGGAACGGTTGATCTGCACCATTTTCAAACAAGCGACAGCAGCTTCAATGCCTTTGTTGCCGTGCTTTCCGCCTGATCGATCGATGCTTTGTTGGCGGTTGTCATCGGTGAGTACACCAAATATAACAGGCCGCATGAATTTGAGGGAGACATCTTTGACCCCTTGCGCCACAGCTTGGCAAACAAAATCAAAGTGCGCCGTTTCACCGCGAATCACACTGCCAAGCGCGATCACGCCGTGCATGCGTGAATTTTCGAGCAGCCAAGCAGCACCGAGCGGTAATTCATAACTGCCTGGGACGTGAACCACACGCAAGTTATCTTCGGGGAGGCCTGCCTGTTTAAGTACGTCGAGCGCACCTTTTAAAAGGTTGCCGGTGATGTCATCGTTCCATTCAGAAACAACAATCCCGATGCGCATGGTTGCGGCATCGGGAAGTGTTGATGAATCAAACGACGAAAGATTGGTTTCTGCCGTCGCCATTCGAATATTATTTGTGACCCAAGTAGGCTGCGTAACGCTGCGCTACCGCAAAGTTTTGCGATTCAGGGTAGTTCTTTACGATTTGTTCAAAGTGCTTTGCCGCTTTTTCGCGCTCATTGAGCTCGAGGTAAACGATGCCTGCTTTAAAGTGCATGGTGGGCGCTAGTAGATTTTCGCCTTTGCTGCCTTTCGAACGAGACACGGCGCGCTCAAAGGTTTTTGCTGCCTCAGCTACATTGCCCAATTCAACTTGGCAGTCGCCAATACCTGCAATCGCCAATACACTTACGACGTCGTCGCTCAAATCTACCTTTTCAAAGTAGTTCAGCGCGTCTTCGAATTCACCACGGTCGCGGGCAATTACCGCCAAGGCGTAGTTGCCACGTGCTGCTGCTTTGGTGCCACTGTGCTTGTTTACTACATCTTCTAAACCGGGGTAAAGGCCATCTCCATACAACGCCAAGTCGATTGAATCGATTTCGAAGTATTGCTCAGCCTTCCAAATGTCGGCTGCTGCTGCTTGCTCTTTCGGCTTTGCGATGAGGTAGTAGTAACCGGCGCCCAATGCGATCACACCAATAACGGCGATCAAGGCAATGGTTAAGATTTTTCTGTTGCGGTCAATGAACACCTCTGTGCGGCTGTAAACTTGACTAACATCAACAATGATTTCTTCCTGGTCTTTCTTTTTGGCCATGGTTTGGTTATTAACGGGGGCAAAAATAGTTATTTTTATGTTACCTCGAGCGTTGTCATCCTTCTCTTCATCTATGCTACCTTTGCAGGGAGAATAAATCGGTCGCTGTGATCTTAAAACACCTGTCAATTGTCAACTTTCGCAACTATGCCGACGCAGAACTCGAGTTCTGTTCAGGAGCCAATTGCTTAGTTGGAGACAATGGGTCAGGTAAAACTACAGTTCTCGATGCGATTCACTACCTCTCTTTTTGTAAAAGTTATTTCAATCCGCTCGATCAACAGAACATACGATACGAAGAAGGCTTCTTTTTGGTTCAGGGTTCGTTCGAAAAACAGGGCGAACTTGACAAGTTGAGCTGTGGCGTGAAAACGGGCATCAAGAAACAGTTTAAACGCAACGATAAGGAATACAGTCGCTTGGCTGATCACATTGGCAAGTATCCGGCAGTGATGCTCACCCCAAATGACATCGATTTAATTAAAGAGGGCAGTGAAGTTCGCCGCAAGTTTATGGATGCCATTATCTCGCAATACAACCGCGAGTACCTCGATAAACTCATGGCTTACAACCGCGCAATGGTGCAACGCAATAACCTCTTGCGCTATTTCGCTGAAAACAACACCTACGATGAAGACATGCTTTTGGTGTGGGACGAACAACTCATTCAACACGGAACGTTTATTCATGCTGAACGGGTCAAATTTGTGAATGACTTCATTCCGGGTTTTAATAGCCTCTACCACGAAATTGCCCCGGGCGCTGAATCGGTTAGCCTGAAGTACCTAACTGAACTCGATGACAACAGCTTATTTCGCTTACTGCAAGCTTCAAGATCGGCTGATCGCGCGGCGCGCAGAACAACGCAAGGAATTCACAAAGACGATCTCGACTTCTTGATCGACGGAAATCCGATTCGGAGATTCGGCTCACAAGGTCAACAAAAGACCTATCTCATTGCATTAAAATTGGCTCAATTTGAGTTCGTTGAGCGTGCAACAGGGGTGAAGCCGGTGCTCTTACTCGACGATATTTTCGATAAAATCGACGATAAACGCGTGGCAGCGCTTATGGCTTTAGTGAACCAGCATCGCTTTGGTCAAATCTTCATTACCGACACCAGCGAAGAACGAATTCCGAAAATGTTCCGTGACATTGGTGCAGAGTTGCGTATCTTTCACGTCGATCGCGGACAAGTCCAATCGGTTGATTTAGAACCCCTGAACCATGGCACGAAAGAGTAATGAGCAAAGTCTCGGGCAGGTCATCTCTGACATGTTGAAGGTGTATCGCTTGGAAGGCAAGATGAAGGAACTCGATGTCGAAGCGGCCTGGAACCAAGTTATGGGGCCCGTGGTCGAGAAAAAGACCCGCGACGTAACGCTGCGCGGAAAAGTATTGTCGGTTACCATCGATAGCGGCGTAATGAAAGAAGAGTTTTCATACGCCAAGCAGCGCATCATTACCCTCATCAATGAACACCTCGGAGAAGAGGCCATCACCGACGTTCGCATTTACTAATCGCGTTTTCTGGTCAGCACCCATCCGGCCGTTTAGGCCGAAAAAAGATTTACATGTTCGGCCGCACTGCGCAGCGCAAACGTTGATTGCCACACGTGTTCGCGTCGTTTTCGAATTGTGGATATCGCAGGCCAACAGCACGTTGATTGCCTGCGTGTGTTGGTTAACTTTGACTGCCTAATGCACCCCCATGATTCTCATTTTTGATACCGAAACAACGGGATTGCCCCGCGATTACAATGCCCCGTTAACTGATTCTGATAACTGGCCGCGCGTGGTTCAACTGGCTTGGCAGTTGCACACCCCTGAGGGTCAACTCGTCAACCGCGGCAACCTCATTGTGCAGCCTGATGGTTACACCATTCCCTATAACGCAACGAAAATTCATGGCATTTCTACCGAACGCGCACAACGCGATGGCGTGCCCTTGTCAGCCGTTATAGCAGCCTTTACAGCCGACCTCGAGCGTGCGACCTATGTCATGGGGCACAACGTAAGCTTCGATGTAAGCGTGCTTGGAGCTGAATTTATTCGTGCCGGGCACGATGAGAAATTATTGACCACCAAAGCAGTCATTGATTCGAAAGATGAATCGACCGAATTTTGTGCAATTCCCGGCGGAAAAGGAGGCAAGTTCAAGTGGCCCAATTTGACCGAACTCCACATGAAGCTGTTTGGTTCGCCGGTTCAAGAGGCGCACGATGCGGCTTATGACGTCGATGCCACGGCAAAGTGCTTTTTCGCACTCGTTCAACGGGGTGTGATTCGTCGCGAGGGCTTCCCACCTGCGCAAGCCATAAACTACGAGGCTCCGTCGCTCGAGGCCGCTAACTTTGAAGATTTGCGCCTATCGGCGGATGCACCCACGCAAGTTGCTCAACCTGCACTTGACAAGCAAACACCGCAAGACTTGGGGGCATTGAAGGATGCGTCCTTTGTTCACTTGCACTGCCATTCACAGTTCTCAGTATTGCAGGCCGTATCTGAAGTTGATGAGTTGGTGCAAACAGCAAAAAGCATGGGCATGCCCGCCATTGCAATCACCGACCACGGCAATATGATGTCGGCATTTAACTTCGTTAAAGCCGCGCTGAAAGCTGATATTACTCCCATTGTGGGCTGCGAGTTTAACCTCTGTCGCGATCATGCCGATCGGTCGATGAAAGATGATGGATTTCAAACCGTAGTCCTCGCAAAGAACAAAGTGGGTTACCACAACCTGGCCAAGTTAGCATCATTGGCTTACACTGCAGGATTTTATTACCTCCCACGCATTGATAAAGACCTGTTAGTCCAGTACAAAAGTGATCTGATTGTTACCACAGGCGGCCTGTGGGGCGAAGTGCCCTATACCTTATTGAATGTTGGCGAACAACAAGCCGAAGAGGCATTTGTGTGGTACAAAGAACAGTTCGGCGATGATTTTTACGCGGAGCTCAATCGCCATGGATTGCCCGAGGAGGAGGTGGTGAATGAGACCCTTTTGCGCTTTTGCGCAAAACACAACGTGAAGTATTTCGCATCGAACAACACTTATTATACCCGAAAAAGTCAGGCTGCCGCGCACGACATTCTGCTCTGTGTAAAAGATGCAGAGAATGTGAGCAAGCCTAAAATGTACATTGGCAAGCGCGGCCGAGAATACCGCTTCGGTTTTCCCAACGATGAATTTTATGTGAAGTCGCCCGATGAAATGAAGGCGAAGTTTGCCGATTTACCCGAAGCCATTTTAACCACAGCAGAAATTGCGGCCAAAATTGAACGCTACACCTTGGCACGTGAAGTCTTGCTGCCGAAGTTTGATATCCCCGCTGAATTTGTTGATCCGAAAGATGATGAAGACGGCGGCAAGCGAGGCGAGAATAACTACCTCCGCCATTTGACCTACGTTGGGGCTGAAAAACGGTACGGAACAATTACAAATGACATTCGAGAACGCCTCGATTTTGAGCTAGCAACCATTGCCAATACCGGGTATCCAGGCTACTTTTTGATTGTTCAAGATTTTACCCGTGCAGCGCGTGACATGGGAGTTTCTGTTGGCCCTGGTCGTGGTTCGGCTGCTGGTTCTGCAGTAGCGTATTGCGTAGGAATCACCAACGTTGACCCGATTAAGTACGATTTGCTCTTCGAACGTTTCTTGAATCCTGAACGGGTGAGCATGCCCGATATCGATATCGACTTTGATGACGAAGGACGCCAAAGTGTCATCGATTATGTCATTAATAAGTACGGTTCAAATCAGGTTGCCCAAATCATTACCTATGGCACAATGGCCGCTAAATCATCGTTGCGCGATACTGCACGTGTAATGGAGCTCCCGTTGCCTGATGCTGATCGCTTGGCTAAGTTGATGCCAGATATCAGCCTCGGTAAACTCTTCAAGCTCGAGGGCAAGGCACTCAGCGACCAGCTTAAAAACAACAAAGAAGACCTCGAGCGCGCAAGCCAATTTAAATCCATCGCGAATGGAAACGACCTTGAATCGCGCACCATCAATACCGCGCGAGAACTCGAAGGCTCAGTCCGAAATACAGGTATCCATGCGTGCGGCGTGATCATCACCCCAGATGACATCACCAATTTTGTGCCCATCGCAACCGCGAAAGACAGCGATATGGCATGCACCCAATTCGATAACGCTGTAGCTGAAGAGGCAGGCTTGTTGAAGATGGACTTTCTTGGTTTGAAAACCTTGACTCTGATCAAAGACGCCGTGAAGAACATCGCGGAGCGACATAAGATTCAGCTCGATGCCGATGAGTTTCCATTAGATGACAAGGCCACCTATGCTTTATTTCAACGCGGTGAAACAGTCGGGATATTCCAATATGAATCGGCGGGGATGCAGAAGTATCTCAAAGAATTAAAGCCAACGGTGTTTGCCGATTTGATTGCGATGAACGCATTGTATCGTCCGGGCCCGCTTGAATACATCCCTTCATTCATCAAACGTAAGCACGGTACTGAGCCCATCACGTATGACATTGAGGTCATGCGCGAGTACTTGGAAGAAACCTACGGCATCACCGTGTACCAAGAGCAAGTGATGTTGCTCTCACAAAAGCTCGCCTCGTTTACAAAAGGTGAAGCCGATACCTTGCGTAAAGCAATGGGTAAGAAAAACGCTGAACTGCTCGCGAAGCTCAAACCCCAGTTTTTGTCGCAAGGGGCAGCAAACGGCCACGATGCCACAGTACTTGAGAAAGTATGGAAAGATTGGGAAGCCTTTGCGAGCTATGCATTTAACAAGTCGCACTCGACCTGTTACGCATGGGTCGCCTACCAAACCGCGTTTTTGAAGGCGAACTACCCGGCTGAGTACATGGCATCGGTGTTGTCAAACAACATGAACGACATCAAGCAGGTAACCTTCTTTATGGAAGAGTGTCGCCGCATGGGGATCCCCGTGTTAGGACCTGATGTAAACGAATCAGCCTATAAATTCAGAGTGAATAAGGCTGGCGCCATCCGCTTCGGTTTAGGTGCGATGCGCGGTGTAGGCGAGGGGGCAGTAAACAGCATTGTGGCATGCCGCCAAGAAGAGCCTTACCAGAACATCTTTGATTTTGCGCGCAAGGTGAGTTTGAAAGACTGCAACAAGCGGGTGTTTGAAAGTTTGGCGCTCGGTGGAGCGTTTGACTGCTTTGAAGGCATAAACCGTTCGCGCTATTTCGCACCCGATGATAAAGGGCGAACGACGATCGAAAATGCCATTCGCTATGGCAACGCCTTTCAAGAAGGCCAAAATTCATCGCAGGTGAGCCTGTTCGGAGATGTTGAAACCGAAGACATCCCTGAACCTTTTGTTCCCGACGCCGAGGAATGGAATATTTTGGAGAAACTCAACCGTGAGAAGGAGGTCGTTGGCATTTACATCTCAGGGCACCCCTTAGATGATTTCCGGTTTGAGATGGAGCACTTTTGCACCACCGGCGGATTGGCCGTGCTGAGCGAGGATAGAAAAATTGCCGGACGAGAAATGGCTTTTGGAGGCATGATTACCGGATGCGAACATCGCGTTGGCAAGAACGGCAAGCCTTTCGGAAGCTTCAGTTTGGAAGATTATACCGCTTCAGAACGTTTTTTCATGTTCGGTGAAGACTATGTGAAGTTCAGAGAATACATGAACGACGGGTACACCGTTTTTGTAAAAGGGAGCATGCGCGAGCGTGGTTTCAAACGCGAAGCGAATGCTGAACTCGAGTTTCGAATCAGCAGCATCGAGCTGTTGAGCTCGGTCAAAGAGAAGTTCAAAGGCGCTTTGCGCTTGAGTTTTGAACTCGACGATTTGAACGATCGCCTCCTTGCTGATTTGGAAGGATTGGTTGCGCAACACCCAGGAAGCACACCCATGACCTTAGAAATTCGAGATACGGGCATTGCCATTTCGATGCCTTCAAAGACAACGCGCGTGGAGTTAGGTAAGTCGTTGCTCGATGCCCTCGACCGCTTGGATGCTGTGAAATACAAGGTTGAACGATGACAGATCAACGCAATTCGCTGCCAAAACTCGCGTTAGATGTCAAATTGACAGGTAATAAAGAGATGGTATTTATTTTGTTCAGTGAGATAAGAAGAGTACTTTTGACAACTAAGTTTTAAGCAACCCCAATATTATGGCTGTAGAATTAACAGATGCGAACTTTGAAGAGCTCGCGCTTGGGTCAGATAAGCCCGTTATGATCGATTTTTGGGCAGAATGGTGCGGTCCTTGCCGCATGGTTACCCCGATCGTAGAAGAAATGGCGAACGAATACGGCGATAAAGCCGTGATCGCTAAAGTGAACGTAGACGAGAATCCGAATATCTCGATGAAATTCGGAATCCGAAACATTCCAACCATCATATTTCTCCGCAACGGGGAATTGGTTGACAAAAGCGTTGGGGCAGTGCCGAAAAACGTGTTAACCGAGAAATTGGACAATATGCTCTAAGCGAGCATCGCAACGTATAAAAATCCCTGTCATCTTGATGACGGGGATTTTTTTTACCTTTTTTCGGCCTGAACGGCCGGATGGGGGAGCAATTGATTCACCGTGATCGCTGAACAAACACTACCTTTAAGCACGTAATCCATCCGGCCGTTTAGGCCGAAGAAAAAAAAAGTATGGCCATCAACATTGATCGAAAGTCGTTTCAGCAATTGAGCCGACTTGAATTTCTTGCCAAGCAAGCCGTTGAAGGATTCATTACGGGCCTGCATAAAAGTCCGTTTCATGGCTTCTCGGTTGAATTTGCTGAGCATCGCCTGTACAACACGGGCGAGTCAACGCGGCACATCGATTGGAAGCTCTACGCGCGAACCGAGAAGCTTTTCACCAAGCGCTACGAAGAAGAAACCAATTTACGTTGTCAGTTGGTGATCGATCACAGCTCATCGATGTATTACCCCGGGCCAGTTTCGGTGGAAAGTGATGCATTCAATAAGCTGAAATTCAGCGTTTATGCTGCCGCCGCGTTACTTGAATTGTTCAAGAAGCAACGCGATGCGGTGGGAGTGAGTTTTTTCGCTGACACCTTAGATTTGCACACGCAAACGCGCTCCAATGCTCAACATCATCGCTATTTGTACGCTCAACTCGAGGAGTTGCTGAATACAGCAGGGGAGAAGCAACAGCAACGCACACTCGCCGTGGAGGCATTGCATGCCATCGCTGAGCAAGTGCACCGCCGATCGCTGGTGGTGATCTTCTCTGACATGTTCGACATGGGCGAGCGGAGTGATGCACTTTTTGCGGCGTTGCAACACCTCCGTCACAACAAACATGAGGTGATTCTCTTTCACGTGGTCGATAAGAAAACCGAACTCAACTTCGAATTCGATAACCGTCCGTACACGTTCATTGACCTCGAGACAGGACAGCAGGTCAAAGCCAATCCCGCAGATATCCGCGAGAATTACCTGACACAAATGGCCAAATTCTATGGTGATTTGAAAATTCGCTGTGGGCAATACGGCATTGATTTTGTCGAAGCTGACATTGCTGGTGGGGTAAATCCGATTTTGCTGCAGTATTTGATCAAACGACAAAAACTTTATTGATTGACAATCAGACAGAAAAGTTCGCAGTTAAAAAAAAGTTAAGATCAGCATGTAAAAATGCTTGCACAGTTAAATCAGTTTTGCGTACATTTGCCACCGCTTTGGAAGCAAAGCAAGTAGCGTTGGTAGAATTAAAATCTCGGCTTACACCACCCAACGCATATTTATGGTCTGGTAGTTCAGTTGGTTAGAATACATGCCTGTCACGCATGGGGTCGCGAGTTCAAGTCTCGTCCAGACCGCAACTGAATGTAATTAAAAGGTCACCCTCAAAGGTGACCTTTTATTTTAGCACAAATTTTCCTTTAAAGCGTTCTGTTGGTTCGAATATCCCGACACGTCGGGAGGGTCGCGAGTTCAAGCCTAGCTGTCCAGACCGCAACTGAATGTTATTAAAAGGTCACCCTCACCGGTGACCTTTTATTTTACCACGAAATTCCCTTCAAAGCGTTCAGTTGGTTCGAATATCCCGACACGTCGGGAGGGTCGCGAGTTCAAGTCTAGCTGTCCAGACCGCAACTGAATGTAATTAAAAGGTCACCCTCAAAGGTGACCTTTTATTTTAGCACAAATTCCCCTTTAAAGCGTTCTGTTGGTTCGAATATCCCGACACGTCGGGAGGGTCGCGCGTTCAAGTCTAGCTGTCCAGACCGCAACTGAATGTAATTAAAAGGTCACCGGTGACCTTTTATTTAAATCGCAAATTCCCCTTTAATGTGAATCCGAGGTTGGTTTGACCTCGGATTAAAGGGATTTACACGGATATTATGCTTCTCGGTTTAAAGAATCTGTGCGAATCTGTTCAATCCGTGGTTGAATTAACCTGGGATTAGAGGGATTTACACGGATGTTATGCTTCTCGGTTTAAAGAATCTATGCGAATCTGTTCAATCCGTGGTTGATCTGACCGCGGATTAAAGGGATTTACACGGATGCTATGTTTTCGGTTTAAAGAATCTGTGCGAATCTGTTCAATCCGTGGTTAACTGATCAAGAGTTTTTTGTAGCATTTTTTATATCCTCATTATTTCTTAATAGCACTGCCTTGTTGACATTAAGCTAAGCTTAGTTGCACAGCATTCACTCTTGTACTATTAATATTAGATTATATCCACTTAGCCAATCTGACATGTAAGCCGTTTGTACTTTATAAGCTTGAGCATCTAGTTTTAAATGTCTAATTTTGCAGTTCCTTAATCTTAAGTTAGATGACTGGTTTGAATCTACTTCGCCTCTCACTCGTGCTATTGTTCTTTCCTGTGACATTTTCTCAAGCCCAATCGGTTGAAGAAATAAAAAGCAAACGCGACATTTACCTTTGGGGTGAGGGAACGGGCAATACACTCAAACGTGCCGATGATGAAGCGTTGGCCGACTTGATCAGCCAAATCTCTGTTAGTGTTTCGAGTAGCTTTGAAAACGAGGTTATCGAAACAAAGGTGCGTTCTGGCAACACGACCCAGTCAGCCTTTGAAGAGAATGTGCGAGGGATCATCAGCACCTATTCCCAATCTGCACTCACGAACACTGAACGCATTGTTATAAGTAACGAGCCCGATGCCAAAGTGCTGCGCTTCATTAAACGTGAAGATGTAAGCAAGGTGTTCAATGAACGCAAAGCAAAGGTTTACGACTACGTCGCCGTAGCCGAAGAACACGAAGAAAAGTCGCGGTTGAGCGATGCTTTGCGCTACTACAATTGGGCGTTGGCTCTCCTAAGAAGTCATCCCGAGTCAAAAAGTATTTTGTCCGAACGTCCAGCAGGAAGCGCCTACATGCAGGCCTACATCACCGAGCGGATCAGTGGAATCCTCGACGATATCCAATTCACGTTCAGCGCATTAAATGATGAAGACAACCACCGTGAAATTGTGCTCAATTGCTCCTTCCGCGGTAACCCCGTACTCAATCTCGATTACTCGTTTTGGTTTGGTACAGATTGGTCGCGCCTGCACAGTGTGAAAGACGGACGAACACTTGTCGATTTCTACGGCGATAACGCCCAATCGTGGGAAAAAACCAATTTCAAAATCGAATACGCATACACCGAACAGCTCTTCGGTGATAAAGAACTCGAAGAAATCTATCGGTTGATGGATCCGCCTTACTTTACCAAAGCAGCGAGAGAGGTGAAGTTTACCGATGCATCCAAACCTACGGTTAAAGCAGAAGCGCCAAGCATTCCAAATGTAGCGCAAGCAACGAACACCGGGCCCATCGCGCATGAGTTGGTGAAAGTTGACGCTGCACCGTTTAAAGCTGCAGTTGATGCGATTGCAACGGCGACGCGAACCCGCAACGCGGAGAGTGTGCGCGGTATGTTTACCCCAGAAGGATTCGAGGTCTACGAAAAACTACTGCTTTACGGAAAGGCACGTCCCGTCGATGATCGAAACTTTGAAGTGTACCGCAACAACGATCGCTTCATCGCCCGCGGAAAATACATGACCTTCGACTTCCAAGGTGGAAACAAGTCATTCGTCGAAGAGGTGGTGTTTCATTTCAATGCCGATCAAAAAGTAACTACGGTCGCCTTCGGCTTAGGTGAGATCGCGACAGCCGATATTTACAATCACCCGGCATGGTCTGAAGAAGAAAAGTTCGTCCTCGTCGATTTTCTCGAGCAGTATAAAACAGCTTTTGCCCTGAAAAGACTCGATTACCTCGAAGCGGTGTTTGATGACAATGCGGTCATCATTACAGGAACGGTCTTGAAGAAAAAACAAGAAATTGACGGACGTCCAGCTGAAAACCTATTCGCCGACAATCAAATCGTTCAGTACAACCGCTTCACCAAACGGGAGTACATGCAACGCCTCGACCACGTGTTCCGAAGCAAAGACTTTGTCAACATCGAATTTGAAGACAATACCCTGCGCAAAAGCAACGCCAATCCGAACTTGTTCGGTATCCAAATCAAACAAAATTACCGGTCTAACAACTACGGCGATCAGGGGTATTTGTTCTTGTTAATCGATTTCAGTGTGCGCAATGAGCCATCGATACACGTGCGAACTTGGCAACCTGAAAAAGATCCAGACGGAAGAATTTATGGACTTGAAGATTTTTAGCATTGTAGCCATCTTTTTTACTTGCTCGGGTTTGTTTTCGGCCTCATCGGCCGGATGTCAGGATCTCGATGTAAGTGGTTTTGTGGCCTTGCCCAACGACATGACTGCACGGACTTTGGCTCCGGTGCGCGATGCCAATGGCGAATTAACAGCATTGATTAAAGTGGTAACTGTTCAGGATGGCTTCATCTTTGAAGGCGGATCACTCGGTATTGTCAAGGCTGAACAAAAAGAAGGCGAGTGGTGGGTTTACATCCCCGCAGGGGCGCGCACCATTACCATTCGGCACCCGCGATTGGGCGTGTTGCGAAACTATGCATACCCCGTTGCCATTACCTCAGGTGCCGTATACGAAATGAAGCTCGTACACGGCGTGGTTGAAACCGTCATTCGCGAGCGTCAAATCTTGAGTGAATTCGTGGTCATCGAGTCTGACCCTCCCGGTGCAGATGTTTACCTGAACAATGAGCCCGTCGGCAAAACTCCTTTCGCCTCTGACAAGCCTGAAGGCCGCTATGAGTGGCGTGTCGAATCGAATTTGTACCTGCCCGAAGCGGGCATCTTCGAGTTAAAAGCGGGCGAAAAGGTTCGCTTAGATGTTGTACTCAAGCCCAATTTCGGGGCGCTGTTCATCACCTCAACACCCGAAGGTGCAGCTGAGATTTTGATTAACGGCATGCGGATGAACAAAACAACCCCCGCTACCATTCCTGACTTGCCAACGGGTGAACACACACTCACCTTGTCGCATCCTTGGTACGAAACTAAAACACAAAAAGTCACGGTTTTGGCGGGTGAAACGCAAAATGTTGAGGTTGCGATGAAGCCCAATTTTGCTGATTTGACAATCACGGCTGAGTCCAATGAAGAGGTGTTCCTAAACGGGGCACGCAAGGGCTTGGGGACATGGAATGGCCGACTATCACCCGGGGTATATCAGATTGAGGTGCGCAAAGCGTCGCATAAAACGGCGACACGTCAACTTTCATTGAAGTCAGGCGATAAAGAATCGATTAAACTCGAACCAACGCCTATCCTGAGTGTGCTGAAAATACAGTCAACACCGCTCGATGCAGAGATTTACTTGAACGGTAAAAACTACGGCAACACACCCCAAATTGTGCGCGATTTGTTGATCGGTACCTACGAACTCGAACTCCGTAAAGCGGGTTTTGGCGCCATGAAGCGCCAGGTTGAAGTGCGCGAAGGTGAAACCGTTGAATTGAACGAAACGCTGAGCTCAAACGGCAGCTTGAGTTTCACCAGCAATGTGCCCGGTACTGAGGTCTACGTTGACGGGGCGTACAAAGGAACAACGCCATTGACTATATCTGATCTCACGCCTGCGAGCTACAATTATGAGCTCAAGAAAGCAGGCTACGAGGCGGCCAAGGGTTGGACCTATGTTGAGGCGGGCAATACGGCCGAGGTGAACGCAAACTTACTCGTGCTCGGAGGTACGGTTTCATTGTATTCTGAACCTTCAGGCGCAGAGGTCTTCATTGAAGGCACCTACCGCGGCGTGACGCCTTTGATGATCAACGGATTGTCGCCAAACGCCTACATCGTCGAGTTCCGTAAAAGTGGATACACTTCGCAAAAGAAACGGGTGTACGTAAAGAGTGGCGAAAAGACCCAAGAAACAGCGGTGATGAAGCAAACGCGTCAGGCACGCACTGCTGCGCGCAGCGATGCCGGTTTTATGCTCTACACCTATGAAGATGACCGTCCGATCGGCTTGTCTTTTGGTGCGCTAAATAACCAAGCTTTAGGAATGTATGCCAACTTTGCCTTGAGTCCATCGGTGCTCACCACAACCCTTTACGAAATCGATGATAACGGATCAACCGATTCGCCCTGGGCCTTGGTGCGCACCGGCGAGGTTCGCGAAGGCAATTTCAGCACATCACTCGGATTAACCATCCCAGTTATTTATCCACTCTGGGCCTATGTGGGTGCTGGCTTTGGCATCAAACGATACCTTGTAGAAGTGGAGGAGTATGGGTGGTCAACAGGTGATTTCTATGGAAAGGAGTGGTACGAAAATCCAACCCGTTCAGGCACTGAACTTTTCCCAGAGGTGGGATTAATGTTGAAATTGGGCAATGCGCTGGTATTGAAGTACGGCATAACACCTGAAAATGGCAATATCCCAATGGATGGCCGCAGACACCAATTCGGCTTTGGTTTCCAATTCTAATTCAAGCCTGCACATGGCATGCAAGCGGTTGCAAGCGTCCACATCGCTCATTCCGCAAGGCTTTCAGCGTATACTATTACACACCACCTTGCTGAGCAGTATTTTTTTATCAGCCTGGTCGGCTGGATGTCAGGAATTCCCCAGCAGTCCTTCTGAATTAGAGGCCGTGCATCAAGCCATCGCTGAAAGTATGGTATTCGTAGAGACGGGCAGCTTTGAGATGGGAAGCGACCGGATGCGGGTGCGTTACGTCAGTGAATTGCCTGTTCACCCCGTGGCCGTAAGTAGTTTTCAAATCAGTAAGTACGAAATAACCCAAGCGCAATGGCGCGCCGTGATGGGCAATAATCCGAGCGATTTTGAGGACTGCGATGATTGTCCGGTTGAGCGCGTAAGCTGGAATGATGTCCAAGTGTTTATCACCAACTTAAATCAACAAACCGGTCGCAACTATCGGCTCCCGACCGAGGCTGAATGGGAGTTTGCCGCACGCGGCGGGCGCTTGAGCCAAGGTTATCGGTATGCAGGGAGCAATCGCTTGCGCAAAGTGGCATGGTTCGAAAGAAACAGCGGGGGACGAACACATCCGGTTGGGACGAAAGCCCCGAACGAGTTGGGTTTGTACGACATGTCAGGCAATGTGTGGGAGTGGTGTCAAGATGTTTTCGCTCGTTATACCGATTTGCCGCAAACCGACCCAATCGTTGAAGGTGATGAAGGATCGCGCATTTTGCGCGGCGGTGGATGGCATGATCGGCGCGATTTTAATCGGGTCACCTACCGCAATGCACTCAAACCTAAGTATGCTGAACACCGCTACGGACTTCGATTGGTATTGCCAATATCGAGTGGTGGTTTGTGATTTCAATCGACGCGTATTTTCTGGAATACTGAACACGAAAGGCAGATGATTTTGTTATTTTTGTTGCATGCTTAAATTCCTAACAACATGCTTTTTGCTTTGCGCTGCAACCTTCGTGTTCAGTCAAGAGCAATTGAGTATAGCTGCCTTCACGCCGCTCCCGAACGACATGACCGCCCGCACGCTCGCTCTAGAGCGCGATGACCAAGGTAATCTTCGAGCATTGCGCATAGCAAGCCATACAGAAACAAATTCAGAAATTGAATTCGGCACGACGCTCGAAATTGTTCAAACGCCGATACAAAACCTTTCAACAAGTGATGCCAGTGATTTCGACCTCGAAATGGTGTTCGTTGAAGGCGGAAGGTTCAAAATGGGCTGCAGACGTGAAGAAATGGGTGATTGCTTTGAAGAGCTCCTTCCAGCGCATTACGTGACGGTGAGCGACTTCTATATCGGTAAGTATGAGGTCACCCAAGCTCAGTGGCGGGCTGTAATGGGCAACAATCCAAGCCATTTCATCGGATGTGACGATTGCCCGGTAGAAAAGGTAAGTTGGAACGAGGTGCAAGACTTCATTCAGAAACTGAACCAGCTTTCGGGCAAAAACTATCGTTTGCCGACCGAAGCGGAATGGGAATACGCAGCAAGAGGAGGTAACAAGAGCCAAGGATTCTTGCACGCAGGGGGCAACGATCTTGATAGCTTAGGCTGGTATGCAAGCAACAGCACAATGCGAACCAATGTCGTGGGACAATGGTACGGAAACCAGCTCGGTATCTATGATATGTCCGGCAATGTAAGTGAATGGTGCGAAGATTGGTATGGAGAGTACCCTAATGAAGAGCAAATCAATCCCAAAGGCCCTTTGAACGGAGAAAGACGCGTTCTTCGCGGCGGCAGTTGGAACGACACATGGGGGAGATGCGTCGTTGCTGCTCGCGACAATGGAGGTTCTACAATTCGACTTATGTTTAATGGCTTTCGCTTGGTTCTGCCCGCAGAGTAGAGCGACCAGCGGCGCTGCATTTGTTAGGATTAGTCACGAGGCCTCTGACTAAATCTGGAAATAAGCCAAATCTCTAGCGTATTTGTAAGTCATCGTTTGAGCATCATTCATGGCGAAGCTTAGGTTTGAAAATCGCCCGATCAATGGAATCTGATCGCCAGGTTGAGTACGCTCATCGACGGATTTGAAGGGAAGCTAACCTCGTCGAAATGGGCCAAGATTGCCAAATGCTCGCAAGATTCTGCCGTGCGCGACATCAACGACTTAATCGCCAAAGGGATCATCCAAAAAGAAGCTGCTGGAGGAAGAAGCACGAGTTACCAACTTTGCATTGCGTCAGAAGCGAATAACATCTGATTGTAGTGCCATACCTCAGAAGGTTGTCACTCCAATTCTTTTATCTTTGTGAAAGAATGCAAACAGTACGCCTAATTTTAATTGCACTCACTTTGCTGAGTGCCTCCGTTGCCTTAGCGCAAGGCCTTGCCGTTGAAGCCTTTACACCCCTCCCCAACGACATGGCCGCCCGTACGCTCGCTCCCGAGCGCGATGCCAATGGCAGTCTCACGGCATTGATCAAGGTTGTAACTGCTGAATCGGGCTTTGAGTTTGAGGGCGGTTCGTTGGGCATCGTCAAAGTCGTGCCAAAAACAGCTGAAATTTGGGTGTACGTGCCTTCTGGTGCGCGAACGATAACTATAAAACACCCACAACTGGGCATTCTGCGCAACTACGCCTATCCCGTTGCCATTGAGGCGGGGAGTGTGTATGAGATGAAGTTGACGCACGACGAGCTCGAGGTCAAAGTCAAAGAGCGGCAAATCGTCACTGAATTTGTAATCATCACAAGCGAACCCTCGGGTGCTGATGTGTATTTGAACAACGAACCGGTAGGTAAAACACCTTTTCAAGCTGAAAAGCCTGAAGGACGCTATGAATGGCGCGTTGTTCGCGACCTCTACCTTGCCGAAGCAGGCGTGTTCGAGTTGAAGTCTGGCGAGAAACAAAAGCTCAGTTTGCAATTAAAACCCAACTACGGCACACTGGAGGTGATTTCAGTACCCGAGGCGGGTGCGACCATCGCTGTGAACGGATTTAAAACAGGTAAAAGCACACCAGCCACACTTGACGAAGTGCCGTCTGGCGAGCAAACCTTAACGCTTACCCACGCGTGGTATGAAACCACCACCCAAAAAGTAACCGTGGTTGCCGGTAAATCTGAGCAAGTGCGCATCACCATGCAGCCCAACTTCGCTGAGCTTACCGTCGCAGCCAAGGCTGACGAAGAGGTTTACCTGAACGACAGTTTCGAAGGTAAAGGCACACTCACCGAGCGTTTGGCACCGGGCGTTTACCGGGTTGAAGTCCGCAAAGCAGGTCACACCCCTGCAACCAAACAATTAACTCTTTCACGGGGCGATAAAGAAACCCTTTCGTTGACTCCAATACCCATTTTAAGTGCCCTGAAAGTGCTCTCAGAACCCATGGAGGCCGAAATTTACCTCAACGGCAAGTTGGTGGGTACCACGCCGCAAATTGTGCGCGACCTGCTCGTAGGCGACTACGAACTTGAGCTGCGCAAGTCCGGTTATGGCAGCACCAAGCAAACGGTCACGGTCAAAGAAGGACAAACGGTTGAGGTGAACCTCACCCTAACGAGTACAGGGTCAATTGCCTTTACGAGCGAACCTTCGGGCGTCGACCTCTACATAAACGGCAGCTACAAAGGCCGCACACCCTATACAGCGAGTGATGTACCTGCAGGCAGCTACACTTAC
>CAMCHP010000033.1 GCA_945874695.1 Chryseobacterium gleum
TCGTTGATCCCAAGTTCGAACCAAAAGAGTTTTGGTAAAAACTTGTTGTGGTAGTCACTTCCATTGGCTCACCTGCTAATCCGTAAATCGCAGAAAGGAAATCGTTCTCGTTCGTGAGTACTGCGTACAGACGATAAGTGGTAAATCCGGTTAAATCCGTTGTACCTACGATACCATCGTGTTCGACTACAACATCGATTTCAACTCCTGCAAGCTGAGCTTTCGAAGTAAATGCAGCAAAAGCCACGAAAATAAAGAGTAATAATTTTTTCATAAAAACAGGGTTGTGTATACTGTAAAATTTGGTTCAAATATAGGGTCTTAATAAATGTTGGCAAGGCCTAATGGTTATAATTTTCAACCGCGGTAACAATTATAATGCCGAAATGTTGAAAACTCAACAACTTCACCCCAAAAAAAAGAGGCTCAACGTGCGTCGAGCCTCTTTTCGATTAAACGAAGATTTAATAATCATCCTTTCATAAAGGTTGTAGTAGCAACCTTACTGTTAATGCGAACTGCGATTATGTAAAGGCCTTCAACTAATGCCTGAACATTCACTTGCTCTGCTGATGTACTTGAAAGATTGGTTGAAGTGCTCAACACAACACGACCTTGAATGTCGTAAAGCGTAATTTCAGCCACCCCCTGCTCGCCATCACTAGCAATGTTCAATTGCGTGCTCGCTGGATTTGGATAAACCGTCAATCCGAAGCCCATGTTTGGTTCTGAAATGCTCTGTCCGCAATCTACACATGAGTTGTAGCAAGCCACACCAAGTGTTTCAGGCTGGCCTGACCGAACATAAATGCGGTTGAAACCACCAATGCCATTTGATGCGCCACATAAACCAATCGAGAAGTCGTAGCTCTCTTCTACCGTTGCATCCACTACGCCACCTGGGAATGGGTTACCGTTAGTGTATTTGTACTGAAATTCAGCAGGACCGCTAACTGTGAGCGTCGCTTCATAGATTCCGTCGCCATCGGTATCTGTCATTTGTGTCGCACCACCTTGCCATTGTGGATCAGTAAAGTTGCCAATCAACCAAATACCCGATGCCGAAACTGCAATGTCTGCTGTATTTACTAAGAAGGTGATTGCCGCTGGATCAGGGTTAACCGAACATTCTGAAGAACACTGGTTGTAACAGTAAGTGATCGTTTGCGGTTCATCAGCAACTACAGTAACCACACGGTTGTTGTTTGTCGCACATGCCGAAGGAACAGACTCGTTATCGTTATCTGCACCATCCCAAGCATTTCCGTTAACGAACTTATACTCGTACTCACCCGGTTGAAGGTTAAGGGTGATTTCGTAAACGTTTTCGCCCACATTGAGCATCTCATCAACTCCCGGGTTCCAAACTCCTACAGTATTTAGCTCTCCAGCGATGTGAACGCCGTTCGGCGATACATCTTCATTGGTCATATCGACGCGGAACGTAACTGGCACTGGTGCTACACACGTTCCACACTGGTTGAAACAGTAATTTGGAGTAACGGTATTGGCAGCGGTTAGCTCCAACAAACGATTGGTGCCTGTTCCACACTCGTCTGAAATACTCTCGTTCGGGAACAAAAAGCTATCGCCGTTGATATACTTGAAAATCAAGTTGCCATTGTCAAGAACAGCAGGGTCAAAAGCATACAAGCCCATGTAAACGCCATCGCCATCGGTGTCAAACAATTCGTTGGCTCCAGCGTCCCAACCGTTGAATTCGCCTGCAACGTGAACTCCTTGTGGAGCGATTTCAGCCTGCAAAGACATGTCAACGCGGAACAAAACAGCATACTCACCGCACGCAGCACAGTTGCTAAAGCAAACCTCATAGGTGGCATCCATCATACCCACTTCGATGCGACGGTTGGTATTGCCACTCAGGTTCGCACGGCATGCGTCAGGCACCACTTCTTCTTGTGGCCAATCGTTGCCGTTGATAAACTTAAATTCGTAAGCGCCCGCTTCCAAAGACAGGGTTACCGAGTAAACGCCATTCCCATCGTCTGTGAGCGGCGTAGAGTTCGGACTCCAGCCTTGAAAATCACCTGCGATGTGAACGCCTTCAGCGGCCACGGTTTCATTGTTCATGTCGACCGAAAAGGTCACATTCACCTGCGCGGAGGCGAACGATACGGCCATCAGACCTAAAAGAAAAGAGTAAAGTTTCTTCATGATGTATAGTTTATTCGAAATTTGTAGCTCAGTGTATCAGATACACTTTCAACTCAAAAGTAGTATTCTTTTTCAAATTCTTAGCAATTCCCTTAGATTCGATTCATGAAAACCTACCGATACATTATTGGACTGATCGCAGGAGTACTTCTCTCAATTGCCGTGCCTATTCATGCTCAAATTCAACGCGTTGAGCCACCTTATTGGTGGATCGGCATGGAGGAAACACGCCTAGAAATTCTCTTTTATGGTCCAAATATTGGTCGTTACGAAGTTCAAGTTGAAGACTCCTCACTCCTGCTTTCCATTGTAAATGTAACCCGCTTGGTTAACCCGAATTACCTTTTGGTAATGGTTGAGGTCTCAAACAACCTTGAACCCGGAACCTACGATTTCGTGTTTTCCAAAAATGAGTCGCAATTTATTGTGCCTTATGCTTTTGAATCGAAATCAAAACAAGCTCAAGGCGCTTCTGGATTAGACCCAACCGACTTTATTTACCTCGCCTTTCCTGATCGTTTTGCGAATGGAGATTCGACCAACGATGCATTGCCCGAAATGCTGCAAACCAAAATAGATCGATCAGCCCTATTTGAACGGCACGGGGGCGATTTGGAAGGCATTCGCCAACGCATCCCTTATTTTAATGAACTCGGCATCACTGCCCTTTGGATCAATCCGCTTATAGAAAACAACCAGCCCAAAGAATCTTACCACGGCTATGCGGCGACCGACCTCTACTCCATTGATCCTCGTTTTGGCACCAATGTGAGTTATGCCAAATTTGTTCAAGAATGTCATGCGAACGGGCTCAAAGTAATCGTCGATATTGTCTACAACCACTGGGGTGACCAGCATTGGATCTACCGCGATCTTCCCGATTCTTCGTGGTTTAATTTTCACCCTGAGTACACCCGCACGAGTTACCGAGCCACCACGTTGTTTGATCCCTACGCCCATCCTGCCGAAAGGCAGAAATTCACCGACGGATGGTTTGACCACCACATGCCTGATTTGAACCAGCAGAATCCACACTTGGCCAATTACCTGATTCAACATAGTTTGTGGACGATTGGGAACTTTGGCGTGGATGCTTTCCGCATTGATACCTACGCATACCCCGATCAGTTGTTTATGCGTGATTTGGCCCAGAGGATCAAAAAAGAATACCCGAATTTCTTCTGTTTTGGTGAAACTTGGGTACATGGCACACCGGTTCAGGCTTGGTTTACGGAGAAGAACGGCACGCTGAAACATTTCGATTCACACCTCCAAGCTGTCACTGATTTTCAGCTTTACTATGCCGTGCAAGATGCTTTAAGTCAGCCTTTCGGCTGGACGCAGGGCGCGGCGCGATTGTACTACACCCTTGCAAAAGATATTTTGTACCAGCACCCTGAATTGAACGTGACCTTTTTGGATAACCACGACCTGAGCAGAATCTTTTCTGTGCTCAGTGAAGATCGCCGAAAACTTAAAATTGCCTTGGGCTTTTTGATGACCACGCGCGGTATTCCTTCGATTTATTACGGAACTGAAATCGGCATGAAGAACTTCGCTGATCCTGATGGTAAAGTCCGTGAAGATTTCCCAGGTGGCTGGCCCAATGATGCGATGAATAAGTTCGAAGCTGATGGACGAACAACTGATGAAGCGCTAATCTTCGATTACGTTAAGGCGCTCGGTCAATACCGCAAATTACGTCCAGACATTTGCCGAGGTGAATTGGTGCATTTTGTCCCAGAAGATGGTGTTTACGTGTATTTCAGGACGGGTGAAAATCGTAAGCTGATGGTGATAATCAATCCGGAAGACAAACAGAAAAAACTCAACTTATCAAGGTTTTCAGACATGGTTACCCCAGGCGACTACGGGGTTGAAATCATATATGACCAAATTACAACCTTAACCCCCATTCTGAACCTTGAGCCTTACACGATCAAAATGTACGAAGTGCGTTAAGCACTAAGTTTTTCACGCCATAAAGCTGGAACTTCGCGTTTCACGCCACGGCTGTAGTCGAAACAAACGAGGATTGATTTCCCTTTGGTGCATAAACGCTCTTGGGATTCGCCTTTGGGCAATCGAAAAACTTCATACGAAACGATCAAGCTGCTCGTGCCTACGTGCTCGCATCGCGTTAAAATTCGTACCCGATCATTCAGCAGAATTGGCTCAAGATAATCAACTTCGTTGCGTGCGAGAACAATTCCGTCGGTTTGCCAGTTCCACTCTCCAGCGATCAATGCATTGAACCAAGCAATACGGGCTTGCTCAAAATAATTGAGATAAACCGCATTGTTCACGTGACCCATTGCGTCGATGTCTGAAAATCGAACCTCAATAAAGTGCTCTGAGATAACTGAGTTTTGCATATTGCAAAGGTGCGATAGACTTTTCACATCTCAGGCAAAAGCAATGGTTATCTTTGCCCCTACAAGATCAAGAACGAACCTTTGATATGATCAAGTCAATTTACATCACATTTTACGTTGTATTCCTCCTCGTTGGTGGCGTTATTTCAACGATCCACTTCAATGAGAATATACTTTCGATTGGTCGATTTGCGGCAATCACTGCCTTTTTGACGGGTTGGATCTGGTGGATTTATGTTTTCACCGTGCGCTTGCGCAATGCGATGTTCGCTTCAATGGTTGTAACTGTGGCTACAGCAACATCGCTTTTGATTGCCATTGGATCACACTACATTTCAGGCGATGGTAGTTTGTTCAGCGTGAGCATGTGCCTAGCCGCACTGGTAAGTTGGTTGGTGTATCATTTGCTCATTTCTCGAATGCGAAATTTGCGCGACACGCTCAAGCCTGGCGAATTGTTCCCCGATGCACAAGTGATCGATGCAAACGGCCAGACCATGCAATTGGCGAGTCTTCCAGGAAAGAAGATGTTCCTATTTCACCGCGGAAAGTGGTGTCCATTTTGTGTTGAACAAGTGACCGAATTCAATGAGGCCCTCGATGCTTATGAGACCAAAGGTGTTCGCATATACAGCATCAGTGCTGACCAACCGCGCCACTTACCCGCGTCTAACTTTGTTGCTTTTCAAGACCCAAAGGGTGAATTGGGCAAAACACTGGGCATCTTAGTTAAAAACGGTTTGCCTTTCGGATTTCAAATCTTCGGCTTTCGCTCCGATCAATTCGAGCCACTTGGTGTACTGGTCGACGAAAACATGCGGATTATTGCCGCACACAAACCAAAAGACAATCGAAATCGAAGTACCCCACAGTGGTTTCTTCGTTTTCTCAACTGACCCGCTATCTTTGTCGAAACCGCGACGATGAAGAAACTCGCACTCTTATTGATTCGCACCTTCATTGGACCGTTTATCGTATCCTTCATTATTGCTTTGTTCATTCTCGACATGCAGTTTTTATGGCTGTATGCCGATGACCTCATGGGCAAAGGGCTCGAGGTTCCCGTGATCTTGGAGTTGATGTTGTATGCCTCGGCGCGTTTTGTGAACATGGCACTGCCTTTGGCAATCTTGATGTCGTCGATAATGACCATGGGAGCCCTTGCAGAGAATTATGAGCTTACAGCCATGAAGACTGCAGGATTGTCATTGTATCGCATTCTACGACCACTCGCTGTGCTCATTGTACTCATCGGCATTGGAGCCTTTTACTTCTCCAATAATATTTGGCCGGTTTCGAACTTAAAGTTTCGCACCCTCCTTTATTCAGTGACCAAACAAAAGCCCGCATTGAACCTTAATGACGGTGTCTTTTATGCCGGCATTGAAGGGTTTTCTATCCGTGTAACGCGTAAAGACCCAAAAACCCAAGTGTTGTACGATGTGCTCATTTACGACCACCGTGAAGCGAGCGAAGGAAGTCGAACTGTTATTCGGGCTGAACGTGGTGAAATGGATCAAACCACAGACAAACGCTTCTTGAATTTCACCTTGTACAATGGCTACAGCTATGACGAGCAACGTGAAGATGTGCGCCGCCCCGACCAACGCACGCACCCTCACCTCGCCAACCGTTTCGAAAAACAAATTTTGCGCATCGACCTCTCCTCGCTGGCGTTCAACAAAGCCGACGAAGACCTGTTCAAGAACGCCTACGAAATGATGACCATCGGTCAGCTTACGACGACGGTTGATTCACTGCGCGCCGAAATCACGCAAAAGGAAGACGATCTGGTTACCTACAGCACAAGAACGCTCTTCTTAACCCGCGATAGCCTTAAAATGGACGAAGCGGAAACCGATCAGGAAGCGAGCCAAGCAGGCGCACATTTTCTGACTGAATTCTCAGCCGTGCAACAGCAACGGATCATCGAACAAGCCATCGAAACAACCCGAAATTTCAAAAAGTCTGTCGAAAACGTGTTAGAAGACATCGCAGGCAGAGACCGCCTCGCTGACCGCCACGATATTGAGTGGCACCGCAAATTCTTTCTGGCTTTTTCATGCCTCGTGCTCTTCTTTATTGGTGCTCCGCTCGGAGCGATTATTCGCAAAGGCGGATTAGGCTTACCTACATTAATCGCCATTTTTCTCTTCCTCATTTACTACATCATTACCATTGTTGGCGAGCGAATGATCAAAGCCGGAAACATGGAACCCGTAATTGGTATGTGGATCAGCACTGTCGTGCTATTTCCTTTGAGTATTTTCCTCACCTACAAAGCGGCCACCGATTCGAGCATCATGAACCTCGATCAGTACACGGCGTGGTTAAAAAAGTTGTTTACCAAACGCAAACATGAAGGTACTTCAACTTTGCCATAAGCCTCCTTTTCCTCCGAAAGACGGTGGTTGCATTGCCATGCACAACATCACCGAAGGACTGTTGCGTGCCGGACATTCGGTGCGTATTTTAACCATTTTCACGCACAAGCACGACTTCGAACTCGATCAACTGCCAGACACCTACCTTAACGCTACCCAAATCGAAGGGGTTTTCGTCGATACTGAAATCAACATTGTTGATGCATTCTCCAGTTTGATCACCCAAGATTCGTACAACATCAGCCGTTTTTTCTCGCCCGACTTTGATCGCCGACTGATTCAAATCATACAGCGCGAGGCATTTGAAATCATTCATCTTGAAAGCCTGTTCATGACGCCTTACATTGGCACCTTGCGGCGCATGAGCCCAGCACCGATCGTTTTGCGTTCACATAACCTCGAATACATCATTTGGGAGCGCTTGGCCGATGGCACCTCAAACTTTGCGAAACGCATCTACCTAAAATACCTTGCTAAAAAACTCAAGGAATACGAGATTTCAGTTGTTCGCCAAGTAAATGGCATTGCGGCAATTTCAGCGAGCGACAGCGCACGCTATCGCGAGATCACAAGCGAAAAACCTACGATTGAATTGCCGTTCGGCATTGACACGGCAAAATATCCTGATGCCAGCTTTGCTGGCTCTACGCCTACCCTGTTTCATTTGGGCGCGATGGATTGGCAACCGAACATTGAAGCATTAGATTGGTTCATTGCTCGCATTTGGCCCATCGTGCGAGACGCCCATCCTTCAGTACAGTTTCATGTCGCTGGCAAAGGACTAAACACGAATTCAACAGCGTTTCAAGACGCCCGCATTGTAGTACACGGTGAAGTCGATTCTGCAATTGACTTCATGAGGCAACACAGTATTATGGTTGTACCCTTGCGATCAGCAGGTGGAATTCGTGTGAAAATTATTGAAGGCATGGCGTGTGGAAAGGCTATCGTAAGCACCCGCGTTGGTGCCGAAGGATTGAACCTAGATAACAACGTTGAAATCGAAATTGCCGACGAAGCTGAAATCTTCGCCCAGGCAATACTTAACTTACTTGAAACCCCCGAGCGCATCACTGCAATGGGCCAAGCTGCACGCAAATACGCTTTGCAGCACTTTGCAAACGATGCAATCACCGAACGGCTCGTTCAATTCTACCAAAAATTGAGGGCCAAGTCATGAAGATCTTCGTTCTTGTAAGCCGCGTGCCCTGGCCGCTTGAAAAAGGTGACAAATTGCGCGCCTACCATCAAGTACGCGAAATGTCGAAAGCACACGAAGTGATGCTGTGCTGCCTGAGCGATCAACCCATCCATCCTGAGGCTATCGCTCATTTATGCACGTTCTGCGCGCATGTTGAAGTGGTGAAATTGCAAAAATGGCGCATCGCTGTGCGCATGATTTTAGGCCTGTTTTCAAGTCGTCCGCTTCAAGTTCATTATTTTTTTCAGCGCGCTGCCGCGCGGATGGTCGAGTCGCACATTCAAAGGTTCGCTCCCGATCACATTTATTGCCAACTGATTCGCTGTTCAGAGTATGTGAAGAACCTGCACCACGTACCGAAGACCCTCGATTACATGGATGCCTTCAATAAAGGAATGGAACGCCTCGCAGAGCAATCACGCTTCATACTGCGCACTTTGTGGCGCATGGAAGCCCGCCGCTTGGTTCGTTATGAAAACCTCATTTTCGACTATTTCGATCATCATACGATTATATCGAAACAAGATCAGCAGCTCATTTATCATCCAAAACGAAACACCATTGTTGTAATTCCCAACGGTGTCGATACCGCCTTTTTTGCACCCCAACCTGCAGATAAGAAATATGATGTCGTTTTTACGGGTAACATGAGCTATCCTCCCAACATTGACACGGCTGAACTCTTGGCCCATGAAGTTATGCCTGTTGTTTGGAAAACCCATCCAAATGCTACTTTACTCATTGCGGGGGCAAGCCCTCATCCGCGCGTTAGCGCGCTAGCAAAAAAAGAACGTGTGACGGTCAGCGGTTGGCTCGATGACATTCGCGAGGCATACCTGAATGGAAAGATTTTTGCGGCACCACTAAGAATCGGCACCGGATTGCAGAACAAACTACTCGAAGCCATGAGCATGGAACTCCCCTGCATCACCACGGCATTAGCCAATAACGCGCTTGGGGCGCTAGCAAACCATGAAATCGTGGTAGAAGAATCAACTGAAGCCATGGGACACCGAATTGTTCAGCTCTTGGATGCGCCGAAAGATGCTGATGAACTTGCAAAAAATGGCCGCGAATTTGTGCTTCAGCACTTTGGTTGGACAACAGCCGTCGAAAAACTGACAAACCTCATGAAGAGCAAGTCTGAAGCTATGCTGTAATTCCGCGCGCTATTCGTACATTCGTTCCTGATCAAATAAACGATTAAGCATTTACAGTATGACGAGTTATGTAATGGGGATCCCAAGTGTAGATCTCGCTGACTACATGTCAACCGACCCTGAGCGAAAAGCAAAATTTGTTGCCCAATTAGGTGCAGCATACGAGAACATCGGTTTTGTGGCTGTTAAAAATCACTTGGTTGATGCATCAACCATTGATCAGCTTTATGCTGAAGTAAAAAGGTTTTATGAACTGCCCGTGGATGTCAAGCATTCGTATGAAGTTGAGGGCTTGGCCGGGCAACGCGGTTACACCTCTTTTGGAAAAGAACACGCGAAAGACAGCAATGCAGGCGATTTGAAAGAATTCTGGCATTTCGGGCAAGAAGTGCAGGGCGACGACCCCATTAAATCAGAATACCCTGATAACGTGTTTGTGAGCGAACTTCCTGAGTTCAATCGCGTTGGTTTGCTCGCTTATCGCCAGCTTGAAAACACGGGCCGTTTAATGCTTCAAGCTATTGCGCGGTTCCTGAACCTTGATGAGCATTATTTCGATGCGAAGATTCACAATGGGAATAGCATTCTGCGCCCCATTCATTACCCGCCAATCACATCGGAGCCTAAATCAGCCGTGCGCGCAGGTCAGCACGAAGACATCAACCTCATTACGCTCTTGATTGGCGCCTCTGCTGAAGGTTTGCAAGTGTTGAATAAGCAAAATGAGTGGATCGATGTAACCGCCCTCCCCGATCACATTGTTGTGAATGTGGGTGACATGTTGCAACGTTTAACCAACAACCGACTCAAGTCAACGACCCACCGCGTGGTGAATCCACCGCGCGAAAAATGGGGAACTTCACGCTTCTCAATTCCGTTTTTCTTGCACCCGCGATCAGAAATGCGTCTTGATTGCCTGCCGTCGTGCATACCTGCGGGTGAAAATGCACTTTATGAACCCATCACAGCTGGCGTATACCTCGATGAGCGTTTGGCTGAGATTGGCCTGAAAAAATGAAGCTACGTATTAAAGACAATAGTCTACGCTTTCGACTTACCCGCTCTGAAGTTGATGCCTTGCATCAGCTTGGGCGGGTAAGTGCTGAAACGGCGTTTCCAAATGGTGGAACATCATTTTCTTATACGTTGGCTACACGTACTGACGGACAAGGCAACGCGAACTTCGCGCAGGGGCAAATTGTGGTTACCCTCGATGCGAAGCAAGTTGAACAATGGGCATCAACCGCTGAAGTTGGCATTACTTTTGAACTACCTTTAGATTCGGGTGATGCTTTAGTTGTGCTGATCGAAAAAGATTTTAACTGTTTGGTCGTGCGCTCCGGAGAAAATGAAACCGACCATTTTCAGAATCCGCTGAGTGAAAGAGAATGATAGAAGATCGCTACAATCGGGTGATTGATTATGTGCGTTTGGCCGTTACAGACCGTTGTAACCTGCGGTGCACATATTGCATGCCCGAACATTTCAACGACTTCTTATCGAAGTCAGCATTGCTGTCTTATGAAGAGCTGTTGCGGTTAATGCAGCTGCTTTCAAACTTGGGCGTGCGCAAACTGCGCATTACAGGCGGCGAACCTTTTGTGCGACGCAACCTGATGGAGTTCATTGAGCAAATCGCTGAACAACACCTCTTTGAGCAAATTCACATCACAACCAATGGGGTTTTAACAGCCCCTTTGATTCCTCGTCTGAAAGCGGCCGGTATAAGCGGGGTCAATTTATCGCTAGATACCCTCAATCGCGAGCGATTTTTCCAAATCACGAAACGCGACCAACTCCCTGAGGTCTTGCAAACGTTAGATCAGCTCGTGGCGCACGACATTCCAACACGCATCAACATGGTCGTGATGCCAAATGTCAATACCGACGACATACTAAGTATGGCCGAACTTACCCAAGATCGCCCCATCGAAATGCGCTTCATCGAAGAGATGCCCTTCAACGGATCAGGTTCAACCCCTACTTTAACTTGGAACTACCAACGCATTCTGCAAGAGCTTAGTACCAAATTCGATCTTACACCCGAAAGTTACGAACGCAACGGAACCGCAATGCGTTATAGCATCAACGGACATCAAGGCAAGGTCGGTATTATCGCAGCCTATAGCCGTACCTTTTGTGGCACCTGCAATCGCCTCCGCATTAGTCCGAAAGGCGAACTGCAAACCTGCCTGTACGGCCGAAGCACCCACAGTGTATTTGATGCCTTGCGAAGCAATGCCTCTGACGATGCCGTTCGCGATACCATCCTTCAGGCCGTGCATTTGAAACCCGCAGATGGCTTCGCTGCAGAACAAGAAATGATTGCTCATGAACACATGCACCGAAGCATGAACACCATTGGAGGATAAGAATGATTTCCATTGAACAGGCGAGAGAAATCATGCAGCTTCACCGCTTCGATCCTGAAATCGAGCATGTGACCTTGCAACGCGCGTTGGGGCGCACCTTGGCGATTGATGTGTTTGCAGATCGCTCCCTCCCACCTTTTGACCGGGTTTCAATGGACGGCATTGCCGTTGCAGCAGCCGATCTTGATGCGGGTATTCGCAGCTTTTACTGTGAATCAAAGCAATTTGCCGGCGAACCTGCTGTGCGTCGATCAGATAACGCAGGAACATGCATCGAAACCGCCACGGGCGCTGTGCTGCCCGGAAATTGTGACACAATCATCCCGTACGAAGCGCTCATTGAAACCGCTGATGCCTTCATCCTGCGTGATGCGATTCACGTGAAACCCTACCAAAATGTGCATCGAGCGGGAAGCGATTTGCCCGAGAACACCCGCATCCTGCCGTTAGGCAGCACAATTGATGCTGCAGCAATTGCGGCACTTGCCAGTGTTGGTTACGCCCAAGTACCTGTTTTTACTTTGCCTCGAACGGCGATCGTGAGCACCGGTGATGAGCTGGTTGATGTGGAGCAAATTCCGCTGCCCCATCAAATTCGCCAGTCCAATGCGCATACGATTCAAAGCTTGCTGCAACCTTTGGGTGTGCATGCAACGCATTATCACCTCGATGACGACCGCAGTGTTATGCTCAATTGGCTCGCATCGCATACATCGCGTTTTGATCTCATCATCTTCTCTGGCGGCGTTTCGATGGGAAAGAAAGATTTCTTGCCCGAAGTGCTTGCAGAAATTGGTGTTGAAAAACACTTTCACAAGGTTAGCCAACGTCCGGGTAAACCCATGTGGTTTGGCAGTAAGCAAAACATGCATGTGTTCGGATTGCCGGGTAACCCAGTCAGTACCTTTTTATCGGTGATTCTGCACGTGCGTCCGTGGATTGCCAGCAGCGCGCCCCTCGCAACCCTTGCACCTGAACCGGTATTGCTCGGTGAATCGTTTGAATTTGCGCCTGAACTCACCCTGTTTCAACCCGTAATTCTCAAGAACGAAAACGGCTGCCTGTATGCCTATCCAGTGCGCGGCAATGGCTCAGGCGATTATCATAGCCTCATTCAATGCACGGGTGTGATCGAGCTTCTAGCGCATCGCAACCGTTTTGAACGCGATGAAATTGTTCACTATACCTCATTTGCATGGAGAAAAAACTAAGCCATATCAACGACGGAAATCCAGAAATGGTTGACGTAGGCGCGAAAACAGCAGCTTTGCGAACGGCCACCGCTCGCGCCATTGTTCGATTTCCTGCTGAAGTGTGGGATGTTTTAGCGCGTGATGGATTCACCACCCCAAAGGGCGCACTGCTGCAAACAGCGAACCTGGCGGGCGTGATGGCTGCCAAGCAAACCTCGAGTTTAATCCCCTTGTGTCATCCGCTGGCCCTCGAAAAAGTGAGCATACACTTTGAACAAGCCGCGCCTGATCTGCATATTTTGTGCGAGGCTCGCATTACCTCAAAAACAGGCGTTGAAATGGAAGCACTAACGGGTGCATCCATTGCAGCACTTACCGTGTACGATATGTGTAAGGCGCTTTCACACGATATTCAAATTACCGCTATTCGACTTGAGTCGAAACGCGGAGGCAAAAACGATTTTTCGCGTGATGCATGAAAAGCACCCCAAGCTCGAGCGAACGAATGTGCAAACGTTCGCTTGGCATGAAATCGGCTTCTTCGGCGAGGCATGCGACACCATTCAGCGCATCTGCGGTGAAATCAGTGCGCACTTGCCCCAATTCAGCTGCGTTTACATTGATGCCGACCACAGTGCACTCGACAACCCTGAACTCATCAACCGCAGCAACGGCGCACTCAAAGCCGAAATCATTGATCAGCAAGGGCAGTTCAGTTTGTTTTCGGCCTATCGGCCGGATGGTCATGGCTTGACAGGGCTCGCCGATCAATTCGATTTGGCCTTGATCAACGCCAATCATTTCATACCTAAACAGACGGTTTTGTTGTGGAATAACGACCGTTTGCCCCGCATTCTCAAACGCAAAGAACAGCTCGCCCAATGCATTGCTGTCGCAGGCATCACCCCAAGCGATCTGCCTGAATCGGTGCGTGAATTTTTGCCGCAGGATGTCGCATACCTCGACAGCAATGCCGCCAGCATTGCGCAGTTCATCGCTGCGCAAGTTCCGGTAGCACCCGTATTCGGATTGATTTTAGCGGGTGGACAAAGCACCCGCATGGGAATCGACAAGGCGCATATCGACTTCTACGGTAAACCGCAATACGCGCATGCCAGCGACATCGTTTCGGCGCATGTGGACGAAGTATTTCTCTCGGTCAACACGGCAGATCGATTCCCCGATTATGAGCAACGTTTGCTTGACAGATTTCATGGGTTTGGGCCGTTTGGCGCAGTGCTTACAGCCTTTGCACACAATCCGAATGTGGCTTGGCTGGTGGTCGCCTGCGATTTGCCCTTAATTGATCACGCCTTCATCGCCGAGTTACTATCCAAGCGCGACCCGTCGAAGGTGGCCACGGCATTTATGAATCCTGAAACGGGTTTTCCTGACCCCTTATGCACCCTTTGGGAACCCAAGGCCTATGTGCGCCTGTTGAATTTCTTAGCACGCAGCTATAGTTGTCCGCGTAAGGTTCTCATTAACAGCGACATCGCATGTATTGAAACACAAACGCCTGAGAAATTACGCAATGTGAACACGCCCGAAGAGCTTGCAACTGTACGTGCGATGATTCAAGCGCAAACGGCCACTAATCCCAAATAACCTCGAAAGTTTTCGGCTCGCCATTGCGCAACACCGTAACAGACGTTGTATCGCCCGGTGCGAAGATGGCGAGGCCTTCCATGTACTTGTAGATATCGGTGACTTCAATTTCGCCCATGCGAACTACAATGTCGCCTTTGATCAAACCTGCCGTGTGGGCTGGGCGGTCTTCACTTACCCCATCAAGGCGCATTCCTTCTTTGTCATACATGTAATCGGGAACAATGCCCAAGGTTACTTTGAAGCGGGGTGCATCCTCGCTGCTTTGGTCTTTGGTTTTCGTAAACGCCAGTAAATCGGTCGCATTTGTATCAACGTTGCGCACAATGCGCTCAACGAAGTTGATCACGTCAACTAAACCTGTGAAATTCAATTTTTCAGCATCGTCAGTTGGTTTGTGGTAGTCTTCATGCTGACCCGTGAAGAAATGCAACACCGGTTTGTCAGCAAGGTAGAACGAGGTGTGATCAGACGGGCCAACACCTGACTCATGAAAGAGCAGTTGAAGGCTGTCGTTGTTCGATGCCGCAATTGCATCGTTCCAAAACGGTGAAGTGCCTGTGCCATAAACGGCCAACGCACGTTCGCTGTTCATGCGGCCAACCATGTCCATGTTCAACATGCAGCTCACCTTTTCTAGGGGAATGGTGCTGTTTTCAATAAAGCTTTTCGATCCAATGAGCCCCTTTTCTTCGCCTGAAAAAGCGATGAAAAGCAGGTTGTGGTTGGTTTTCGTTTCAGCAAAACGCGCAGCCAACTCAATCAGTGCAGCCACACCACTGGCATTGTCATCGGCACCATTGTGAATGGCCGTTTCACCGATCGCCAAAGAGTTTTCATCGCCCATACCGAGGTGGTCATAATGCGCCCCGATGATGATCCAGCGCTCAGCACCGCGGTCTAAAACACCAATCACATTGCGCCCGGTAACCGACTGAACGGGCCCCATGGCTAAACGTGTGGTGTCGCCTTCGCCATGTTTGCGCACCGGCGGGTGAGGTCTGAATGTGAAGTCTTGAAACCACAAGCTATCGCCTTTCGGACTGAGTTTTGCTTCGCGAAAGCGGTTGGCAATATATTCTGCAGCGCGTTTTTCACCTTCAGAGCCTGTTGCTCTTCCTTCAAACGCATCGCTTGCCAAAACATTTACATCTTCCGTCAATCGGACGATTAATCGTTCATTCGAAGTAGTTGTTGGTCCGCAAGCCGCCAACGAAGCAAGCACAAATGCAGAAGAAACAATGAAAATTGAACTCAGTTTCATGGATATTTACTCTAGAGGTTGGCGCTTATTTTCTAATTTTGCGCTCGAATTAAAATCTGCACAAAAGTACGCAGAACCATCCAAATGAAGAACCTCTACATTTTGACTTTCGGGCTCTTATTGCTCACCGCCTGCGGAAACACCGATTCATCTACAGAGCAAGCTGCGCCTGCGGTTGACAGCCTTGCAAATCCATTGATCTATCCGCAAGAAGTCCACTTTAAGAACATGCGCCAGTTAACCTTCGGAGGTGACAACGCCGAAGCCTATTGGAGTTTCGGAAACGACATGCTCGTTTTTCAAGCAATCAATCCACAATGGGGCGTAAGCTGCGACCAAATTTACGTGATGAAAATGAACGGTGAGCGCCTTGACAGTGTGCCCCCGCTGCGGGTTTCAACCGGACTAGGCCGCACGACCTGCGCATTTTTCATGCCCGGTGACTCAACTTTCATTTATGCGTCAACCCATTTGGCCAATGACAGCTGCCCGCCTGTTCCTGAGCGCAAAGCTGGACGTTATGTTTGGCCGATTTACAACACGTATGACATTTTTGAAGCTGATTTGAACGGCAATATTATTCGCCAGCTCACCAACAGTGAAAGCTACGATGCTGAGGCAACGGTTTCTCCCAAAGGCGATAAAATCGTGTTTACCAGCATGCGCAGCGGCGACCTCGAATTGTACACAATGAATATTGATGGCAGCGATTTGCGCCAAATCACAAGCGATTTAGGTTACGACGGCGGCGCGTTTTTCTCGCCCGACGGTTCAAAACTCATTTGGCGTGCAAGCCGTCCTAAAACCGATGAAGAAATTGCGAAGTACAAAGGTTTGCTTAGCGAAGGTTTGGTGGAGCCCACCAACATGGAGCTTTTTGTTGCGAATGTTGATGGCAGCGAAATGCGCCAACTCACCCAACTCGGCAAAGCCAATTGGGCGCCCTATTTTCACCCGAGCGGCGAGAAAGTATTGTTCGCTTCGAATCACGCGAGTGAAGCTGGCTTTCCGTTCAACATTTACATGATCAATCTCGACGGAAGCGGACTGGAGCAAATCACCTTTGACGGTGCCTTCGACAGCTTTCCGATGTTCTCTTTCGATGGCAAATACTTAGCGTTTTCGAGCAACCGCAACAACGGACGCACGCGAAACACCAACATGTTCATCGCTGAATGGGTCGATTAAACGCATCCAACAACGACAAGCCTGCCGCGGCTTCGTGGTTGAAGCGATTGGGCTGGGGGGCATTTTTGTTCTTCCTGCTCAAAGGCATTGCGTGGCTTTTCGTTTTCTGGTTCGGTTTTGAACTCTTCAGTTGCTAACCCTTCTATGCCGTTGGGGTTCACTATATTTACCCTATGATTTCACAACGCAAAGTGGCCCTGTACACGCTCGGTTGTAAGCTCAACTTCGCTGAGACATCAACCATTGCCCGCAACTTTGCTGATGCAGGCTTCGGCCGCGTTGAAATCGATGAACAACCCGATGTGGTTGTCATTAACACCTGTTCAGTAACCGATCACGCTGATAAAAAGTGCCGCAACATTGTGCGGCGTGCACTCAACAGCAATCCCAATGCCTTGGTTGCGGTTATTGGGTGCTATGCCCAGTTGAAACCCACCGAAATTGCAGAAATCCCGGGTGTTGACCTCGTACTCGGGGCCAATGAGAAATTCAACCTCACCGAACATCTCGCAACCCTCGAGAAAAGTTCAGGTAAAGGCAAGGTTGTAACGGCGCACATCAAAGAAACGAACCAGTTCATTCCCTCCTTCTCGACGGGTGACCGCACGCGTACTTTTTTGAAAGTGCAAGACGGCTGCAATTACTTTTGCGCCTTCTGTACAATTCCGCTTGCTCGGGGTAAAAGTCGCAGTGCGACCATACAAACCACGTTGCTTGAAGCACAAAAAGCGATTGATGCTGACGCCAAAGAAATCGTATTAACCGGGGTGAATATTGGTGATTTCGGAACCGCACACAACGAGAACCTGCTCGGGTTAATTCAAGAACTCGATCAACTGTCAGGTGTCGAGCGTTACCGAATCTCATCCATCGAACCTAACTTGCTCACCAACGAAATCATCGACTTTGTTGCGACGAGCAAGCGCTTTCTTCCCCACTTCCACATCCCGCTGCAAAGCGGAAATGACAATACCCTGTCGGCCATGCGTCGCCGCTACCGCACAGCCGATTATGCTGACCGTGTAAAACACATCATCGCACGCATGCCCAACGCTTGCATTGGGGTTGATGTAATCGTAGGATTCCCCGGTGAAAGCGACGCCGATTTCGAAGCCACCTATGCCTTCTTGCTCGACTTGCCTATCGGCTATCTTCATGTGTTTACCTACTCTGAACGGCCCAATACAACCGCTTTGCGCATCGCCGATGTTGTTCCAATGGATGTTCGCGCAGAACGAAATCACCGCCTGCGCATTCTCAGCTTGAAGAAAAAACGTGCCTTTTATGAGGCCCACCTTGGCAATAAACAACACGTGCTTTTTGAAGCCTCTGAGCACGATGGAAAAATGCACGGCTTTACAGCCAACTACATCAAAGTTGAAGCTCCTTTTCACGCCGATCTCGTCAATACCATTGTTGAGGTTGAACTCTTGAATATTAATGCTGACGGACATGTTGACGTCGCACTTCCTGTCACCGTCTAAACATAGCCCATGTATCCTAATCTCTATTTCGCCCTTTACGACCTCTTCGGAATCGACTTACCAGCGCTGAAGCTCATCAACTCGTTCGGATTGTTCGTAGCGCTTGCGTTCTTGGCTGCAAGTCGAACCCTATCAATGGAGTTGCGACGCAAAGAAAAAGAAGGCTTGCTCAAAGGCGACCGCGTGAAAACAGAAGTTGGAAAGCCGGCCTCTCCCCTCGATATTGCTTCGAGCGCACTCATCGGATTTATTTTTGGCTTCAAGTTCATTTACCTCTTTTTGAATGCTGGCGATTTATTCAATGGTGGTGGCTTGCCGCAACAGCATATCTTTTCAACCAAGGGTAGCTGGCTTTGGGGCATTGTTTTGGCTATCGCCTTCGGCGGATGGAGATGGTACGAAGCCAAGAAGAATGCACTCCCGAAACCCGAAATCAAAGAGGTTTACCGCCCGGTTTGGCAGCACACCGGAAACATCACGCTGGTTGCCGCTATTTTCGGAATTCTTGGCGCGAAGTTTTTTCACCTCTTTGAGAATCCGGCCGAATTCATCGACTTTTTCAAGAATCCTTCGCTCGAAAGCTTTCTAGGCGGATTAACAATCTACGGCGGGTTGATCATGGGAGCCCTCGGAGTGTACTGGTATTCGCGAAAAATCAAAGTTGCCTTTATCCATTTATGTGATGCTACGGCCCCAGGTCTTATGCTTGCATATGGTGTTGGCCGCATGGGTTGTCAGGTTTCAGGCGATGGCGACTGGGGAATACCCAACGTAAACCCAAAACCCGAATGGCTCAGTTGGCTCCCTGATTGGGCATGGAGTTACCAATACCCCAACAACGTGAATGCCGTCATGGGCCCGCGCGAAGCAGGTTATACCGGTAAACTCATCGAAAAAACCACTGACCCTTGGCCCATTTTCGAGGGCTACGGCACCTACCTCGATCCGGGCGTGTACCCCACTCCACTTTATGAGGTGGTTATGGCCCTGATTATTTTTGTGGTGCTGTGGTCATTGCGCAAGCGGATCAAAATCCCGGGAATGATTTTCGGCATCTACCTTATTTTCAACGGCCTTGAACGCTTTTTCATCGAGAAAATTCGTGTTAACAGCACCTACAATCTGTTTGGCGCTGAAATCACCCAAGCCGAAATTATTTCAACCCTGACATTCATTGGTGGCGTGGCTTGGGTCGTTTACCTCCTGCGCAAAAACAAGAAAAATCATGGATCTCCACAAACTGTGTGATGACGTTGCGCAAATCAGCCGTGAGGTAGCCGCATGGATTGCCGAGCAGCGTGTGCAACTTGCCGAAATCGAATCGAAATCGCTCAACAACCTGGTTTCGTATGTTGATAAAGGCGCCGAAGAGCAGTTTGTGCGCCGGCTGACAGCATTGGTACCCGGTGCAGGTTTTATTGCCGAAGAAGGAACCGGTGAACGCAGTTCAGGTGAATTCAATTGGATCATCGACCCGCTTGATGGTACAACCAACTTCTTGCACCAACTCCCGTTGTGGTGCACAAGCGTCGCCCTGCTTCAAAACAACACCCTCGTGTTGGGCGTAATTGCCGATCATAACCATAGCGAAGTGTTCACCGCTGTGCGCGGCGGTGGTGCCTTCTGCAACGGCAAACCCATCCGAACCTCACCTACCCTGCAATTGCGTGATGCCTTGCTCGGAACAGGCTTTCCTTACCACGATTTTGGCCGCCAAGAAGCCTATTTGCAATTGCTTGGTGAAGTCACACGCGCTACACGCGGTGTGCGTCGCCCGGGCAGTGCCGCACTCGACCTCGCCTATGTCGCTTGTGGTCGATTCGACGGCTTTTATGAATACCGCCTCAATCCGTGGGATGTCGCCGCCGGCATCTTGCTCGTTGAAGAAGCAGGCGGCCGTGTGACTGAGTTTTACGCCGACGGAGATCCCGTTTTTGGTGATGACATTATCGCAACCAACGGCCATATCCACGCCGAATTTCAGGCACTTGTGGCACAATTTCAGGTCTGAACCGACGATCCGTCAGCCAGCTATCCTTTTTAACTGTCAAACTGACACACTTCGGTGTTCGGTATAGGTTTTGAATACAAGCGACCATCCGGCCGCTGAGGCCGAAAAAAAATACTGAATCGTAATTCAACATACCATGCAACAAGGAACCATCAACGTATCAACGGAGAACATTTTCCCCATTATCAAGAAGTTTCTGTATTCAGATCATGAGATTTTCTTGCGCGAACTTGTTTCAAACGCTGTTGACGCAAGTCAGAAAGTGAAAACCCTTTCGGGCATCGGCGAAATGAAGGCTGACACGCAAAAATTGCGCGTAGAAGTTATCCTCGATGCCAAAGCCGGTACCCTTACCGTGCGCGATAATGGCATCGGCATGACCGCTGAAGAAGTTGATCGCTACATCAACCAAATCGCGTTTTCAGGCGCCGAAGAGTTCTTGACAAAATACAAAGACAGTGAGGTGAAAAACGCCATCATCGGTCACTTCGGTTTGGGCTTTTATTCGGCCTTCATGGTGGCGTCGAAGGTTGAGATCATTACCCGATCGCAACAACCCAATGCCGTTCCTGTGAAGTGGACCTGCGATGGCAGTCCGAACTACACCATGGAAGAAACCACCAAGAAAACCAAAGGGACGGATATCGTACTTCACATCGCTGAAGACTCAAAAGAATTTTTAGAAGAGTCACGCATTTCAGGCATCTTGAACAAGTACTGCAAGTTCATGCCGGTGCCTGTGATTTTTGGAAAGAAAACGGAATGGATTGACGATCCATCGGGTGAGCTCGACGAAGAAGGTGAAGTAAAAAAGGTGAGCACTGAAGTTGAAAACGTGATCAACAACACCCTTCCAGCTTGGACGCGAAAGCCGGCTGATTTGAGCGACGAAGACTACAGCGCGTTTTACCGCGAGTTGTATCCGATGACGTTTGAAGACCCCTTGTTTCATATTCACTTGAATGTCGATTACCCGTTTAACTTAACGGGTGTGCTCTTCTTCCCGAAGTTGAAGCAAAACATGGAGTTGCAGAAGAATAAAATTCATTTGTACTCAAACCAAGTCTTCATCACCGACAACGTCGAGAACATCGTTCCTGACTTCTTAACGCTGCTTCACGGCGTGATTGATTCGCCCGATATTCCACTGAACGTATCGCGGTCTTACTTGCAAGAAGACAGCAATGTGAAAAAGATTTCAGCGCACATCACCAAAAAGGTTGCTGACAAGCTGAATTCGATGTTCAACAACGATCGCGCTGACTTCGAAAGCAAATGGGAAAGCATTCGTGTTTTCATTGAGTACGGCATGTTGACCGACGATAAGTTCTTTGAAAAAGGCTTGAAATTTGGACTTTTCAAGAACACCGACGGCCAGTTTAGCACATTGGAAGAGTTGAAGGCACGTTTGACGGTAAACCAAAAAGACAAAAACGGGAAAATCATCGTGCTTTACACCGCTGACGCGGTTTTGCAGCACGATCGCATTGCCAAGGCCAAAGCCATGGGGTACGAAGTGGCAGTACTTGAAGGTCCACTCGCCGCGCATTTCATGCAACGTATGGAGGGACATGACAGCGAATTGCAATTCCGTCGCGTTGACTCTGACACGTTGAGCAAACTCATCGAAAAAGACGAAACACCCACCTCGCTATTGAGTGAAGCGCAAGAACAAGCGCTCAAGCCCATCATCGAAAGTGTAGCTGGAAGCGAACACTACAAAGTGCAATTCGCCCCCATGTCGGTGAGCGAACAGCCCATGGTTGTAACCCAATCTGAATTCATGCGACGCATGAAAGAACAACAAATGACCGGTGGCGGCGGATTCAATGTGTTTGGTGATTTACCTGAAACCTACAATTTGGTGGTAAACAGCAACCACCCCCTCATTGAAAAAATTGCTAACTGGACCGATGCAGACAAGCAGAAGTCGCATTTGAAGCAGCTTACAGACCTTGCACTGTTGAGCAATGGCTTGCTGAAAGGCGAAGCATTGTCACAATTCGTTGAGCGCTCCGTAGAGCTCATCGAAGCATAAAACCGTATAAACGTGTTTGTATCCGCTCATCCGAATGGGCGGGTGCAGACACTTAGAAATCACGATCTTCGTTACAAATTGTTTAAGAACACTACAATGGCAAAATGGCTCACCCTTGGCATTCCGCTTGGAATCATCGCCCTCCTCGTAATCATTGGCTTCTCGTCATACAACGGATTGGTTTCCGCTGAGGAGAATGTTGATGGTACATGGGCAAACGTACAAACCGACTACCAACGTCGCTTTGATCTTATTCCGAACCTCGTGCAAACCGTAAAAGGTTATGCTGATTTCGAACAAAGCACCCTTTTGGGCGTAACCGAAGCGCGTGCAAAAGCGATGAGCGCGTTGCAATCAGGTGACCCGCAACAATTGGAGTCAGCCAATCAAAACCTCGGCGTTGCCATGGGGCGATTCTTTGGTTACACCGAAAACTACCCTGAGCTCAAAGCCAATCAGAACTTTCTCGAACTCCAAGCCCAGCTTGAAGGCACCGAGAACCGGATTGCTGTGAGCCGCGATCGCTTCAACGAGGCGGTAAAGACTTTCAACACGAAAATCAAGAAATTCCCAGGCAATATTTTCGCCGGTATGTTTGGTTTTGAAGCACGTAAATACTTTGAAAGCAATGCGGGCGCTGAAACCGCACCGAGCGTAAATTTCTCAAACGAATAATGCGCGAGAAATTCAACGACATCTTCAACGAGGCCGCTCAGAAGCGCCTAGAAGCAGCTATTTCACAGGCTGAACTCAGCACATCGGGTGAAATACGCCTTCATGTTGAGCCAACCTGCAAAGAAGATGTCCTCGATCGTGCGGCGTTCATTTTTGAGCACCTCAACATGCACAAAACAGAAGAGCGCAGCGGTGTGCTCTTCTATTTTGCCCTCTACGACCACAAATTTGCCATCTTAGGCGATGCGGGCATCAATGCGAAAGTTCCCCACGGATTTTGGGACAGCATTCGCGATGAAATGCTCAGTCACTTCAAAAAAGCCGACTACATCACCGGCTTAGAGCTTGGCATTCATCAGGCCGGATTGGAATTGGCGCAAGATTTCCCGCGCAAGCACAACGACACCAACGAATTAACGAATGAAATTTCTTTTGGCTAAACGAATGCCCTTCAATGTCAGCCACGTGCGCATTTTGGCGCTTGCGCTTTTGTTTTCGCCCTTAACGGGCGGATGGGCGCAGGGTGAGTACATGGGGCTCAAAGCCAAGAACAACGTGTTCGTTTATGACTATGCCGATATCTTACAGCAAGGTTTCGAGCAGCGTCTCAATGAAGCATTGGTGGCGTTTAAAGATACAACCAGCAACGTGATCGTTGTTGTCACACATCCTGACTTCTTCGGAGAAGAACCTTGGCGATTCGCAACTGATCTGGGACAAGCCTGGGGCGTTGCAACCGCTGACAAAGACAACGGCATCGTTGTGGTCATTAAGCCGAAAGTAGATAATCAACGCGGCGCAGCGCACATTGCAGTGGGTGACGGACTCGAAGGTGCGATTCCTGATGCAATGGCCAAGCGCATTGTGGAAGGCGAAATGATTCCCTTCTTCAAACGAAGCGATTACGGCAGCGGAATTGAAGCGGGCGTGTTAGTACTCAAACAACTCGCCGCTGGCGAAATCAAAGAATATGCACCAGCCGGAAAAAAAGATGCGCGTGATGTGGTCTTGGCATTGCTGCTTATTTTCTTCATTTTTGCGATCATATTCGGCGCCATGGCAGCTAAAACGGCGCGGTATGCCAAGGTGAACGGATTGACATTCTGGGCGGCGTGGATGCTCCTTGCCCAGGCACAACGAACGCACAGCGGCCAATACCGCAATTTCACCGGAGGTGGATTTGGCGGTGGCGGTGGATTCGGTGGCGGCTTTGGCGGTTTCGGCGGCGGCGGATTTGGCGGCGGTGGCGCAGGCGGTTCGTGGTAAGTAGTTTAGTTACGCATTAAGTAAAGATAGAATTGGCAAATTACGGTAAAGTGCTCGGCGGCGTATTGGGTTGGGCAGTCGGCGGCCCGATTGGTGGCGCATTGGGCTTTTTCATGGGCATGATGTTCGATGATAAATCGCTCGCAAAAGATGATCAAGAAAGGGTAACAAGCCGAAGCGGACGAGCAGGCTATCAGCGCTACAACACCACACCTGCCGATTTTGCGGCAAGTTTATTGGTGTTATCGGCAGCGATCATGAAAGCTGATGGCCGCGTGCTCAAAAGCGAACTCAACTACGTACGCGAATTTTTCATCAAAAACTTCGGCGAAACAACCGCTGAAGAGCAAATGCTGGTTTTGCGTGAGCTCTTGAAACAAGACCTCAATACCCGCCAAGTTTGTGAGCAAATCAGGTACAACATGGAGCACCCGAATCGTTTGCTCCTGCTTCAGTACCTCTTCGGTGTTGCGCTCGCCGATGGCGAAATGGACGCCGCAGAGGTTCAATCCCTGCGCACGATCGCGCATTACATGGGCATCTCAAACAAAGATTTTGAATCGCTGTTTGCGATGTTCTCAGGCGCGGGTGGTCGCGCACGACGCGGTGCTTCACGTCCGATCTCCGAGGCGTACACCATTCTTGAAATCACAGAAAGTGTAGATGATGCGGAGGTTAAGCGCGCCTACCGGCGGATGGCAACCAAGTACCACCCCGACAAAAACCGCGGCGTAGGTGAAGCACATCAAAAAATGGCGGAAGAGAAATTCATCAAAGTGCAAGAAGCTTACGAGCAAATTAAAGCTGCACGAGGCATCAAGTAAACCTATTCGGGAATCATAATCAATTCACCCGACCCTTCACGCACCAACTCTACGGTTGACGGACTCCCATGTGCCCACACATTGCCCTGCATGCCGATGTAGGCAAATAAATAAGTGCTGGCGAATACCTCCATGGTGTTGATCGAAGAATTGTTGCACGAAACCACGGGGGTTAGAAGTTCATGCGCATCGAAGCGTCCGATGCCTTGGTTGAAAAGATACGCCAATGAGGCTCGTCCAACCACACGCGTCGGAGAATAGCCTGTGTGCACAAGAACCTCTAGCGTATCAACATCTACCCGAAGTAAGACATCGCCACTGCCCAAACGATTTTCGAAAACGAAGCGCGAAGCCTCGATGGAGTCGACCACCAACACATCGCCCTGCCCGGCATAGCTGATGCGCTGCAAACTGCTCACGTACACATCTACCTCAAGGCGATGAGAAAACTTTCGCACCCAATTGCACGTGTTTTCATTGCGCACCGCTAAACGTCCGCCTTCAAAATCGGTAATGAGCGATGGCAACAAATTTTCGGGCCCCCGAACTACAACCCGATCGTCGCCGTCTGAATGAAACACCTTCACGTGAACTAAATCATCCACGTGAAGGTGTTGTATGAATCCTTGAATTGTGCGTGTCTCTTGGCTTTGATCGCCTGCAGACTTTAAACAGTCAGGTGCATCCGGCCGATTACAGGCCGAAAACAAAAGTGCGATCAATATACTCCAGACAACGATGCTACGCATACGCCGAATGTAGCAAATTCTTCAGCAAAGACGACCGCACGGTAACGCGGCATAAGCGCTGCATCAATCAAAGCGCACATTCAATTCGGCGTCAATCGAAACCCGTTTATCACTGCGTCCCAATTCCTGGCGAATCGTGTACAAATCTTGCTGCAAACGAATGATCTTGGTTTCCCGTTGCTTGATGTCTTCTTCTTGATCAGATTTGCGGATCCGCTCCTCGTGAAATCGAATTTTGACATCAATCAAGCGCGTGATCAAATCCAGTGCTTCACGCTGCTCGAAACTGCCTGTTACAAGTTTAATTTCCATGGCGTGTTTTATTGACCCTGCCCCATTGAGAAGGCCTGAACGCCATCAAAATTGTACAGGTTTTCTGTTTTGATGGTATCGATGTTTGCTGCGTGGGCCTGCGAAAGCAAGTTGATAATTTCTTCCTTCGACATAGCCCCATCTTCTGATTTGAAACGGCAGCGCCAGTGATCGGTGCAGAAGGTCTCATCGAAACCGTCAGGCCATACCTTAATGCCTCGGTTGGTGATCATGCTCAACTTTATTTTGCCACTGTTTAAAGGGGCGAGCATGTTCGCAAGCTCGGTCGGACGGTCGCCTGACCAATGAACAAACAAATCGACACCTACCAATTGCTTCGCGCGTGCCGGCTTGCGAACGGCTTTGGGCAGCTGCAAAGGCTTCACTGTGCTGTATGAAACCGCTTTCAGGGTCGACGGACGGCGGCCCAAGTTAGCAATCACCGCTTCAGCAAACTCACGAGTTCCAACCTTCTTGCTGCTGGTTGCTTCATTGTACACGTCGTAGGTATGAATACCCTCTTCAAGTGTGCACAACCAAGCGTTGTGAATATTTTCAGCCACATCGCTTTGGCCGAGGTGGTTCAACATCAATATCGCACCGTGCAAAAGCCCCGATGGGTTGGCTACATTCTGACCTGCACGACGTGGTGCAGAACCGTGAATGGCCTCAAACATGGCACACGTTTCGCCAATGTTCGCTGATCCAGCTAAACCTACTGAACCTGCAATTTGAGCAGCAACGTCTGACAGTACGTCTCCGTAAAGGTTTGGCATCACAATTACATCAAATGCCTCAGGCGTGTCAGCCAATTTCGCCGCACCGATGTCGATGATCCAGTGTTCGTTCTCCAACTCGGGATACTCTACAGCGATTTCATCGAATACCTTGTGAAAGAGCCCATCGGTTTGCTTCATGATGTTGTCTTTCGTGAAGCAAGTCACCTTCTTTCGTCCGTGCGCACGTGCATACTCAAATGCATAGCGTACAATTTTTTCACAACCCGGACGGCTGATGAGCTTCAAGCACTGCACAACCTCGTCGGTTTGTTGGTGCTCAATACCCGCATAAAGATCCTCTTCGTTCTCCCGAATGATCACCACATCCATTTGGGGGTGTTTGGTTTGTACAAAGGGCGCGTAGCTGATGCACGGACGAACATTCGAGTACAAGCCTAAAAACTTGCGGGTTGTTACGTTCAAACTTTTGTACCCCCCGCCTTGTGGCGTGGTGATTGGTGCTTTGAGAAACACTTTGTTGCGACGAATAATGTCCCATGCTTCTGGGGCAATACCTGCAGTATTTCCTGAAAGGTATACCTTCTCCCCGACTTCAATCGTTTCAACCTCAATGCGCGCATTCGCTGCCTTGAGAATCGCAAGTGTGGCATCCATAATTTCTGGGCCGATGCCATCGCCCTTTGCTACTGTAATCCGTTGCATGGTGAAAATATTTTTTGCGAATTTCGCCCCTCTTATTCATAAATTTTTATATATCTTTATTATGCGTTACATAAACATTCATTATGCATTACACCTTGCATCAGCTCGACGTATTTTTAAAAGTTGTGCAAAGCGGAAGCATTACCAAAGCTGCTGAAGAGCTTCATTTATCGCAGCCGGCTGTTTCAATTCAACTGAAAAACTTTCAGCAACAATTTGATATTCCGCTGACCGAAGTCATTGGGCGCAAGCTCTATGTGACTGATTTCGGGCAAGAAATTGCGATCGCAGCTGAACGCATTCTCAACGAAGTGTATGGCATTAACTACAAAACACTTGCATATAAGGGACAAATGGCGGGGCGCATTGTCATTTCTTCGGTTTCTACTGGAAAGTATGTCATGCCCTACCTCCTCACCGATTTCTTAAAAGTGCACCCCAGTCTTGAGCTCAAGCTCGACGTCACCAACCGGCAACAAGTGATTGACGACTTGGAGCACAACCGCGTCGACTTTGCGCTGATGTCGGTTTTGCCTGAGCACATACCGCTGCACACCATTCCGCTGGTACCTAATGAACTCGTGTGGGTTGCGAACAGTGATTTTGACTTGCATGCGTTCGATGGTGACTTGCGCTTTTTTGAGCATACCCAGTTGATTTCGCGTGAACCTGGAAGCGGCACGCGCTGGGTCACTGAGCAGTTCTTTCGCGAACATCATTTATCGATTACGTCGTCGCTCGTACTTACTTCCAATGAAGCGGTTAAACAAGCGGTACTTGCCGGTTTGGGCTGTGCCATCATGCCAATGATTGGCATTCGCGATGAATTGCGAAATGGCACCTTGAAAGTAATCGAAACACCCCATTTGCCCCTCACCTCGCAATGGCAATTGGTTTGGCTGAAACACAAAAAACACGGTCCGGCTGCTATGGCCTATATCGATTTCCTGAAAACCCGCAGAGCAGAAATCATTGAACGGGTATTCGGGGGTGATTTGAACATCCGCAAATCAAAATGAGCTGAAAACAAAAGGCCGTCACTCGTTAGTGACGGCCAATTGACTTGGATAATGCAATGAATCATTCACAACCTTACGGTCACATTGCTTTCCTAAACTGAGAACCTCCAGACTGAGAAAAGAAAACTGCAATCGTTCACTTTCAAATCTGACGCAATTTCAGTCGATGGTATTATCTGACCTTTAAGTCCAGATTGTGATAAGATGAACAAATGCACATCGTCAAACCGATGCAGCAGTCGACTCTACCGGGGTCGTTTCGCTTTGCTCATGCTGTTGCAACGCGGCTTTGCGAATCTTTAAAATGAAATCAGCCGCCTGCTGAAGCGATTGCTTCGCTTCAGGAATGAAATCAGGAAACAATTGCCAGCTGTGAAATAGGTTATGCTCCACTATGACCTCATGTTCAACGTCGGCATCCTTTAGTTTCTCAATGAGCGCCAACGAGTCAAAATACAACAGCTCGTTCTCAGCTACTTGCACAAGTGTTGGGGGGAAGCCGTCCACATCCGCCCGCAAGGGCGAAAGATCCGGATCATTAAAATTCGAGTCACCAATGTAAAACCGGCTGTAGTGAATCAAGTCGTTCTTGTCGAATAAACTGTCTTCATCGCGATTCTTTACCGCACTCGGCGAATCAGGCGCTAAATCGAGCCACGGCGACATTAAAATCAAAGATGCAGGCAAACGACGCCCTTTGTTCTTCAGGCGATGCACCAAGGCAGCGGCCAAATTTCCGCCCGCTGAATCACCAATCAAGTGAATGGCATGGCTCGGAAAGGTTTTCAATAAGTCGTTCCACGCGCTTTCAACGTCGTTCAATGCTGCCGGATACGGATGCTCGGGGGTTAGGCGATACTCGGGAATGTAACCGCGCATGCCCGTCATCTTGCACAAGTGGGCCACGGCAACCCGATGGGTGCGCACACTGCCAAAAGCAAAGCCGCCGCCGTGGATGAACACAAATACGTCGTTCGTTTTGGGAATGCGGTGGCTCACCAATCCACACGGACGTCCACCCAGCTGAATCATTTCCAACCGCGTGTTCATGGGCATCGGATACAAGGTGGCAAACGTGTCGGCCGCCGTGCGCAATGCCTGCGGTGAAGGCTCAATGCCCGCGCTCCGCAATTTCCTGATTAGCTTATAATAGGTCGTAACCACCGTGTACTGCACCTTTCCCATGCTGCAAAGATAACCACCTCTGCCGTTTCTTCACCCAATTGGCAACCCGTTTTCTACACCAAAATCTGGCCGCAAGAGCACCACGTCGCCATCTGCGCCAACTACGCCAAGAACCAAGCACTCGCTTTGGATCGAGGCAATTTGCTTCTTCGGGAAATTAACTACAGCCAGCACTTGCGTGCCCACCAAAGCCTCGGGCGCGTAGCGAACCGTCAATTGCGCTGATGTTTTCTTGACGCCCAACGCACCGAAATCAATGTGCAGCACATAAGCCGGTTTGCGCGCACCCGCAAAGACCTCAGCCGATTGCACCGTACCCACACGGATGTCCATCTTTTCAAAGTCAGACCATGAGATTTCTTCTTTCATCGCAAATCCATTTTTTCGACCATTCGAAACACAGGGTATCGATTTACCGTGCCTTCGTAAAATGGTGAGCGCAGGTAAATCCAAAACAGCTGCCGCTTTGGCGAGGCTGCCAAGTCTGCATCGCTGGCTTTCGCTGCCTCAAACTCAGCACGCAATGCAGCATTTTCAGCAAGTAAATCGGCAGCAGTATCTTCAAACACATAGTCGCTGTACCACTCTTTTTGCTGCAACACACTGTCGAAAAAGTTCCACCTGAAAAATGCATCCACAGCTTGTGGTTCAAGCGTTTCAACAATGTATCGGTTGCTCGTCTGGTTCACGTAAACCACATAATCGCCTGCGAAAAGTTGCACCGCTTCGTTCTGCACCTCAAGGGCATTCACCGTGTTCAAATGATGCCCCTCGTACACCGCATTTGAACTTGTAAATGCGCGGATGTAATATACCTCAAGATGAACCACGGTGTCGCGCTCCAAGCGTTTCATTTGCACGCCATTGAGTTTAAAGCGTTCAACCACTTCACGCCACGCCTGCGGCACCACGTAAGCAATCGGGGCCTGCACGGCGCGTGTGACTTTATAGCGGTCGTAGTAGCGAATTTCGCGCTCAAATGGCCGTGAACGGTCATAGGCTAAACGCGATTCGCCATGAATTTTGCTTTTCGGGTAATGCGCTTCGAAGCCACGAAATGGAATCATGCGAAACTGCGTGGTATCGAGCTCCCAGTCAATTGCAAAGGTTTTTTGGGTTTCGACCTGTCGGTCGGATGCGCGCCGAAGTTCAATCAACGCGTGGTTGTTGGCATGCATGTGTTCCAACGTCGCACGCAAAAATTGATAGGTGCTTTCAACGCGTTGCGCGAACGGTTTGAGCATGTGTGTTTCAGAGGTGTAGCCAATCGCATTGAACAAGGCGGCATAGCCGGTGGTGTAGCGCGGGGTCTCAAGATAGTCGCGCAATCCTGTCTCTGGGGTCACACCCAAGGAAAAGACATACGGTGTCATGCCAAAACCTGCTTGCTCCATGCGTGCGTACACATCCGGATTCATTTTCTCTCGAATGTACGCGCCTTGGGCCTCTCCTGCTTTATCTGGCTGGGTGTTAATCATAGTCATGACATATTGATAATCAGCACCGTTTGAGGTATGGGTATCAATCACCACATGCGGCTTCACCCAATGAAAGACGCGGTAAAAGGCCTTCGCGTTTTCTGAATCGGCTTTGATGAAGTCGCGGTTCAAATCCAAATTGCGCGCATTGCCTCGAAAACCGTACGCTTCAGGTCCGTCTTGATTGGCGCGCACGCAACACCCCCTGCGCAAGGCGCCACCCACATTGTACACCGGTATAATGGCCACGACCACACTATCCAACCACGCTGAATATGGGGAACGCGCACTCAACAAGCGCTCCGCAAGTTGGAGGCTGGCGTCAATGCCACACGGCTCGCCTGGATGGATGCCGTTGTTAATGAGCAATACGCTCCGATTGCTGATGGCCGGGTCAAAGCCCTTTCCACCTTTGTCGATCACAAAAACGTGCAACGGACGACCTACATCCGTTGAACCGATTTCATGCAAGGTCGCCTCACTGTGCGTATCAGCCAGCCGCTGATAGGCAGCTATCGCCGCTTCATAGGTGACCGAAACATTGCCCGTGAAGACGGGTTCTTGCCCGTAAACACTTGTGAATGAGAGCAACACAAAAACAAGAACAATGCGATTGTGGAAAAACATACGTGAAATCTTTCCCCAAAAGTCACGAAAAATCCCAACTTTGTCGAAATTGAAGCGTAAACCTGTTCAATGCTCAAATTCACACCCGACAACAATCCAGCACCTTCGCGGGGTAGCATTCTACTTTCAGAACCGTTTTTGGAAGATCCGAACTTTAAGCGGACTGTAATTTTGCTGGGCGAACACAACGAAGAAGGCTCTTTTGGTTTTGTGCTCAACAACTACGTTGATTTGACCTTAGATCGCATCATGCCTGACCTACCGGCATTCAATAACTTAATTTCCATTGGTGGGCCTGTGCGCAAACGAAACCTCTACTACATTCACACCTTGGGTGATCGATTGAGCGAAAGCATGAAGATCACCGAGGGCATTTATATGGGGGGCAATTTCGAGGAGCTCAAGAAACTGGCTGCTGCCGGATTGATCGGCGATGACGAAATTCGATTCTTCGTGGGCTACTCAGGCTGGTCAGCCGGCCAATTGCAAGAAGAACTCGATGGCAAGTCGTGGTTCGTAACCCAGGCCCATGACGACCTGCTTATGAACACGCACATCGACGACTTGTGGGGTAAGCTGGTGCAAACATTGGGGAAAGAATACGCCCACCTCGTGCACCTTCCAAACGACCCCTCGCTGAACTAAATTTCAGGAAAATCAAAGGTAACCCGGTAACCGCTTTGGCTTCGAATGTTCAAAACCATGCCGTTGCCGAACATCAAGTATTGGCCTTTGATCCCGACCAAAGTCGAGCGAATTTCAGGCGTCTTTTCAAACTTTAAACTGGCAACCTTCGCCGGGTAATTCACCACCGGGTAGTCAATGGTGGTCACGGTGTCGTCGTCACTAAAAAACGGTTCGTAGTCCCCTCCGAGCAAATCCATCGCTTCGTCTTTGAGGTGTAGTAGGTTTTCGCCCTCCGGGCGGATGGGGCGCAACATGGCATTCCACTGGGTTTTATCATTGAAGTGCGATTTGAGTTCAACTTCAATGAGCCCTGCGAGTTGACGGTACGGCGTCTCAGCCAACACAATGGCTTCTACTGCGCCTTGATCGATCCAGCGAGATGGCAC
>CAMCHP010000034.1 GCA_945874695.1 Chryseobacterium gleum
GAAGAAGAACTTGCGACAGACACCAATACCGACAATTGGGACTCAGATGGTGAAGAAGAAAACTCGTTCTGGGACTACTTCGACAGCTGGTACTATTCAGGCTGGTATGACGGCGACGAATACTATTACGACTACGATTACAACTACGAAGACCGCGAAAATCCGTGCAAGAACCTGTATTACCGTCAAAATCGTTTTGCCGCACGCAACATTTTTGCAACCGACATCGCCCTCATCGCGAAACGTGGCGAAAATGGAACCTGGAACGCTTGGGCGAGCAATATCATGACCACTGCCCCGATGAGCGGCGTAACCCTGCAATGGGTGAATTACCAAGGACAGGTGATGCACTCAGCTGTTACCGATGGCAACGGATTCGCCGCCTTCAATGAAAGCCAATCGGTGCCCTTTGTCCTTACTGCCTCATGGGGCAAGCAAAAGAGCTTCTTGAAATTGAATTCGGGTGAAAACCTCTCTCTTTCTGCATTTGATGTATCGGGCAGTGCGACTACCCAAGGCATGAAAGGCTTTATTTATGGCGAACGGGGCGTATGGCGTCCGGGCGACACCCTCTTTTTATCGTTCATGCTTGAAGAAGGCGACAAACCACTTCCTGGAGGTCACCCGGTTACCCTTGAAATCGTTGATTCGAGAGGTAAAGTAGTGTTCAAAAACAAAAAGAATCTTCCGCAAAGTAAAGTTTTGACTTGGGAAGTAACAACCTTGGATGATGCCCCGACAGGTTCTTGGCAAGCCCGTGTTCGGGTTGGTGGAGCCGTCTTTAACCAGTGGTTGCGCATTGAAACCATCAAACCAAATCGCTTGAAGGTTGCGCTCGACTTTGGTGCTGAGGTCATCCGCCCATCCGCCCGACAGGGCGAAAACCCAACCCTCAACGGCAGCATTACCTCGCAGTGGTTGCACGGCGCCCCTGCGAAGAACTTGCGTGCCCAAGTTGACCTTGCCCTCAAGCCAAAGAAAACGACTTTCGCGAAATACGCTGATTTCACCTTTGATGATCCGACCCGAAGCGTTGATATGGAAGGTCAAACGGTATTTGACGACAATTTAAACAGCGAAGGATTCGCTAAAATCGCCCTCGATTTACGCGACTTAAGTGACGCGCCCGGTATGCTCAACGCGGTATTTAATACCCGCGTTTACGAACCCGGCGGTGACTTTAGTGTGGATGTGCTTACGCAAACCCTCTCTCCTTTTAATGCCTATGTGGGCTTACGTTTACCCAAAGGCGACAAAGCGCGGGGCATGTTACTCACAGATACCACCCATACCGTTGAGGTGCGCTCTGTTGATGCCGACGGAAAATCACTCCCGAATCGGGCGTTGAATTACAGCGTTTACAAAATTGAGTGGCGCTGGTGGTGGCAGTCAGGTGCTGATGATTTGAGCAGCTACAGCGGACGAACCAGCATGAACCTGATCAGCTCAGGTGCATGCCAAACCGACGCCAAAGGAAACGGGAAATTTAATTTCCGCATCAATTATCCCGATTGGGGGCGCTACCTCGTGCACATTGAAGACCTTGAAAGTGGCCACGCCGCCGGACAAACCATGTACGTTGACTGGCCCGGCTGGGCCGGCCGTGCACAACGCGAGAATCCGGAAGGTGAAACGATGGTCATGATGACATCCGACAAGGATGTTTACCAACCGGGGCAATCGGCAACAATTTCATTCCCCGGGGCCGACAAAGCCCGTGCTTTGATCACGGTTGAAAACGCCAGCAGCATTTTGCGCTCGTGGTGGATTACAACCAAGGCTGGAAGCAACAGTTTTAATCTCGACATCGAAGAACAGTACGCGCCAAACGTATACGTAAGCGTGACTTTGGTGCAGCCGCATGCGCAAACAGAGAACGATAAACCCATTCGGATGTACGGCACACTGCGTGTGAAAGTTGAAGACCCCAAATCGCGTTTGGAACCTGTAATTGCAATGGCCGAAACGCTCGAACCCGAAAGCAAGTACAGTGTGAAAGTAAGTGAGGCGAAAGGACAAAAAATGACTTACACCCTAGCGGTGGTTGATGAAGGTTTATTGGGCCTAACCCGATTCAAAACACCTGATCCACACGCATATTTCTATGCGCAAGAAGCGTTGGGTGTTCGCACGTGGGATTTGTATGACCAAGTTATTGGCGCCTACGGCGATGCCATGCGCAAGGCCTTAACTACCGGTGGTGACGCCGAAATTGACAGCGAAGGAAAGAAAAAAGTGAACCGTTTCAAGCCCGTTGTGAGCTTCTTGGGGCCGTTCACCGTGGAGGCCGGCAAGTCGCTCACCCACAACCTGCTCATGCCTAACTACGTTGGCGCCGTGCGTGTGATGGTCGTCGCCCGCCACGGCGACGCCTATGGAAAAGCTGAGAAAGCCGTACAAGTGAAAAAACCGTTGATGGTATTAGCTACCCTCCCCCGTGTGCTTGCGCCCGGCGAGGAAGTTGCCCTACCTGTGAACGTTTTTGCCATGGAAAACACGGTGAAAGATGTTGAGATTGAAGTGAAACACAATGGCAAATTCACGCTTGATGGCCCCGCGAAGCAGCGCATCAAGTTTACTACGCTCGGCGATGAAGTGGTGAACTTCAACCTCAAAGTGGGTGATGAAGAAGGCGCAGCGCGCGTTGAAGTCATTGCACGAAGTGGATCATTGGTGGCCCGCTACACGGTCGATCTCGAAGTGCGCAACCCGAATCCACCGGTGACCGTGCGCTATACTGGAACCCTTGAAGCGGGCGGCTCTTGGAGCCAAGCCTTTGATTTGCCTGGAACCAAAGGAAGCAATAGCTTAAAGGTTGAGGTTTCTTCGTTTAAGCCCTTGAACTTGGGCGATCGACTGAACTACCTAATCGGCTATCCACACGGTTGCTTGGAACAAACCACCAGTCGTGCGTTCCCACAACTCTACCTTGAAGACGCGGTTGAAATGACTGAAGAAGAGAAAACACGGGTTCGCCAGCATATTACTGCTGCAGTGCAGAAACTGCAAGGATTCCAATTGGCCAATGGTGGATTCAGCTACTGGCCCGGTCAAACGAACTACAACGATTGGAGCAGCACCTATGCCGGACATTTCTTGGTTGAAGCGAAGCAAAAAGGCTATGCCGTTCCTGATGGGGTGTTAAGCCGTTGGGCCAAACATCAAGACGAAATCGCGCGCAACTGGCGCTTTCCATCGTCTGCTGATGTCCAAAGTGATTACGGCATTTACCAAGCGTACCGTTTGTATGCCTTGGCCTTGTATGGCCAAGCAAACCTAGGTGCGATGAATCGCTTGCGCGAAGTTAAAAACTTGAGTTCGGCTGCAAAAGCTCAGCTTGCGGCTGCTTATGTTCTGGCAGGTCGCCAAGATGTTGCAAACCAAATTTTGGCTGCAAAACTCGATGATCCGGGCAGTTTGACCTCAGACTATGGGTCACCGCTGCGTGACCGTGCCGTGATTGCTTCGGCGCTTATTTCAGCCAACCAACGCAAATTGGCCGCACCGATTGTAAGCAAATTGGTTGACGAAATGAACCGCAAGGTTTGGTTGAGTACCCAAGAATCTGCCTTTGCACTGATTGCCATCGGCCGCTTCTTGAGCAGTGAGTCAAAAGAAACAGCCCGCTTCAGCTACACCTACAACGGTGCGGCCGCTGGCGACCAGCAACTGTCGAAACCGTCGTGGTTGAAGCAATTAAAGATCAATAAATTAACCGGGAATCAGCTCGCTTTCAAAAACCTGAGCAAGCGCACCTTGTATGTTGAAGTAACCGCCCAAGGCCAACCCAAAGAAGACAAGATGGGCGCTGCGAACAATGGCCTGGTACTCGAAGTGCGTTACCTCGACAACGAAGGAAAGCCGATGCGCGTTGATCGACTCGAACAGGGCACCGATTTCATCGCCGCCGTGAGTGTGAAAACAACGACTAAACGCTACTTGCGCGACATCGCCTTGACGCAGGTTTTTCCGAGTGGATGGGAGATTCTCAATGAACGCATGCTCGAGGCATCGGGCCAGTCGTTTACCAATTCTACCTCAGACTACCGCGACTTGCGCGACGATCGCATCATGACCTACTTCAACTTGAACAGCGGCTCAACCTCAACGTATTATGTGCGTTTGAATGCCGCTTACCTCGGACGTTTCTATTTGCCTGCAAGCGCCGTGGAAATGATGTACGAGGGTTCAATGAACGCGCGCACCCAAGGGATGTGGGTTGAAGTGGTACAAACCGGCGGTGTTTAGTAACTTGCCCTCCTCAAACGAAGAACATGAGCGACGCAGTAAGAAATCTTGAACCTCGGGCATTGTGGAATCACTTTGCCAACTTGAACGCCGTACCTCGGCCATCAAAGAAAGAAGAACGTGTGATCCAATTCATGGTTGAATTTGGTCGTTCGCTGCACCTTCCGACCGAAATTGACGCGGTAGGCAATGTCGTGATTCGCAAACCCGCTTCGGCAGGCATGGAGAACCGCACACCGGTTATTTTGCAGAGCCACCTCGACATGGTGCATCAAAAGAACAACGATACCGTGTTCGATTTTGAGCAAGAAGGCATTCGTATGCGCGTAAATGGTGATTGGGTTGATGCAGAAGGTACAACGCTCGGTGCTGACAACGGCATCGGTGTGGCAACCATCATGGCGCTCTTATCGGCAAATGATATCGCACATCCGCCGCTCGAAGCATTGTTTACCATTGATGAAGAAACCGGCATGACCGGTGCACTCGAACTTCAAAAAGATTGGCTCAACGGCAAAATCCTCCTCAACCTCGATACCGAAGAAGACAACGAGCTCACGATTGGTTGTGCAGGCGGCATCGACGTGACCGCCAGCGGCACCTACCCTGAAGAGCAAATGCCCGCAGGCCATGTAGCCTTTCGCTTAACGGTGAAAGGCTTGTCGGGCGGTCATTCAGGCATGGACATTCATAAAGGCCTCGCCAATGCCAACAAGCTTATCGTGCGATTGCTATACCGCAGCCACGAACGGTACGGCTTGCGCCTTGCGCAATTAGACGGTGGAAGTCTGCGCAATGCCATTCCACGTGAGGCGTGGGCATGGGTGTGTTTACCTGCGCAACAGGCTGAAGCCTTCGCCCAGCACGTCAGAGCGATGGAACAGTTATTCAAATCTGAGTTTCAAACCACCGATCCAAACCTCAATTTGGTTTGGGAAGCTGCCGATGCCCCAGCTGTAGTGATGCAAGAAGAGTTTCAAGATCGCTGGTTAGCGGCAATCTACACCTGTCCGAATGGCATTTACCGCATGAGTCCAGACATCGCCGGTCTGGTTCAAACATCGAACAACATTGCCCGTTTGATCGCCAAATCAGGTGAAGTCACCGTGATGTGCCTCACCCGGAGCTCACTCGATTCAGAAAAAGATGACTTGGCGCAAGCCATTGAGGCCTGCTTCAGCTTGGCTGATTTGACCGTGACAACGGCTGGCAGCTATCCAGGGTGGCAACCCCGCCCAGGTTCGGCCATTGTTGAATTGATGCACAAACTCTACCGTGAGATGTTTGCCGATGAACCTAAAGTGATGGCCTGTCATGCAGGTTTGGAGTGCGGAATCATTGGAGGCAGCTATCCAGAGCTGGATATGGTTTCGTTCGGACCCAACATTCGCGGCGCACATTCGCCCGATGAACGTGTTCAAATTAGCTCCGTTCAAAAGTACTGGTCTTATGTGCTCGAAACCTTGGCGCGCATCCCTGTGAACGCCTAATTTCAAGGATCAATAACGACCAAGCGCCGAACGAATGACAAACCGTTGGCCGTGGACGTGACGTGAACGAGGTAGCATCCGGCCGGTAGGCCGAGATCATCAAAAGTAAAGGCATTGCCCACAAAATCGGTGGATGAAATCAATGCTCCGCTGAGGGCTGTAATGCGCACCGTAAACGGGGTGCCGGGTAACGCATCGAGGCGAAGCTGGAGGCGCTGTGCCGTAGGATTTGGGAACAGGAGCAATTGATCAAAGATTGCGGTGAAAAATACGTCTACTTCACGGGTCGCTCCTTCCCCGCCGAGAAATAATCGGTACGTGTTGGTTCGGCCTTGCTCTGGAGCTAAATCGACCAAGGTGTAGAATTCAGTAAAATCGGTACCTCCGCAAACCTCGCGGATGGCCGCCACGACCTCATACTCACCACTGGATTGATTCAACCGTTGCAACTCAGCACCTAAGCACGACGCACCGCCGATGATGCCGAAATCAGCTCGAATGGTATTGCCGATTTGTTGCGCAGTAAAGCCCGCCAAAATGGCATCTCCAGCTTGCGCAAGCACGCGGTCGGGAAGCATCGCCCCAACAAGCCCGAGGCAAACGACCCAAACTTTTACGCGCGTGAAAAAATGCTCGACCTCATACCTCATGCAACAAAAATACGTTACCGACATAACAAAGGCATCACAAGTGTTTAAAATCGGATTTGATTACCTTTGAAGCGCATAAAAACCCACATGGAAGCTCAAAAACCGCTCATTCTCGTCACCAATGACGACGGGATTTTTGCCAAAGGCATTCGCACCCTCGTTGAGGAAATGACCGCCCTGGGCGAAGTTTGGATCATTGCACCCGACAGTCCGCAATCGGGCATGGGGCACGCCGTGACCATTCGTGACATCCTTCGGGTCGATGAAGTGGCTTACGATGTGCCAGGTGTGCGTGCGTTTGCATGCAGCGGAACTCCCGTTGATTGCGTAAAGCTCGCCATTTATCGTGTGCTCGACCGCCGGCCCGACCTCTTGGTTTCAGGAATCAACCACGGGGCGAATTCATCCATTAACGTGATTTACTCGGGTACCATGTCGGCTGCCGTTGAGGGCGCCATTGAAGGCATTCCAAGCATTGGTTACTCGTTGCTCGATTTTGCAGCGGATGCAAACTTCGATCCCGGACGAAAATCGATCACGGCGATTGCGAAAAATGTCCTCGCGCATGGTTTGCCCAAAGGCACATGTTTGAACGTGAACATCCCTAAATTACCTGAAAATGAGCTGAATGGCATCAAAATATGCCGTCAGGCGAATGGATATTGGGCCGATGCGTTTGACTTACGCGTTGACCCGAACGGCCACACCTACTACTGGATGACCGGAAAATTTGAGAACCCAGACCGCGGCGAAGACACCGACGAATGGGCCTTGGCACATGGCTACGTGTCAGTTGTTCCTACGCAATGCGACCTCACCAATCACCTCTTAATTGGCCCATTGAACCAATGGGAGTTTGAACTATGAATCGACGAAAGTACCTCGATACTACCTTAGCCGGGTTAGGGCTCGGCATATTGGGCATGGCAGTTGGATTCTTTCTACTGGCCATCGTTTGGGCTGTACTCAACAAAATGAGTGTGGGCTATTTCATTGAGAAAATCTTTTTATCGACTGATCTGTTTAAAGATAAAATACTGACTGTTAGTGTTTTATTCAACGTGTTCATCTTTTACCTTTCAAATCGCGCCGAGTACTATCGCACCAGTCGCGGCATTTTGCTCGCGGTTTTGCTTGTTGTACCCTTCATCATTTACTACAACTAAGTGAAGCTCTACATCATAGCTGGCGAAGCTTCAGGCGATTTACATGGGGCCAAGCTCATTGAAGCGCTGCGCAAAGAACGTCCTGAAATCGAAGTGCGCGCATGGGGAGGTGACCTCATGGCAGCCGCTGGATCGCAGATCGTAAAGCACTATAAAGAACTGGCTTTCATGGGATTTATCGAGGTTTTATTAAACCTTCGCACGATACTTAAAAACATCGCTTTTTGTAAAGAAGATATTTCGGCCTATCGGCCGGATGCAGTGATTTTGATCGACTATCCTGGATTCAACTTGCGCATTGCGGCGTACTGCAAAAAGATGAATATTCCTGTGCTCTATTACATCTCACCGCAGCTTTGGGCTTGGAAGGAAAATCGCATTCACGGCGTCAAACGCGACATCACGCGCATGTTTGTGATCTTGCCTTTTGAAAGAGATTTCTACGCTAAACACGGCATGGAAGTAGATTTTGTTGGGCATCCTTTGTTAGACGTGGTAGATGCACACCAAGAAGCTTTGAAGCTGCCGCTCCCCCTTGATGAACGTCTGATTGTAGCCTTATTGCCCGGTTCACGCAAGCAAGAAATCAAGACCATGCTCCCGATTATGCTTGAAACGGCGAAGCAATTCAGTACATACCGGTTCGTAATCGCAGGTGCCCCAGGACAAGATGCAGCATTCTACGAAGGCATTCCCGGGGCTGCTGAACACGAGATCGTTTTTGGTCAAACCTATGCCCTTTTGCAACAGGCGCGTGCCGCCTTGGTCACCAGTGGAACAGCTACCCTTGAAGCGGCTTTGCACCGCACGCCCTTGGCCGTGTGCTATAAAGGTAGTGCAATCAGTTATGCCATTGCGCGTCGCTTGGTGAAGATCAAATACATTTCGCTTGTAAACCTCATCCTTGACCGCCCTGCAATTCGCGAAATCATTCAACATGAGCTCACTGCAAAGGTGCTCACCCAAGAGCTTAATCGCCTCTTGCACGATGCAACCTACCGTGAAGCGCAACTGGCTGAATTCACCGCGCTGCGCCATGTTCTCGGCGGACCAGGCGCAGCTGAACGTACTGCCATCGGCATGTTGAAAACTCTCGACAACCAAGATTTAGAGGCGCGAAAAGGCAGGTAATTTTGAGTATGCACAGCATCACGCCTCTTTTGAGCTTCCTATTCACCGTTGCGCTGGGTTTTTCCTTGTCGGCGCAGCAAGAAGACATTGTGCGTGTGGGCATTTTTGGCGGAAGAGGCATTGCAAAAGCCACCATTCAACACCACACAGGCAGCTACTCGGTAATCGGCGATGGTAAAGCCGTGGCTACACTTTCGTCAAAAACTGGTTTTACACTGCAAGCACAAGGCGACCTCGTACAAGTGAGCTCAAAGACCGGTGCGGTTGGTAAATACCGCCGTGTGGTGGTTAAAGCAGCGCAATCTGAAAGCCACGTGGGGCTGAAAGCAGAGGCCGGCGGACGAACGGTGAAAAACAGTACCTACCCTGACAACCTCATCGTTCGCGCCTCCAAAGGCCAGTTGTTGATTGTGAACGAAGCAGCGCTCGACCATTACATCGCGGGTGTCACCGAAGCTGAAGCTGGGCGCGGACATGAGATGGAGTTCTACAAAGTGCAGGCGATGATCGCCCGTACATACGCTTTAGCCAACTTCAAACGGCATGCAACCAGTGGTTTCAATGTTTGTGATGAAGTGCATTGTCAGGCCTACCATGGTACTGCACGCTTCGAACCCAAGATCACGGTAGCTACTGAACTCACGCAGAATCAAGTCCTCGTTGATGCGAACATCCGCCTCATAACCGCCGCGTTTCATTCCAATTGCGGCGGACACACGCTAAACTCTGAACACGTTTGGAGTAAACCCTTGCCCTATTTGGTTGGTCGACCCGACAGTTTCTGCTTGGTGATGCCCCACAGCCATTGGGAAAAGAGTTTCAAAAAGCAAGATTGGGTTGCGTATTTGAACAAGAAAGCAGGCTTTCGAAAAGAAGCCTTGAACGACAGTACGCTTGCATTGGCGTATTTCCCCCGTGAACGGCAGCGCTTCTTTGCCGACAGTACAAGCAGCCTTCGCATGACGAAAGTTCGCAGCGATTGGGGATTGCGATCGGCCTTCTTCGTGATTGAAGAAGAAGTCGACAGCGTGCGCTTTACTGGAAGAGGTTTCGGGCACGGAGTCGGCTTATGCCAAGAAGGAGGTATGCGCATGGCCCAACTCGGCCACGATTGTAGCAGCATCGTGCATTTCTATTACAAAGACGTGCACATCATTGATCGCCGGAAAATAAGCTTCTTTGCAGACTAGTTCTGGGCAAACCTAACTGTGCTTATCGGCCGAGGTAAGCTTTGAGCATCCAGGCTTGCTTTTCTTGAACAGCAATGAGCGGCGTGAGCAAATCAGCCGTTCCTTCATCGCCTGCTTCGTTAGCTGCTACCACGATCTCACGTTCGAGCTGCAATAAAACTGCAATGTTCGACAACGTGGTGCGCACCGTTTCATCAGCGGTAAATACATCGCGTGACTCTTTGATGTCAGCTGACTTGACGTAATCAGACATCGTATGCAAGGGGCGCCCTCCCAATGTTAAAATACGCTCGGCGAGCTCATCAATGGTAAGTTGCGCAGCCGTGTATAGGGTTTCAAAGTGACGGTGTAGTTCGAAAAAACCGGGTCCGCTGATGTTCCAGTGAAAACCGCGCAGATTTTGATAGTAGATCTGAAAGTCGGCGAGCAACTGGTTCAGCTGCTTGACCAAGGCCTGCGATGCCTGCTCTTCGATGCCTGTTATTGATTTCATGGGTTGTAAAGTAGATGTGGAATTATTCATACCACAAAGATCGTTATTTCAACTGTATAAGTCAAATTGATAATTATCATGTACTTATAAATATTTGTTATATTTGCTTAAAATAATGTAAGGTGACTTTACAACAACTTCGCTATATCGCCGCACTCGATCGGCACCGACACTTTGGAAAAGCAGCTGACGAATGCTTAGTCACGCAGCCCACCCTCACGATGCAATTGCGGAAACTTGAGGAGGAAATGGGCGTGGTGTTGTTTGATCGCAGTAGACAACCGATTGTGCCAACGCCTGCGGGGACTATCATTTTAGCGAAATCGCGCGAGATTTTACAGCATGCCGAGCAACTGTACCATTTCGTGCGCGGCGAGCATACAAGTGTTAAAGGAACCTTCACAGTTGGCGTCATACCTACCTTGGCGCCTTACTTGCTTTCGCGGTTCATTCCGAAATTCTTGGTTGACTATCCGGAAACCCGGCTCGTGATTCGTGAAATCCAAACCGAGCGCATCATTGAGCAACTGAAAAATGGCACCATCGACATCGGCATTTTGGTTACGCCCTTGAATGAATCGACGATTCGGGAGGTACCGCTTTTCAATGAGCCTTTTGAAATCTACACGCGCGATACTTCAATTGGCAACGAACTTGCCATTGAGCAGTTGCCCACTGAAGGCCTCATGCTGTTGGAAGAAGGGCATTGTTTTAGATCGCAAGCCCTCGAGTTGTGCGGACGGCGCGAGCAATCGGGCATTCACAACCTCGATTACCGCAGTGGCTCTATCGAATCGTTGAAGGCCTTGGTGCGACGAGGCCTAGGTTACACATTGATTCCCGCATTATCGGCCACCGATGAAGACGCGCCGTATCGCCGTCAATTTCAAGCTCCTGCGCCCGTGCGCGAGGTGAGTTTGGTTGTTCACCAATCGTTTGTGCGGGAACAGCTGTTGGAAGTATTGCGCGAGACCATCCGCGCAGCGGTACCCCAAGCCTACCTCGACGATTCAACGTATTACAAAGTGCGCTGGCGTCAGATTTAAGCCGCGAGCAAACGCAGCAGATGAGCACGCAGTTCTTCAAGGTTGTTAGCCTCCAAAACAGGCTCATCCCAGCGATGGTCGAGGCATTTACCTGCCAGTTCAGCGGCCCAGCCTCCGCCGGTGGTTAATGCAATGATCGGACGGCGGTAACTCCATGCAAAGGCGATTTCGCTAAGTGTTCCTGCGGCGCCCCCTACTGCGATAACCACATCTGCGGCAAGCACATTCATTGAATTGCGCGCATAACCGATTCCGGTCGGTATTACAATGGTGTTGAAGCCATTTCCATCTTCGAAGTTCTCTGATGGTAAAATTCCGACTGAAGTCCCCCCTGCCTCAGCGCAGCCGCGCGCCACAGCTTCCATAAGCCCTGCTCTTCCACCGGTTACGGCGATCACATCGAGCTCAGCTAAGAGCTGACCAATAGCCATTCCGAGTGCGTACTGCTCTTCTGTCGCATCGTAGCGGCCGATAACGGTTACCTGTTTTCTGCGCATACTTTACTTAGAATAGCGTGGGCTGGATATCTGTATCGTCAAGACGCGGTTTAGGCTTCGGTTTGGGCAGTTCAAGCTCTATGGTTGGACTAACAGCATCTCGCTCACCCGCTTCGAGGTCATCGTCGGCATCTTCATCGTTCGCGAAATCGTCATCCGCATCATCGGCCAATTCGTCGTCGAAGCGCGGAGCGTTTTGCGCTGCGCGGATGGCCGCAATTTCAAGCTGCAAGGCTTCTTCGGCTTTGATTTCGAGCTCCTCGATTGGATCTTCAAGAACAACATCGGTGATTGGCAAGGGGCTCACGCGATTGCCTTTTGCCTTCAATCCTTTCACCCCAATGAAGTCACGCAAATTGATCACTTGATCTTCTTTGTCGCGGGTGTGTTTAAACCGCTTGTTGAACACCAACCGGATGTGCGGGTAATGGATGGTTGTTGCAACGAGTAATTTACTTTCTGGACTTTCGCTGATGAATGACATCGCACCGCGCGAGGGCTCTGCGAGAAAGCGTTTAGCGAAATGCACATCTTTTTCGGGGTCGTAGTACACCGCTGAAATGGGCTTTTCGGGAATCCACTTTTCGAGGTGAAACATGTTTTCATCAAAGTGCGTGGTCAGGTCGAAGCCTGTGAGTTTGTATTCCCCGGATGCCAATAAGACCAAGATCTTATCATCGGCATTAAACTCACCAAGGAATCGTCCGCGTGAATCTGCATTCAAGCGCTGAACTGTTTCATCATACCATATTTTGCGTGCCCCCAGCGTTGATATGCCTTGCTCTTTAAGTTCAACCTTACGCACGGGATAACGGGTAACCGTGTTGCCGGCAGCAGCCCGTCCTTTAATCGCCAGCTCAGAAAAGTCAAGGTCGAACTTGAGTTTCTTTACCCGCTGCATCGCGCGCAGGTGAATGGTGACCACTTCGGCCTCACCGTTTGGATTGGCCGAGAAGTAAAGCACCTCTGATCCTGCTGTTCCTTTGGTCACTGGGTATTCACGGTCGCGGGTGATGGATGTCACGTTGAATCGCTTCATGAATGTTTTCCCCAATTTGCCATCGCGGTAAATCACATTGTACACGCGGCGGCGATCATCTTTCTTCCACACCCAAGCGTGAATGATGTCTTTGCCCACAAAGGCCTTTTGCGTTACGCGGGTCACAATCATAGTTCCATCGCGACGGAAGACAATGATGTCATCGATGTCAGAGCAATCACATACGAATTCGCCCTCACCACGCTTCAAACCTGTGCCAATAAAGCCTTCTTCTGCGTTGAGGTAGAGTTTGGCGTTGGCTACAGCTACGGTGGTGCGATCAATGGTGTCGAAAGTTTTTATCTCAGTTCGGCGCTCGCGGCCTGCACCGAAGTCTTTCTTCAGCTCTTTGAAGTAGTCGATGGTGTATTCAACCAAATGCTCAAGGTGATACTTCACGGTTTCGATTTCTCCTTCGAGCGCTTGGATTTTCTCATCGGCTTTGAAGCTGTCAAAACGCGAAATGCGCTTGATTCGGATTTCGGTAAGGCGGGTTACGTCTTCATCGGTAACCGCGCGCAGCAAATGCTGAATATGGGGCTTTAACCCGGCATGAATAGCTGCCAAAATTTCTTCCCAGGTTTCACACTCTTCAATGTCGCGGTAAATGCGCTTTACAATGAAGATTTTCTCTAAGGAGGCGAAATGCCATTGTTCTTCGAGCTCACCCTTTTTGATCTCAAGCTCAAGTTGCAAGAGGTCTTTGGTACGCGCCACACTCATGCGGAGCATTTCAGCTACCCCCATGAAGTGCGGACGATCATCGGCAATTACAGCGGCGTTGGGTGAAATCGATACTTCGCAATCGGTGAATGCGTAAAGGGCATCAATGGTTTTATCGGGAGAAACACCGGTTGCGAGATGAATCACAATTTCAACTTGGTCAGCCGTATTGTCTTCGACCTTTTTCACTTTGATCTTTCCGCGATCGTTGGCTTTTAAGATCGAGTCAATGAGCGACACCGTGGTTGTTCCAAATGGCAGTTCGTGTACAACAAGGGTTTTGTTGTCTTCCTTCTTGATGCGGGCGCGAACTTTGATTTTTCCTCCACGGAGGCCGTCATTGTAGTGCTCAACATCCATCATGCCCCCGGTGATGAAGTCGGGGTATAAGGTTGGCGTTTTTCCCCGCAAGGTGTCGATCGACGCATCGATCAACTCAACAAAATTGTGTGGCAAGATTTTGCATGCCATCCCCACCGCAATACCTTCAACACCTTGCGCCAAAAGCAAAGGAAACTTCACAGGAAGGGTTTCAGGCTCTTTGTTTCGTCCGTCGTATGAAGCGAGCCACTTCGTGGTTTTCGGATTGAATACCACGCGATTTGCGAACTTACTGAGTTTAACCTCGATGTAACGGGGAGCAGCTGCGCTATCGCCTGTGAGGATGTTACCCCAGTTCCCCTGCATGTCGAGCAGGATATCTTTTTGACCAATTTGTACTAACGCATCGCCGATGGAGGCATCCCCGTGCGGGTGATACTTCATGGTATTTCCGATGACGTTGGCAACCTTGTGAAAGCGTCCATCATCAAGTTCGCGCAAGGAGTGCAAAATGCGCCGTTGCACCGGTTTAAGGCCGTCGTACAAGTGCGGAACCGCGCGCTCCAAAATCACATAAGATGCATAGTCGAGAAAGTACTGATTGTACATGCCTGAAACTTGAACCACGCGTTCAAGCTGTTTGTCACCGGCACCATTACCAAACTCTTCGTCGTGCTCTCTTTCTTCGTTCTCTGCCATAATATCGCTGCTTTCGCTCTCGTTCGCTTGTTTTTACTTGGCCTCTTCTTCGAGCACCATGTCTTTTTCTACGCGAAGGTTTTCAATGATAAATTCTTGACGGTCAGGCGTATTCTTCCCCATGAAGAAGCCGAGCATTTGCTCGATGCTGCTGTCTTTGCCAATTACAACGGGGTCAAGACGGATGCTATCGCCGATAAAGAATTTGAACTCGTCAGGCGAAATTTCACCTAACCCCTTGAATCGGGTAATTTCAGGATTCTTTCCGCATTTGATCATCGCGTCAATTTTCTCCTCATCGCTGTAGCAATAGAACGTGTCTTTCTTGTTCCTGACGCGGAACAGCGGCGTTTGCAATACATAGAGATGTCCGCGTTTCACCAATTCAGGGAAGAACTGAAGAAAGAAGGTAATGAGTAGCAAGCGAATGTGCATGCCATCGACATCGGCATCGGTAGCAACCACGACATTGTTGTATCGCAGGTTTTCCATGCCGTCTTCAATGTTCAGTGCCGCCTGCAAGAGGTTAAACTCTTCGTTCTCATAAACGATCTTCTTGGTTAAGCCATAGCTGTTTAGCGGCTTTCCTTTCAGAGAGAATACGGCTTGCGTATTGACATCGCGTGCCTTGGTAATTGACCCGGAAGCTGAATCACCCTCGGTGATGAACAGCGTTGATTGAGGTGCTCGATCGTGGTTATCGTTCAGGTGAACCCGGCAATCGCGCAATTTGCGGTTGTGCAGGCTGGCTTTCTTCGCGCGGTCGCGGGCAAGTTTTTTGATGCCAGCTAGTTCTTTGCGCTCCTTTTCACTCTGCATGATGCGCCGTTGGAGCGCCTCAGAAACTTCAGGGTTTTTATGTAAGAAGTTATCGAGTTCACGCTTGAGAAAGTCGAGAATAAAGCCACGAATGGATGCCCCTTCTGGCTCTATTTCGGTTGACCCCAACTTGGTTTTGGTTTGTGACTCAAAAACTGGCTCAGTTACTTTGATGCTAATGGCACCTGTAACCCCGCTGCGGACATCCACCGCGTCGTAATCCTTTTGATAGTAATCGCGAATTACTTTAACCAAAGCTTCTCGGAAAGCGCCTTGGTGGGTTCCCCCTTGCGTGGTGTATTGTCCGTTTACAAACGAGTAATAATCTTCCCCGTAGGAGTTCGTATGAGTCAAGGCAACCTCAATATCATCGCCTTTGAGATGAATGATGGGGTAATTTAGTTCGGTAGCGCCCAAATTAGCTTCGAGCAAATCTTTCAGACCGTTGTCTGAATGATACTTCTCACCGTTGAAGTAAATCGTTAACCCGGTATTCAAGTACGCATAGTTCCAAAGCAGCCTTTCAATGTGCTGCATCCGGAAGGTGTAGTTGAGAAAGATCTTCGAATCAGGAATGAAGGTTATTTTCGTGCCCCGACGTTTTACAGATTCAGCAATGGCTGCATCGTTGGTGAGCTCGCCTTGGTTGAACTCGGCTTGTTTGATTTGATTGTCGCGGATTGACTCTACACAGAAATACTCAGATAGCGCATTAACTGCCTTGGTACCAACCCCGTTCAAACCAACCGACTTCTTGAACGCTTTGGTATCGTATTTACCCCCTGTATTGATGCGGCTTACACAGTCGACAACTTTTCCTAAGGGAATGCCACGCCCGAAGTCGCGCACCTTAACCACGTTGTCGCGTATGCTTATTTCGATGGTTTTGCCATAACCCATCACATATTCATCGATGCAGTTGTCGATGACTTCTTTGAGCAAAACGTAAATGCCGTCATCAGCTGTTGATCCATCGCCAAGCTTACCGATGTACATACCCGGGCGAAGCCGAATGTGTTCCTTCCAGTCGAGTGAACGTATATTGTCTTCGGTATATTGAACTTCTGCCATAGTCTTGTTTGAGGCGCAGGACATGCAGAAATCTGCAGCCACAGCGGGTGTTACGAATCGACTAAATTACCAATTCTCGAGGGGTGCTTTCCCGCCTACATCCCTCTATTTTTCAACATTCTCATCCAGTTTTCAAAACTTAATTCGATCACAACGCCGATGCAAAGAAATACCAGAAGTTTGAATGCTCGACCATCCGCCCGCTAGGGCGAAAACTCTTAGAATAAGAAGACGCGTGCACCCCATTAGCCGACTAAGTGCAGAATATTTCGACCGATCGTGAATGTTAATTCAGTTTAAACATGTAAATTGCTTTTTAATAAGGACCTTTCTAACCAGACCAATTTAACATGCTGTATTCAAAGCTGAGCCGTCTGCCTTTTTTGGCATTTCTTGCATTTTTCGTGCTTTTCAGCGCATCACTTCGTGCGCAAATCAACCAAGGCGGGATGCCCCTCACCTACCAGAATGACAAGATGGATTGGCAAATGCCAACCCTCACCATGCCTGGCTTTGATGTGAATGCCATGTTAGCAGAAGACGAGGTGATTCATGCATCCAAAGACACGCCTTACCGATTTGGGAAGAACTTCACGGTCGGACGAAATTTGAACAATTCAGGGCAATGGCACGATCTGCCGAGTGGTGACCGGGTTTGGTTACTCCATATTTCATCACCAGGAGCGTACTCATTGAACCTTACTTTCGACTTGTTCGAGCTGCCTGTTGGTGGAAGGTTGTACGTTTATTCACCCGATTACACCCATGTGCTCGGTGCATACACCCACGCGAACAACAACCCTGAAATGGGATTTGGTACCTACCCTATCCCAGGCGATCAAATCATTGTTGAGTATTACGAGCCCGCTTACGCAGCAGGCACAAGTACGCTGCAGTTGGAGAATGTGACCCATGCTTACCGTGACTTGGACGTGGTTGCTCGCGGGATTGGCGATTCGGGTGCTTGCAACAACAATGTCATTTGTGCGGAAGGTGACGATTGGCGCGCAGAAATTAACTCTGTGGCCATGATTGTTGTGAATGGAAACGGCATTTGTACTGGCGCCTTGATCAACAACACTGCCAACGACGGCCACCCCTATTTCTTGACTGCCAACCATTGCTTGGGCGGGAGTGTTGCGAATTGGGTGTATCGCTTTAACTGGCAATCGACCACTTGTGTAGGAAACAATGTAGGCACCTATCAAACCGTGAGCGGTTCTCAACTTTTGGCCTCTGGAGGTGCCGCAGATTACGCGCTTTTGCGCATTAACAATGGCGATCCGATTCCTACGTCTTACGATCCGTACTATGCAGGATGGGACGCGACCGGTGTTAACCCTTCTTCCCAAGTGGCCATTCACCACCCCAGCGGTGACCTTAAAAAGATCTCGTTTGATGTGAACCCTGCTGGTACTGCAACATATGGCGGTGCAACCTGCTGGCGCATTTTCAACTGGGAAGATGGAACCACTGAGCCAGGTTCATCCGGATCCCCACTCTTCGACCAAAACAAGCGGGTGATTGGTCAATTGTACGGTGGCCAAGCTACTTGCTCAAATAACGTAAACGACTACTACGGCAAATTTGATGTGACTTACCCGAACATTTGCCAATGGATTGCCCCAGGTTGCAATACACTCATCGTCGACGGGTATGATCCCAATGCCGCAACCGTTGCAAATGACGCTCAACTTCTCAACATCGTGGAGCCACAAGGCACGTATTGCGCGACTTCTGTGACGCCGCAAATCACCGTGCGCAATGCCGGAACCGCAAACCTTACGTCGTTCACAATCCAATATACCGTTAACGGTGGAGCTTCGAGCAGTCAGAACTGGACGGGCAATTTGGCCAGTGGAGCTACCGTGGTAGTGAGCCTTCCAGCCATTACCCCAGGTGCGGGCAACTCAACCTATGCGGTGACGCTAGTGAATCCGAACGGCACAGCCGATGAAAATCCTGCAAACAATGCAGGAAGTAGCGCCTTTACGATGATTCCTGACGGTCAATCTGTAAGCTTCAGCATTTTAACCGATAATTACCCTGGAGAAACCACTTGGAACATTACTGACGATACGAATACCATTATTTTGAGCGATGGCCCATACAGTGGCTCTCAAACGACTTACAATTATTCTTTCTGCCTATCGGCAGGATGCTACACTTTGAACGTGTTTGATAGCTTTGGCGATGGACTTCAATACCAAGGTGTGGTAGGTAACTACACCTTAACTGGACCAGATGGCAGTGTATTAGCCCAAATGATCGCGGGAGGTAACTTCGGATCATCGGTGACCCACCCATTCTGCATTACCGCTGCGGGAATTGACGGTTGCACCGATGCGGGTGCTTGCAACTACAACGCTGACGCAACGAACGATGATGGCAGTTGCGAGTTCGCATCATGCGCAGGTTGCACCAACGCGGTAGCATGCAATTACGACGTCACAGCTACAATTGACAATGGAAGCTGCGAATTCGCATCATGCGCAGGTTGTACGAACACCGCAGCATGCAATTACGATGCAACCGCTACAATTGACAATGGAAGCTGTGTATTGCCGACCCTATTCTATGCCGACAATGACGGTGATGGATTCGGAGCAGGTGCCCAAGTGCTTTTGTGCGCTCCGCAAGCTGGGTTCAGCACAAACAACCTCGATTGTGATGACAGCAATGCGAATGTTTACCCCGGTGCTCCAGGTACAGGTGAAGACATCGATAACAACTGTGACGGCGTGGTTGAAGGTGATGAATTAGCAGTTTGTTTGGGCGACTTCAACGGCGATGGTCAACGCAACATCGGTGATATGCTCTTCATATTAGGCGATATGGGGTGCACCTTGGGATGCGACGCTGATCTTGATGGTGACAACGTAACCAATGTAGCCGACTTCTTAATATTTGCTACTGTTTTCGGTACTTCTTGCAACGAATAACCAAATAGCAATTCACACGTAAACAAGCGCTGGTAAACTCAGGTTACTAAACACAGACTGTTAACCAAGATTATGAAAAGATTTGTATTACTGACCCTCGGCATCTTTGCCCTTTCAACGCTGTTGAGCGCCCAATCGTATTGGATTGATGAGGACCATCCGCAACGCACCGATCAACAAATTAATCCTGCTCGATACCGCAGCTTACGCTTAGACGTCAATGCGGTGCGCGGATTGTTTGCTGAAGCTCCGCTTGAAGCGGAGATTGGCGTGCGCAATTCTGGCTCAATCATTAGTGTTCCGATGCCCGATGGAAGCATGCAGTCGTTCCGATTCGTCGAGAGCCCAGTTATGATGCCTGAACTCCAAGCACAATTTCCTGAAATTCGATGCTATACCGGCCAAGGGATCACAGACCCCAGTGCAACGATTAAATTTGATCTTACACCGAGAGGCTTCCACGGCATGATTATTCGCCCGAATGGAACGGTATACATCGATCCAGTTTCGCCGAGCGATACCGAGTATTACATGTCTTATTACAAAAAAGACTTTTACGCAACCACGGGTAAGACCATGTTTGAGTTGCCACCGGTAATGCCCCAGGTAGAAGCTGACCGATATGATCAAATCATTGAAGACAAAGCTCCAAAGCCAGCCAAAGGAAAAGGCAAACCTGGAATTATGGGCTTGAGCATGAAGACGCCTTCAGGTGCGCAACTGCGTACTTACCGACTTGCACTCGCCTGTACAGGAGAGTACGCGCAGTTTCACGGGGGAACAGTTGTTCTGGTGCTGGCGGCAATGAACACCTCAATGAACCGTGTGAATGGGGTCTATGAAGTTGAGAGCGCTATTCGCATGGTGCTTGTGCCTAACAACAACTTATTGGTTTTCCTCAACGGCGCTACCGACCCCTACACGAACAACGACGGCGGGGCCATGCTCAACCAAAACCAAACCACATGTGACAACACCATTGGGCTGGCTAACTACGACATCGGTCACGTTTTCTCCACTGGAGGCGGCGGCATTGCCCAATTGAACGCACCATGTGGCAGCGGACGTGCACGGGGTGTTACAGGCCTTGGTGCTCCGATCGGCGACCCGTTTGACATTGACTACGTTTGCCATGAAATGGGACACCAGTTTGGCGGTAATCACACCCAAAACAACTCTTGTAACCGGGCCACCTCTGCGGCTTACGAGCCTGGAAGTGCGTCTACAATCATGGGTTACGCGGGCATTTGTCCGCCAAATCTTCAAAACAACAGCGACGATTATTTCCATAATCACAGCTACAATGAGATTTACAACTTCTCTGTAAACGGTAATGGCAATACATGTGCTGCAATCTCGAATACTGGAAATAACCCACCTACTGTAAATGCGGGTGCTGGTGGCTGGAACATTCCGATTTCTACACCATTTGAGCTCACTGCAACGGGATCTGACACCGACGGAGACGCGATAACTTTCAACTGGGAACAATACAACCTGGGCCCCGCTACAGCTGCAGGTGACAACACGCTGACAAACCCTTCCGGAACCGCACCTATTTTCCGCTCGTGGCCCGCTACAGAAAGTCCGACGCGTGTTTTCCCGCGCTTGTCTGATTTGGTAAACAACACTACTACCATTGGCGAACACCTACCTACCTACTCGCGAGGCATGACCTTTCGTTGTACGGTACGCGATAACCGTGCCGGTGGTGGCGGTGTAAATGACGCTCAGGTTTCATTCAACGTAACCGATCAAGCAGGCCCCTTCGTGGTTACAGCCCCAAACACTGCTGTTACATACCCTGGCAATAGCTTTCAAACAGTGACTTGGAATGTCGCTAATACCACCGCAGCGCCGGTTAGTGCAGCAAACGTCGACATTTTCTTGTCGCTTGATGGTGGCTTCACCTACCCTATTACTTTGGTGAGTGGCACGCCAAATGACGGTAGTGAGTCGGTTTTGATTCCTGCTGGGCAAACAACCACAGCCCGTATCAAAGTAAAGGCGTCGAACAACATTTTCTTCGACATCTCGAATACGAATTTCACGATTGGTCCTGCAATAGCCAATGTAGATATTGACGCAGCTATTTTCGGTGTGAACAGTCCAACGGGTGACAACTGCACCAACAACTTTGTGCCCGAAATCGTCTTAGGAAACCTTGGTCAATTGAACCTGACATCGGCTACCATTCTCTACAACGTGAACGGTGGAGCAAATAGTAGCTTCAACTGGACTGGTAACCTCGCTACAGGCGCTTCGATCGCTGTAACGCTACCTGGCATCACTACACCGAATGGCAACAACGTTTTCAACGTATCGGTCACAGACCCAAATGGCACCACCGATGAAAACCTGACAAACAACGCAGGTAGCTCAATTTTCACAGCTATTTCAGGTGGAAATACTTTGAGCTTCACACTAACCACTGACAATTATCCTGAAGAAACCACTTGGCAAATTCTAGATGACAATGGTGTCGTGCTCTTTAGCGATGGCCCCTACGCTCAAACGCAAACCACCTTCAATTATTCATTCTGTGTTGGTGAAGGATGCTACACCTTGAATGTATTTGACAGTTTTGGCGATGGTATGCAATTTCAAGGCGTAGTTGGTAACTACACCTTGACCGACCAAAACGGTATCGTTTTAGCGCAGATGGTTGCCGGTGGCAATTTTGGTTTGCAGGCAACGCATGAGTTTTGTGTTATTGTGGATGGCGTGCCGGGCTGTACTGACTTAGCGGCCTGCAATTACAACCCCGCTGCTGAATTCAACGACGGTTCATGTGACTATTCATGTTATGGTTGTACGAATGCTGCGGCATGCAACTTCAATCCTGCTGCAACGATTGACAATGGAACCTGTATCTTCCCGAATGGATGTACAGACCCTGCGGCTTGCAACTACAACCCGAATGCTACCTGTGATGACGGCTCGTGCGACTTCAATGCGGTGGTATGGTACATCGATCTCGATGGAGACAACTATGGCACCAACAATGTAGTCACTGGCCCACTCTGTCAAAGTCCGTGCGACAACACGTGGGTCGTTAACATCAACGGAACCGGCTGGCTCGACGAAACATCTTGGACCTTGCGTGATGCAAGTAACGTGATAGTTTTAAGTGGCGGCGGCTACCCGAATACGCAAAACGGGGGGAACTTTACGGTTTCCGCTTCTTCTGCCAACGGTCCTTTCACTTTTGCCATTGAAACACAAGGCCAGTTCAACGACAACGTGGCCAACTGGTCGGTGAGCACAGGTTCAGGCTTAACCCTTGCTTCGGGAACAATTACCGGCGGAAATACTGCTTCACAGGCAGGCATTACTTGTTCGTTTGCTCCTCAGGGCGGCGATTGCAACGACAGTAATCCTGCGATTAATCCTGGGGTAGCTGAAAGTCCATGCAACGATATCGACGACAATTGTGTTGGCGGAATCGACGAGAATGGTATTGACGGATGTACGAATCCTGCGGCATGCAACTACAACGCTAATGCAACTTGCGAAAACGGTTCCTGCATTCTTCCTGATGGATGCACCAATCCCGCGGCTTGTAACTTCAACCCTGCGGCCTTGTGTGACAATGGCTCATGCGTACTCCCCGATGGATGCACTGATGCAGGTGCTTGCAACTACAACCCGGCAGCAGTTTGCGACAACGGATCATGCGAGTTTTTATCGTGCAGCGGTTGTACAGACAGCAATGCATGTAATTTCGACCCGAGCGCAACCATCGATAACGGCACGTGTGTAACACCAACGGTATATTATGCCGACAACGACGGCGACGGATTTGGCGCAGGCGCTCCCGTGCTGCTTTGCGCGCCACAGGCGGGCTTCGTGGCCAATTCAACCGATTGCGATGACAACAACAACCTCGTGTACCCCGGCGCACCTGGAACTGGCGAAGGCATCGATAACAACTGCGATGGAAACATCACAGGAGATGAAATCGCTGGTTGTTTCGGCGACTTCAACAACGACGGACAAATCAATATCGCAGATATGCTCTTCTTACTCGGTGATTACGGTTGTACAAGCAACTGTGTCGCAGATTTGAATGGAGATGGTGTGGTCAACACCAACGATTCAATCCTCTTCCTTTCTGTTTTCGGCACATCGTGTAATTAAACAGACAAAGACTTCAAAAAAACCACTCCAGAATTGGGGTGGTTTTTTTTTGCATTGTATATTTCAAAAAAATATCGCCATGCGTCGTATCGGAGTCATTGCTATATTCATTTGCAGTTTTCAACCTGCTTACACCCAGGGCGCAATTGACGACCTCAACGCGGTCTTTGCCGATTTCAGCGTAATGGGCATGTCGGTCATCTCCTTGTGCGATGGCGAAATTGATGTAGAATACCATGCCGGTTTGCGCGACTTCACCCGTCAACTTCCAGTGAACAGTGATACGCAGTACCGCATTGCATCGATCTCCAAGGCCATTACTGCAACGGGTTTGATGCTGCTTGTTGATCAAGGCGCGGTTTCGCTCAACGCAGACATCAGCGATTACCTAGGTTTTGAGGCCCGAAATCCTCTCTTCCCCAACACCCCAATTACCGTTGAAATGGTGCTTTCGCACCGTTCGGGGATCCAAGATGGAACCGGCTACAATGGCTTTCTCAATGCCACCAACAGTGCTGAAAACAACCTGCCGGCATTGGCTGAGTTGTTGCTTTCTGATGGGGCCTACTTCACCTCAAACATTTGGCGTACTGAACCCCCTGGCACCTACTTCGCATACTCCAACCTTAATTATGGCGTGATTGCTACCATTATTGAAGCCGCGTCAAACCAGCGGTTCGATTTGTTTATGCAAAACAATGTGTTTGAGCCGCTCGGCTTAAATTGTTCTTACAACACCTCCTTGCTCGATAACATTGATAACGTTGCGGTTATTTATCGTAACCAAGGAGGCTGGACACCCCAAGTCGACAATTTTCAAGGCAACACGCCAGAGCCTGCGAATATTCAAGACTATGTGCCCGGAGGCAACGGGTTGCGGTTTGCTCCCCAAGGCGGGTTACGCGCCAGTGCGCGTGATTTAGCGCGGCTCATGCAGCTGCATATCAACAATGGCTACGACAACCTTACGCAAACTCAGCTCATTTCATCGGAGTCGATTGAGCTCATGCACACGCCAGTTTGGACCTATAACGGCAGCAATGGTGATAATTACTTCAACCTCTTCAACAGCTGGGGCTTAGGGGTTCAAATAACCACCAACACCCCGATGGGTGACATCGTTTTCGACGGTTACAACTTGATCGGTCATGCCGGTGAAGCCTACGGCTTGGTTAGTGATTGGTACTTTCATAAAGCTTCAGGCCGCGGCGTGATCTTCATGAATAATGGTGTTTTTTCTGGATACAGTTTTGGCACAAGCAGTGCTTTCTATACCATTGAAGAAGCTGTTTTTGATGCGCTTGAATCTGAATTCACAGCATGCACCACCGCGATTAAAGCCTTTCGCGCAGCGAACGAACACAACATTTATCCGAACCCCGTTTGCAAAGGCGACACCTTAAGAACGACAATTGAACATGGTCAAACATCGATTTGGAATTTGCAGGGTACGTGCATTCAATCAAACGCTCCATTTGCACATGGCGAAATCGCACTTCCTGAACTTGATCCAGGTACCTACATCGTAAAACTCATCAGTTCAGAAGGCGCACAAATTGAGCGTTTGGTAGTTTTGCAATGATTTTTTTTCTGCCTAACGGCAGGATGGTTGTGAAATTCCCATGCTATCTTTGCAGCATGAGTAAACGCATCCTAATAACTGGAGCCAGCAGTGGAATTGGCCTCGAAACTGCCAATCTACTTGCCGCGCAAGGTCACCGAATCATCGCATCCGCCCGCAGGGCGAAACCCCTAGAGCAACTCGTAATGAATCACCCCAACCACGTGATCGCGGTAGTGGGCGACGTTTGCAATATCGATGATGTGCAGCGCATGGTTCAAGCCTCGGTTGACGCTTGGGGAGGTTTGGATGTGCTGATCAACAATGCCGGTCTCGGTGTTTTCGACCCTTTGATCGATGCTAAACTTGCCGATTGGCACACCATGATTGATGTCAATATCAAGGGATTGTTGAATTGCGTGCACTTTGCGCTGCCTGAATTACGCAAGAATCAAGGGCAAATTGTGAACTTGGCTTCGGTTGCAGCTCACCACGTTTTCCCAAATTCAGGAATCTACTGCAGCACGAAACACGCTGTATTGGCCATTTCAGAATCACTTCGACTTGAATTGAGTAGCGAATTGCGCCTTACAACCATTAGTCCGGGTTCAGTGAACACACCCTTTATTGAGCAAACGCGCAATGAAGACCTTTTGCAGAACTACCGCGGGAGCTTCGCGGCTGGCTTGGATGCACGCAACATTGCCGAGCAAATCGCATATGCTGTGAATGCACCAGAAAATACCGTAATTAGCGAAATAATTATTCGTCCGAAAAGTCCAAAAAAATGAAAACAAATTCGTTGTTTCTCATTGCAGCCGTAGCTGTATTTGCCATGCTTCAGTCATGCACAAACACTGAAAACAAAGACGATGCTGCACAAACAGCCGACACTGTTGCTGTGGTTGAACCGCGTATTGTAACCGACGGTGAAGTGGTTTACACCGCAGAGAATTTAGATAGCTTACGCTATACCTACGCGTATGAATTTGACAACGGCCTATACTTCGTTGTGAAAAATTCGCAAAGCACAATGGGCGTGATGCCGGTTGAGCCTTGGGAAAAAGTATTCGTTCGAACTCCAGATTTCGCTAAAGACAGCCAAGCGGCCTATGCATGTGCTAAAGTGCACCGCACGCGAGCGATTAAAATTTTCACCGGGGGTCGTCCTTTAGAAGTGAGTGGCACCGGAAAAAATCAAACTGTTTTCATTCCCTTTGATGGAAATACAGCCAGTGCATTTACGGCCTTTCAAGCGAAATACCCTGATGCGGTAGTCGCGCTCATTGCAGGCGAACAAACGATCGAGTTCTTCACAAATTTCGTGGGAGTATCAGTTGCTGGAGTATCGCTGACCGGTTTGAACAAAGCGCAAGTTGAGTTCATTCAAAATGCCTTTAGCTTAACTAAAGTCGAAGCTGCGGATGCCTGACCCCATCCGCATTGCGTTCGTTTGCAGTTCAACCAGTTGGGGTGGATTGGAAATGAATGTTTTTCGCTTCTGTGCATGGCTTCATGACGCTCAACATCACACCTCACTGTGGTGTGTAGCGGGTTCACCGTTGGCTGAACACGCTGCAAAATCAAACATCCAGCCGAATTTCATTAAACGCCACCGCAAGTATGCCGATCTTCGCGCTGCTTCGCAGTTGGCTCGTCGTTTAAGCGCTGCACAGATCGATGTGGTATGGATTCGCGACACCCGAGACATGAGTTTGATGTACTGGGTGAAACGGTTCAGCGCACGCAAGATAAAAGTTGTTTATCAGCAGGCCATGCAATTGGGCGTGAGTAAGCGCGACTTCATTCATACCCGACGATTTAACACAATTGATTTGTGGATTTCGCCCCTTCAATTTCTACGCGACCAAGTATTGACCCATACGCGGTTTCCAGCTGAACGCATTCGGGTAATTCCGCTTGCGATTGATTTACAGAAGTTTACAGGTTTACCCACGCACGAAGCCGCAAGAAAGCAACTCAACCTGCCTGGAGCAAAGGTTATGATTGGCACCATAGGACGCATCGACCCCTTGAAAGGCCAGCTTACACTCATACGAGCGTTTGCTAGAATTCACGAAGAGCACAAAGATCTACAATTGCTGATTATGGGCGATCCTACCCGTGGCGAAGGTGATGCATATTTGCGACAATTGCATGCGGCATGTGATGCGCTGGGGGTTTCGGATCAGGTTCATTTTTTACCCCACCAGAACAATGTTGAGATTGCCTTTGGCGCGCTCGACATTTTCGTGATGGCGAGTGCTGGCGAAACCTTTGGCATGGTTACCATTGAGGCCTTGGCGGCAGGATGCTGTGTCGTTGGAACTAACACTTCAGGCACCCCCGAATTGTTGGGAAATGGCGCGCACGGGATCCTTTTCCCTTCAAACGATGACACGGCCTTAGCGGAATGTTTTGATCATTTACTGAATTCACCATTGGTGCGAACCGAACTTTCTCAACTGGGACAAGCCTACGCTCAGCAAACCTTTTCAATTGATCGTGTTCGAGCCGCATTGCATCAAGCGCTTCATGAACTTTGATCATTACCCATAAAAAAAGGGGAGCAAATGCTCCCCTTTTTTTATGGGTTTAAAACGATTAGCGGGTCACTACAATTTGTGAAGACGAGCTAAAGGTTGAAGTACGTGTGCTCACAGTGTAGGTTCCTGCCGCCAGAGCCTGCTTGATGACAATGCGGTTACCACCTACAATGGCTTCATTTCCGAACTCTGAACCGTAGACTTTCTTTCCTGCACCGTCGAAGATTTCTACGATGAGCATCTCGTTTACCAACTCGATGCGGTCAGCGAATTGCAAGTTGAATTGACCTTCCCAGATTGGGTTAGGGAAAATCAACACACCATCAAGTTTCCCTACAGTGGCAGAGCCATTGTTTGTTTGATTCGGTTGTGGTGTAACCGCAGGTGTTTCAGGTAGCATGCAGCTTCCGTCGTCGTATGTTGCGTCAACGTTGAAGTTTGTTGCGCCTTGTTGCATGCACCCGAAGATGTGAGCTTCAGAGGTGGTGAAGGTCAAACCGCGTTCTTGCCATGGCATACCTTCTTGATCCCAACCCTGAAAGTTGAGCGTACCTGTAGCCGTTCCTGTAGTTGTTAACTGCATCAACAATATTTTTGATGTTGCATCAGGCAATGTGCGCACATCTGTAGGTACGAGGAACCAAGCCCCATTGTCAGCTGAAATGCTTCCACCGTTTTCGAAATCACCGAATTCAATGCCAATGGTCCAAAGGTTGTTCGCCACTGCATTTTCAGCACCAATGGTTACCCATGTATCAAAAGCGAGTGCTGGATCGAGGTTTACCACATTCGGATTGACATCAATCGAAGAATACCCCCCAAGCGGGTGCTGGTAGAAAGCTCCTGTTGACTCAACGGCAAGGAAATCACCCCCTTCACCAAAAATCGCATGGATAGAGTGTTGTGGCTGCGTAAGCACAGCGTATACACGGTAGGTATTGCCCGAAACAACGCCACCATTGTCGACTTTCTCGACAACCAATTCAACGTTGCTCGCAAATGAAAAAGACGCTCCAAGGAGAAGGAACATCGCTGTAAATATAGATTTCATGATCAAAGTTATTTTGTTATTCAGTAGTCAGTAAATTGGTCATTCAAATGAAGTGTGTGATCTTCAACGCTGCGTTACCAATAAGGTTTCTGCAGCGAATGCAGTGAACTATTCCATTTCAATGACCAAAAGGTACGGAAATCTTTCAAAATTCTGATAAAAATGATGTTAAAAATGTTAGGATTTGGCGTTAAGTTATTGCTCCTAGTCTGTTTCACCAATTGCACCACTATCGATTCTTATGAATCAGAGTTAACCACGCGCAAAGAACTAGACCCCAGCGACACCTTAAATATGCATGCTTTGGTAGCGCATCTTGCGGGTGAAGTTGATTCGGTTCGTTACCTTGCTTTGGGTGATTCATACACCATCGGCACTGGGGTTTCATCAGCTGAACGGTGGCCGAATCAACTCGCTTCGCGCATCAACACAATGCAAACCAGTTTATATGTTGAGGCTCCTTTCTATGTTGCGCAAAATGGTTGGACTACCCAAGCCTTGTCGAACGGCATGATTGCTGCTGGAGTTGACACTGCCAATTTTGACCTCGTATCACTCTTGATTGGTGTGAACAACCAATACCAAGGATTATCGCTTGCACAGTATGCCGAGCAGTTTACCGATCTTCTTGAACGTGCAATCACCATCGCCAATGGAAATACCGATCGTGTTTTTGTAGTGTCTATTCCAGACTACGGCTATACACCATTCGGCGTTGCCGATCAAGCTGAGATTTCTGCTGAGCTTGCGCAATTCAATGCAAGCTGTGCGAGCATCACAGCATCCTATGGAGTCGCACATTACAACATCACACCAATTTCTCAGCAATGGCCGAACATTGAGGGATTGATTGCAACCGATAACCTCCACCCTTCGGGCACACAATATAGCTTGTGGGTCGATAGTTTTGTTCAGGCGGTGACGCAACAAATTCAAACAAACTGACAAAAAAAAGCGCCACACGAAGTGACGCTTTGACTGAATCCACATTTTTTTTATTTCAGCGGGAAAGAAACTCCAATGCGTCCTGATGAGAAAACGGTGCCTCCGCCGAATTCGCCATTGAGAATGATGCCGTTGTCGAGTTTATAACGTCCCCCGACTTGAAGCCCAACACCAAAACCACCGCTTCCGCTGCCTTCATACACACCACTATAACCTGGTACGGTTTCACGTAATTTCGTGTTCCAAAAATAGTAGCCGATGTTTGCACCGGCGTACACATCAAACTCATCACCCGGTTCAAGGAAGTGATAATTTGCATTCCCTGAGATGCCGATGATTGTATGTACCCAACGCAAGTCGTTATTCAGCCAACCTGTACGTTGGACCTTGCGTTGTGCACTAACCATAGCACCAGCCGTAATGTTCTTAGCTACCGTGATGTCTGCCCCCGCATAAATGGGAATGCCCCAACCTGATGCGCCGACACCAACGTTAAAAAAATCATAAGCTCCACCTTGGGCGATTGCGCGCTGCGCGAAGAGTAGGGTGAAAACAACACTGAAAGAGAGAATCACATGTTTCATTTTTCGCTATTTAGTTTCAGCAAAGGTGCATAAATTCCTATAATCTGCACAACCATCTTTTCTCGCCTACACTGAATATTCCTGTTCAAACATCGGTCGTTTAACACTTTTTTGTCTGCCATGACTCAACTTATTTCCATCTCTGGCGTTACTTTTGATGTACCCCCGTTATTCGAACTCAACTTTCAAATTTACAGGACATGAAAAAACTCATCGGAACCTTTTCCATTGCTTTTATTGGTGCTTTAGCTGGTGTGCTAGCAATGAAGTACGGTGGTTTTACCACTGAGCAACAAATTGTTGAACGCGTGATCCATGAATCTACACCGGTGCGTTATGCGATGGCAGCTGACGGATCGACACCTCTCGATTTTACCATGGCCGCTGAGCGCACGGTAAACATGGTTGTTCACGTCAAAACCGAATCAACTGTGCAAAACAGCCTCCAAAATCCGTGGTTAGATTTATTCGGTTATGATGCTTCGCCTCAGGTTCAAAGGGGCAGTGGCAGCGGCGTGATTATTTCTGGTGATGGATTCATTGTTACTAACAACCACGTCATTGAAGGCGCATCAAAAATCGTTGTTTCGCTCAACAACAATAAGTCATACGACGCAACGGTTATTGGAACAGACCCATCAACCGATATAGCGGTTCTTAAAATAGAAGAGTCAAATCTGCCCTTCATCACCTTCGGCAACTCGGATGAAGTGCGCATTGGTGAGTGGGTATTGGCCGTCGGCAACCCCTTCGATTTAACCTCTACCGTGACAGCGGGTATCGTTTCGGCCAAAGCGCGCAACATCAATATTCTCGGGAGTGGCAGTCAGCGCGACATCTTCCCCATCGAATCGTTCATTCAAACTGACGCGGCGGTAAATCCCGGTAACAGCGGCGGTGCTTTGGTAAATACACGCGGTGAACTCATTGGAATCAACACGGCTATCGCTTCACGCACCGGATCATACAGTGGTTACTCTTTTGCCGTTCCTTCGAGCATTGTGAGTAAGGTTACTGCCGATATGATGGAGTTCGGAATCGTTCAACGCGCCTTTATTGGCGTGCGTATTTCTGAACTCACCCAAGAGCTGGCTACCGAGTCGGGGCTGAATGACTTACAGGGCGTCTATGTTTCAGAGTTGATTGAGGCTGGAGCGGCTGCCGAAGCCGGCATTGAGCAAGGCGATGTCATTTTGCGCGTTGGGCCCACCAAAGTGAAAACGGTTCCTGAACTGCAAGAACAGGTTTCTCGTTATCGACCTGGCGATTCTGTTGATATTACAGTTTGGCGCAAAGGCAAAGAGCTGGTTTTGCCACTCACCTTGCGGAACGCTCGGGGTAACACCGATTTGGCCAAGGCTGATGTCGAATCTACCCGTTCACTGCTCGGAGCTGAGCTCACGAAAATTGAAGGCAGTGATTTGAAACTGCTTGGCATTCGCAGCGGTGTACAGGTGACAGCGTTGGACAATGGGAAGTTTGCCGAAGCAGGTATCCAGAAATCTTTCATCATTACCAAGGTAGATGGCAATCCTGTTTCAACGCCTGATGAAGTGTACGCCATCCTCTCGAACAAAACAGGTGGAGTGCTCATCGAAGGCATTTACCCAAATGGCAAAAAAGCATACTACGGATTTGGTTTGTAAGTC
>CAMCHP010000035.1 GCA_945874695.1 Chryseobacterium gleum
GGTCACAATCGAATGGGCTTAACCTGTGTGCTCTTAGGTGATTATCCAGCAGCAGCCTTTCACCTCAATGAGGCACGCCAGTTTTTTGAGCGTGAAGGCATCGAATCGGGACTGTCATCGGTCATCAGCAATCAGGCCTTGTTGTATTATCATTTGGAAGACTACGACCGCTCCTTAGAATTGAATCGGGTGGCGTTGGAAATGCGCGAAGAACTTGATTTGCCTGGCGGTGTAGCCACAAACGCGAATAACATTGGTAACATTCTTGTTCAGCTCAATCGCGACCTCGATGAAGCGAAAAAAGCTTACGAACGAGCTTATTCTATTTTCAATGAAATCGGAAACATCCCCGATGCAGCAGCAGCTTGTTCGAACATTGCCATAATTCACATGAAACGGAGTGAGTTTGAACTTGCGAAGGAGTGGTCGCAACGTGCGCTCACATTAATCAATTCGACTTCTACGCGGGTGTACCATTCCAGCTTGTACGGCACAGCCGCAAGCATTCGATTTAAAATGAATGAAACAGACTCTGCACTCATTTTTGCCCAAGAGTCGGTTCGTTTTGCCCAAGAACACAGCCAATTGCATGAAGAATTTGGTGCATATGGCACATTGCACGAAATAGCGAAAGGTGTAGGCGACCTTCCCCTTGCCCTCGATGCATTAGAACACAGTGTAGCGTTGAAAGACAGTATTTTCAACCTCGAACGCGTCGCTGCTATTGCCAAAGTGGAGCAAGCCGCCCTTTTGGAGCAAAAAGACATAGAGCTGCAGACCGCAGCGGAAAAGGGCGCCATGCAACGGCGTGTCAACATCTACATTACATTCGCCCTTGTTTTTGCTTTGGCGCTGATTGTCTCGTTGTTCAGCGCCTTCCGTCACAACCAAAAAACCAACGTTTTGCTTGTCAAACAAAAGGCCATTTTGCAAGAACAAGCAGAGAAACTGGAGGCCTTAAACCGCGATAAAAACCGCCTCTTTGGTGTAATTAGTCACGACCTCCGCGGCCCCATTGCCAACCTCGGAGGCTTGCTCGAATTGATCAACCAAAAAGACCTTACCGCTGAAGAATTTCAATCGTTAACAGGCCAACTCAATACGCACTTCGGACACCTTTCTTCGTCGCTTGATAACCTGTTGCTATGGTCATCGAATCAAATGAAAGGACTCGTTTCTGAACCCCGCCGCTTCAATCTGAGCGAGGTTTGTGACGAGGTCGCAGATTTTCTCAGTGGGGTTGCCAAATCAAAGGGGATCACCTTACAGAATACGATTGCGCCTGATTTGGTAGTTTATGCAGACCCTGAGCAAATCAAGGTCGTAATACGCAACCTCGTGAGCAATGCTATCAAATTCACGCCGGCCGACGGCTTGGTAACCATTTCGGCTCAATCAGGATTTGCGGGTAAAATGCAAATCAGCGTGAACGACTCGGGCATCGGCATGTCTGATGAACACCAAAAGAAACTACTCAAGGTCGAAGAGAGCATCTCAACATTTGGAACGCGGGGCGAACGTGGAACTGGATTAGGCTTGTCGCTTTGTCGTGACTTTGTGCGCGCGAATCAAGGCAATTTTTGGTTTGAATCACACCCTGGAAAAGGTTCTATCTTTTACTTCACTTTGCCCGTAGAGACAGACTCGAAAACAGCTGATCTTGCGGTTTAGCCGCGGTAGTGCAAGCGATACAACACCTTACGTAAGGCCTGGTGCACGAGCAGTTGAGTTAACAACTCTGCGTGGTGCTCGCGTGCGAGTGAAAACACATGCAACGCGTCGCGTTCGGCGACATCAAAGCGATACAGCAGGTGCTGTAGTCGGGCAGGGTCATGCAGCAGCAGGTCAGCTACCGCAGCATAAACCGATTCAAACAAACGCAAGGGGTTGGCAATTGCCGCTTCGGCATCCTGTGGTAAAATCCATACTGCACCTGCATCTTTATTGATTTGCGACACCGTTAGTGCAAGCGCCTCCACACGGTTTACCGATGCAGGAATAGTGATTTGTCGATCAGTGCTTTCGCTCATGAAACACGATCAACTGCCATTTCAGCGAGGTAGGCGAGCACCGATTGGCCAGGCTCACCTAAATTCAGAAGCGCGAGTGTTTGCAAGGCATTGCGGTAATGCCGTTCAATTTCGGTTTCAAGGTCGGCACGCGCGCCTGTGGCCATAAAAAGGGCTTTTATTTTTTCCACCTTAACGGTGGGATGGTCGCGCTCTGCAATCAACGCATCGAACTGGGCTCGCTGTTCGGCCGAAGCATTTTCGAAGCACCGAATATGTAAAAAGGTTTTTTTGTCTGAAAGGATGTCTCCGCCCACTTGCTTGCCGAAGGTCTCCGGATTGCCAAATGCGTCGAGCAAATCATCTTGCAACTGAAAAGCCAGTCCAATCTCCAACCCAAACTGATAGTACAAGGCTTGACGTTCAGCATCCGCACCGGCAACCAAAGCACCCATTTGCAAAGATGCGGCGAGCAGCACCGATGTTTTGAGGCGAATCATTTCCATGTAGGCGGCGATGCTTACGTCGTTACGCGACTCAAAAGCCATATCGCGCTGTTGGCCCTCACAAACTTCAATTGCAGTGCGGTTAAACAGTTTGAGAAGTTGCGGCAAAAACTCGGGCTTTACCGCCGAAAGTTCCTCATAGGCCTGCACAAACATGGCGTCACCACTGAGTATCGCCGTGTTTGCATCCCATTTTTCATGCACGGTTTCGCTTCCCCGACGCAGCGGTGCTTGATCCATGATGTCATCATGCATCAAGGTAAAGTTGTGAAACACCTCAACTGCGAGGGCCGCGGGAATTGCCGCAGCAGGATCTCCACCCTCAGCTTCACACGAGGCAAGTGCAAGCGCCGGACGCAGACGTTTTCCACCGATGTTAATGAGGTAGCGCACTGGTTCAAAAAGGTCGCTTGCGGGCCACTGCCCGGCGGCCTGTTCGATGGCCAGTTCAACCGCGTTGCGGTAACGGAGGATGTTGCTTTTTGCCTGCGCTTCGTGTGTAATAATGCTCATCGATCAGGATGTTGGAGTTGTGCGATGAGGTAACTGCCGTATCCGCTATTTAGTAGGGGCTGAGCCAATTGAACCACTTGTTCGTCGGTGATGTAACCCATACGCCACGCCACTTCTTCAATGCAGCCAATCTTCAATCCCTGCCGCTCTTCGATCACCTGAACGTATTGCCCGGCTTGCTGCAAACTTGAAAACGTACCGGTATCGAGCCAAGCCGTTCCACGTGTCATTTTTGCAACTTGAAGTTTACCGCGTTCCAAATAGGTTTTATTGACATCTGTGATTTCGTATTCACCACGGGCACTGGGTTGCAGTCCTTTCGCGATTGACACTACCTCATTGTCATAATAATACAATCCGGGCACCGCATAGTTCGAACGTGGCTTCACTGGTTTTTCTTCAATGCTGATTGCCTGCTGGTTAGCGTCGAATTCAACAACACCGTAGCGCTGCGGGTCACTCACGTGGTAGGCGTAAACTAAGGCTCCTTCAATGGCGGTGTTTTCTCGCAGTAGCTGCCCGAATCCGCGTCCATAGAAAATGTTGTCGCCCAAAATAAGCGCGACCTTATCGTTGCCAATAAATGATTCACCAATGACAAAGGCTTGAGCCAAACCGTTCGGGACCGCTTGTTCAGCATACGAGAAACTGCAGCCCAATTGGCTGCCATCGCCGAGGAGGCGCTGAAATCCGGGTAAATCAGCAGGGGTTGAGATAATGAGAATTTCACGAATTCCGCTGATCATCAAGGTCGAGAGCGGATAGTAAATCATGGGTTTGTCGTACACCGGCATGAGTTGCTTACTCACAGCTAGGGTGAGAGGGTAAAGCCGGGTTCCGCTGCCGCCTGCGAGAATAATGCCTTTCATAATTGCGCGTTTCGGTGAAACGAAGATGCTGAAAATCGGCGGTTTGTGAAAATCAAGGTTGATTCAAGCCTTTCCGCACTTCCAATTCGTCGAGTTCAATGTCTTCTTCTTCGTCGATCAGCTCTAAGAAGGGTTCGCTAAATGCTTTGGTTGTTACCCATCTTTCAAAGCCGAGCAATAGCGAAGGCAGCAAAAACAGGTTTGAGAACATGGCCACGAGCAAGGTGAGTGATACAAGCACACCCAAAGCGCGCGTACCTTCGAAACCTGATAAAGCGAACATGCCAAATCCAAAGAAAAGCACGATCGACGTATACATCATACTTACGCCCGTTTCGCGCACAGCAAGCAGCACCGATTCGCGGATATTCCATCCGTGCATCTTCAACTCTTGCCGGTATTTGGCTAAGAAGTGAATCGTGTCGTCGACGCTGATGCCAAAGGCAATGCTAAACACCAAGATGGTCGAAGGCTTAATTGGAATTTGAAAATACCCCATGACCGCAGCCGTGAAAATGAGGGGAATCATGTTCGGCAAAAGTGAAATGAACACCATGCGCGCACTTCGAAAGAGTAAAGCCATGATCCCTGCGATAACCAAAATGGCCAAGGCAAGGCTGATGAAGAGGTTGTTCACCATGTACGAGGTGCCTTCCAAAAACACGATGCTCGTACCAGTTAAAATAACCCGCGCGCGGCTATCGTCGATGGCTGCACGCAGCGCGCTGCCCACTTCGCTTCCGTTGGCATGGGCACTCAAACAGGCTGCAGCATCGTCACACGCCGCGTCGTCAAGGATGCCATCCGCCGTTAGGCGATCATAAGCCGGCTGAACATAGGCAGGATAGGCCTCAAAGAAGGCGTCGTAATCGCTTCCTTTGCTCGCGGTCACGGCGGCAAAACTGCTGTCGACGGCGGCGGCGTTCGGATTAACGATTGAATCAATGCGCGGACGAAGTTCAGCAAGTAATTCGGCCATTTCATTGGTTCCGATATCGGCAACTTGCGCCGAGATGCGCGTGCGGCGACGGGTGCTGTCGAGGAAGGTGCGTTCAATGCCACCCGCGTTGTAGTCGCTTTTGAAATACGGCCCGATGAATGATTGTTCTTGGCGATCCATTAAGCTATACCGGTCAGGATCACCACCGTAGAAAGCTTGCTTGCCAAATTTTACAGCGTCAGCGATTGACAGCGCGCGGCTAAATTGTGGGTACTGGGCGAGCAGATTTTGAAGTTCTTCGAGTTTTTTGAGGTTGTTCGGACGAAGGGCTTGGCCATCTTTTCGAAGGTCAACAATCATTTCGAAAGGCATGACCCCGTTAAAGTTGGTCTCAAACCAACGAAGATCTTCGAGCACTTTGTCGGTATCGGGGAGGTCGTCGACGACATTACCCGTGGTGTGCATGTGGCTAATCCCATATAAACCTACAAGAATGAGCGCGATTGTGGTGATGTAAACCGGTCGGCGGTGGTGGGTGATGATACGCACCAGTCGATTCACAGCACCAAAAACCCACTTGCGGTCGAGGTGTCGCACATGGCGGCTTTTGGGCTCGGGCAAGAAACTGAACACGGTAGGGATCGTCAGCAGCGAAATCACGAAAATCGCGAGGATGTTGAGCGATGCAACCACGCCAAAGTGCTTTAAAACATCGCTGTGCGTGAAGATGAATGTTGCAAATCCGAGCGCGGTTGTGGCGTTGGTTAAAAACGTCGCGTTGCCTACTTTCACAATTACCCGTGAAAGCGCCTTGATTTTATTTCCGTGTTTCTTGTATTCGCTGTGGTACTTATTCAGGAGATAGATGCAGTTAGGGACGCCAATTACGATCATCAGGGGGGGGATTAATCCCATCAACATCGAGATTGGATAATCAAACAGAGCGATGGTGCCCAGCGACCAAATCACCCCAATAAGTACCACCGCCATACTGGCAAGCATGACTACAATATTCCTGAAAAACAGCAGCAAAAGCAATGCCGTTACACCTACGGCGAGTAAAATAAACAACCGCAGTTCGCGCTTGACTTTGCTCGTCATTTCAGTACGGATGTACGGCAAACCCGAAATGTAAGTGGTGATACCCGTTTCTTGCTCAAATGCATCAACCAGTTTCGCGATGCCTTCAACCGATGTTCCGCGGTCTTCGCTGTTGAATAGATCACCATTTACGAAGACCATGGTCAGTGTTACTGGCGAATCTGACTGAAACAACAAGCCTTCATAAAAAGGGAGGTTGCGAATGCGATAGAGGCCGCTGTCGAGTTCGGCCTGATCGGCCGGATGGTCGCTGAAAACACGTTCAAAGCCAAAGCGCTCCAAAGAGTCGTCGCGCGTGATTGTGTAGGCATGGGCGATGCTAAATACGGAGTCAACCGCGCTGACCATGCGTGTTTCACCGTTTCGGGTTACCGCAACTTCAATCGTTTTTAAGCGGTCACCCAAGGTGAACCATTTCTCGAAGTTCTCAGCTTGATACAAGGCTTCGTCACCTGTACCAATGACAATCACATTGCCATCTTCTGAAAAGTTCTCTAAGAAATCGACATAATCGAGGTAGGTGCTGTCATTGGCGGGCAAGAGTCCGCCAAATTTATAGCTCATGCGCACACCTTGCGCTTGCCAGCCCATGAATACAGTAATGACCACAAGGACCACCAAAATGGGTAGGCGGTAGCGAAGTATGATCGAGGCGAGGTTATTCCACATCTGGCTGCAAAGTAACTAAAAGAAAAGCGAATCTTCGTGCACGAATTGCAATCGGCAGACGTCAATCGAAACCCTATCTTTGCAGCACCAATTTCAATTGCAATGGAAAAGTTTGATGTTGTCATCATTGGCTCTGGTCCTGGTGGATATGTCGCCGCCATTCGCGCGGCACAGCTCGGAATGAAAACCGCGCTCATTGAGAAATACAACACCCTGGGCGGAACTTGCCTCAACGTGGGGTGCATCCCATCGAAGGCCTTGCTCGATTCGTCAGAGCACTACCACAAAGCGCAGCACCAATTCAGCGAGCATGGCATCGGAGTGGGCAAACTCACCCTTGATATGCCTCAGATGATTCAACGCAAACGGGAGGTGGTAGAACAAACCGTTGCCGGTATCGACTTCTTGATGAAGAAGAATAAGGTTACCGTGTTCCACGGATTTGGTTCATTTATTGATAAGAACACAGTACAGATTGAAAAAGCTGACGGCAGTGTTGAGCAAATCAGTGGCAACAAATTCATTATTGCTACGGGCTCAAAGCCAGCGAGTTTGCCATTCATTAAAATCGACAAAAAGCGAATCATCACGTCAACGGAGGCGCTCGAATTGCAGAGCGTTCCAAAGACGATGGTCGTTATTGGGGGCGGCGTGATCGGCCTCGAATTAGGTTCGGTGTATGCACGCATTGGCACTAAAGTAACCGTGGTCGAGTACATGGATACCATTATCCCAACCATGGATCGTACCATGGGTAAAGAACTTATGCGATCGATGAAGAAATTGGGGGTTGAGTTCCTCCTCAGTCACAAGGTGAAAGAGGTAACCTCTACTGCGAAATTGGTTACAGTAAAAGCCGACGATAAAAGCGGCAAAGAAATCGAAATCAAAGCTGATTACTGCCTCGTTGCAGTTGGCCGCTACGCGTATACCGACAAACTTGGCCTCGATAAAGTGGGCATCACCACCGATGAGCGCGGACGGGTGCAAGTGAACGATCACCTCGAAACGAATGTGCCGGGCATTTATGCCATCGGCGATGTGATTAAAGGGGCGATGCTCGCGCACAAGGCTGAAGAAGAAGGCGTTTTTGTAGCGGAAGTTATTGCCGGGCAAAAGCCACACATCAATTATTTGCTCATTCCAGGAGTGGTGTACACGTGGCCTGAAGTGGCCAGTGTTGGCCATACCGAAGAAGAATTGAAGGCTGCCAAAACACCGTATAAAGTGGGTAGTTTTCCGTTTAAGGCGAGCGGCAGAGCACGCGCCAGCATGGATACCGATGGTTTGGTGAAGGTGCTTGCACACGCTGAAACTGATGAGATTTTAGGTGTACACATGGTGGGTCCGCGTGCGGCTGACATGATCGCCGAAGCCGTGGTTGCCATGGAGTTTAGAGCATCAGCTGAAGATATTGCGCGCATGAGTCATGCGCACCCCACCTTCACCGAAGCGTTGAAAGAAGCCGCACTCGCCGCCACCGATAATCGGGCATTGCATGTTTAATTTGAACCGCAGCGCCTTCAGGTTGTTGCTTGTTGCATGAAAACTGGAATCCTAATTATCAACTTGGGCACGCCTGATGCGCCCACACCCGGCGCTGTTGGTCGTTATTTGCGTGAGTTTTTGGGGGATGCACGGGTAATTGATATCCCGTGGTTGCCCCGAATGCTGCTCGTGAACGGCATCATTGCTCCCATTCGAAAGTATCGCTCTTCGCGGGAGTATAAGAAGGTGTGGACTGATAAAGGATCTCCACTTTTGCTCTACGGCGAAGAATTGCTCGCAAAATTGCGCGAACGCTTTGTGAATGATGATGTGACGGTTGAATTCGCCATGCGGTATCAGCGCCCGTCAATGGATGATGTCCTCGAGCGGATGCACAAGGCCAATTACGATCGCATCATCTTACTGCCCTTGTATCCACAATATGCTTCGGCAACCACAGGTTCAACCCTCGAAAAGGCATTCAATATCATCTCAAAATGGTACGTCATACCTGAGATTGTGGCGATTAGTCAATATTGGGATGACGAAGGCTACTTCGGTTCGATTGTGAACCGTGCGAGAGCATTCGATTTGGAGTCATACGATCACATTTTATTCAGCTACCACGGCTTGCCTGAACGGCAGGTCGATAAAGTGTACGAAGATCGCCAATGCAGCAACCACGCCTGTGAATCGGAGATCAACGACGAGAATAAATTCTGTTACAAAGCCACCTGTTACGCGACATCGCGGGCATTGGCAGGTGCATTGAAGTTGCGTGAAGATCAATACACGGTGTGTTTTCAATCGCGCCTTGACAGCAAGTGGATCACACCTTTTAGCGATCAAATTGTTGAGGAACAAGCGAAAAAGGGAGCGAAACGCTTGTTGGTTTTCTCACCGGCTTTTGTGGCAGACTGCTTGGAGACCACTGTTGAAATTGGTCGGGAGTACCTCGAGATTTTTCATGAGCATGGTGGCGAACACCTCGATTTGGTGCCATCCTTAAATGGTGGTGAAGATTGGGTGGATGGACTTGAGCGCCTGCTCCGTAAACGTTTGTGAGTCACGCATCCGGCCGTTTAGGCCGAAAACCTGATAAACGTCAATACACCTGAAAACGTATTGTAAACTTCGATATTTGCATGCTTAAACTTGCGCACGATGTCAACTCAACGCACACGGATTCGCTGCATGGGCGTTCCAGAACACTTTAATTTACCATGGATTTTAGCCATTGACGACGGAGCTTTTGAGGCCGAAGGCATTGATATTGAATGGGTGGAGGCTTTCGGCGGGACTGGCGAAATGAGCCAAGCATTGTATCATGGTGAAGCCGACATGGCGTTGTTGCTAACCGAAGGTGCTTTAACGAGCATTTTGACGGGCAACAAGAGCTTCATTCACTCGGTTTACGTTGATTCACCCTTAGTTTGGGGCGTATATGCAGGTGCGAAGAGCACGGCATCGACCGGTCAATTGCAGCAGGCCCCTTTTGTGGTAAGCCGCATGTATTCAGGCTCACACTTGATGGGGTATTGGTATGCAGCTGAGCACAAACGAAAGGCCGTGGCGTCAGATTTTCATGCCGTTGGCGACATTGACGGTGCGGTAAAGGCGCTCACCGAGCAGCCCGATCGCCTGTTTTTGTGGGAGAAAACGACCACTTCACCTTACGTTGATCGCAAGGTTTTTCGCTTGGTTGATGAATGTGTAGCACCATGGCCGGCCTTTGTAGCTGTTGTTCGCAACGGCTTGGATCCCGCGCGCCTTGCGGCTGTTGAGCGTGCCATTGCGATTGTGCGCAACTATGCAGCCGATTTGGAGTTGAGCGAAGAAGAAGGGGCTGATTTGGTGGCTTACATGTACGACATCAAGCCCAAGCAAGCACGCCAATGGCTTGATCAGGTGCGTTTCAGTCGCACGGGAAAGATCGACCTTGAGAAGTTGGGCCAGGCCGCATCAACCTTGCACCGGTTGGGGATTCTTGAGGCGCTTCCGTCAGCGGAACGTTTGGCTGAGATTTGCAGGCTCGACGCGTAAATTCAAGAGAATTACCGCGTCAGGTTCAGCTCAGCAATACTTTTGAGTCGGTTGCGCTCGAGGAAATCGTCGATGGTTTCGAAGTGCTCAATCACCCGGCCGCCTCTAAATTCAAACACCTTTTGAGCCAAGCCTGCCAAGAAGGCCCGGTCGTGCGAGACAAGAATCAAGGTGCCGTCGAAGTCGAGCAAAGCTTCTTTCAAAACGTCTTTAGACTTTAAGTCGAGGTGGTTCGTTGGTTCGTCGAGGATTAGCAAATTCACAGGCTCGAGCAGGAGCTTCACCATGGCCAAGCGGGTGCGTTCACCCCCTGATAGTACGCCTACTTTTTTGTCGATGTCGTCGCCACTGAACATGAACCGCCCCAGCATGTTTTTGATTTGGGTGCGGATTTCACCTACTGCCACCTGATCAACCGTTTGAAATACGGTGAGCTCAGGGTCGAGCAAGGCGGCTTGGTTTTGCGCGAAGTAGCCTACTTTGACGTTGTGCCCCAATGAAATGCTGCCCTCAACCTCAATTTCGCCGAGAATGGCCTTGATCATGGTTGATTTTCCCTCGCCGTTTCGTCCGACAAAAGCAACTTTCTCACCGCGAGTGATCGACATGTCTGCGTTTTTGAACACGGTGAGTTCGCCGTAGTTTTTGCTCACCTCTTTTACCGTGATGGGGTGCTCTCCCGAGCGCGGTGCAGGAGGGAAGCGCAACTTCAGGGCTGAAGTGTCGATTTCGTCGATTTCTATCAGTTCCATTTTTTCGAGCATACGCTCGCGCGATGAAACTTGATTGGTTTTTGAGTAGGTGCCTTTAAAGCGTTCGATGAACTCTTTGTTATCGGCGATTACTTTTTGCTGTTCGAGGTAGGCTTTGGTTTGGTGTGCGCGGCGTTCTTCGCGCAGTTGCAAATAGTGCGAATAGTTGGCCTTGTAGTCGTAGATGCGGCCCATTGTTACTTCAATGGTGCGGTTGGTGATGTTGTCGATAAATGCTTTGTCGTGCGAAATAACCATGACCGCATTGGCTTTATTCACCAAAAAATCTTCGAGCCACATCACCGATTCGATGTCGATGTGGTTGGTTGGCTCATCGAGTAAGATGAGGTCAGGTTTGCGAAGCAAGATCTTCGCCAATTCGATGCGCATGCGCCATCCGCCGCTGAATTCACTGGTCATGCGGTGCAGGTCTTCTTGCCTGAACCCGAGTCCTTTAAGTGCTTTTTCAACCTCTGCATCGTAGTTTACTTCTTCAAGTGCGTAGTATTTTTCGCCAAGGTCGGCTACTTTTTCAATGATGGCCATGTAGGCATCACTGTCGTAATCGGTGCGGGTTTCGAGCTCTTTGTTGAGCCGTTCCATTTCGTCGCGCATTTGAAAAACGTGAGCGAAAGCTTTGGCGCCCTCTTCAAACACGGTGCAGTGGTCTTCGGTGAGCAAGTGTTGAGGGAGGTAGGCGATTACAGCGTCTTTCGGGGCGCGCACGGCACCGCGGTTGGCTTTTTGAACGCCTGCGATGATCTTCATCATGGTCGATTTGCCTGCTCCGTTTTTGCCCATCAAGGCGATTTTATCGTTCGGATTGATGGCAAAGGAGATGCCGCTAAACAGGGTTCGTCCGCTGAATTCTACTTCTAAGTTATCGACGGTGATCATGGTGCACGCTTAAATTCGGCGGCAAAGGTAGTGAGTCTTAGGGGATGTGGGTGGGCTGATTGGCCTCATTCTTTAACCGTCGCGCGAGCCAAAGGAGGCATACGATGCCCACCACTTGCAGTGCCCCCATCAAATACCAGGTAGAGGTGTAGCCGTAGGCGTTGATGAGTTGCATGCCGCTGTTATGCCCGAAGATGTGCGAAACCGAGAACGACATCATGTAGAGGGCCATGTACTGCCCTTGTTTGCCACGCTGGGAGCGATCCATGGCAAAGGCATTCGAGAAGGGGAATACAAGCATTTCGCCAATGGTAACGAGCACCATGCTGATGAGGAGGATGCCCATCCAACCGTTTAGGTTGAAAACAAAATACGACGCGGCAACCAAAGTACAGCCCCAAATAATGAGCTTTATTTTCGATGTGTATCGGCTTTCGAGGTATTTGATTAACGGCATTTCCATCACGAAAATGAGCAACCCGTTGAGCGCCATCATAAGGCCAATTTGGGCTTCGGTGAGGTTGTGCGCAACGCGGTAGTAGAGGGGTATGGTTGAGAACAGCTGCAAAAACACAAAGCCGAAAATCATCATGCTGAGCACAAATACAGCGTAGGTGCTATCGCGGTATGCTGATTGCAGGGTGGGCGGTGCCGTTTCGAGGTTGGGTTTGGCTCTTTTGGGATGAAGGACGAGCTTTAAAACAACGGCCGCAGCGATGCAGGTCAAGCCATCGATCCAAAACAAGCCGTTGTAACCTGCCGAGGTGATGATAAGTCCGCCCAAGGCCGGTCCGGCTGCGAAGCCGAGGTTGATGGCGAGGCGAATCAGCGTCACCGAACGGGTTCGGTTTTCGGGTTTGGAGTAGAGGCGTAACGCCACCATGGAGGCCGGACGAAAAAGATCGGCCGCTGTGACCGTTATGAATACCCCAATGCACATCGCATAGAAGTCACTAAACTGTTGCAAAGCGATGAAACACAGGCCAGACAAGACTAAGCTCGCGACCATTACTTTGTAATTGCCGATGCGATCGGTGAGCCACCCTCCGAGGTACGAACCACCTACAGAGCCTAATCCGAACGCGGTCATCACCCACCCAACCTGCGGAAGCGTGAAGTTTTTCGCTTCGGTGAGGTAGAGTGAAAGGAAGGGGATTACCATTGTACCAGCGCGGTTGATCAGGGTAATGCCTGACAACCACCACACTTCACGCGAAAGACCAGCGAATGAGGAGCGAAACATGGGGCGAAGGTAGTGTTTTACTGTTGTGCTCAAAAGCATGTGCGAGCTTACGTATTGGGGCTGTTTAAAGTGTTGATTGAAAGGGGCTTGTGATATCATCACATGGCTGTGGTTAAATTAAAGTATTTAAAAAGTTAATTTTATGTTACAACAGGCCGTTTGTCTGCTCCCAATAGGTGTTGATCGAAAATATTTTGGTCGACAATGAGCTGGTTTTAATCTTTCGTTATGTTCTTTTCGACGGCACTGTGGGCTGATCAATCAGTTATAAATTTGAGAGTCTAAATAACCTTAACCAAAGTGCACCTTGGCGAGCGAGACTAACCAAAGAACTCGAAATACGCCTTGTGCCATAAGACTTGAAGTCGTATGAAGCGTTTTTCGTTCCTCGTGTTGTTCTTGTCAGCAACCTTGTATGGTTTTAGCCAAACCCCAGATTACGTTGCCACAGATGGCTTACTCGGTTGGTGGCCGTTTACGGGTAATGCCAATGACTTTAGCGGCAATGGCAATAATGGCTCATCTACTGCAGCCTTAAACAGTGATCGTTTTGGAACAGCTTCGAATGCCTACTCTTTTAACGGGCAGTCATTTGTGGATATTTCACCGTCGACGCTTGGTGCGCGAGGGAGTGGCTCCTTTAGTGTGAGCGCTTGGTTCATCAGTGGCTCGAATGCACTACTACAGAACATTGCTCGCTACAGCACTTGTGCGGGGGGAAGTCAGGATTGGGGGGTGCGGCTTCATAACGGCAAGGTTGAGGTGCTTGAGAATGCACCACTAAATCTTGTTCAGACGCCGCTCTCATACACCGACAATCAATGGCACCACGTTGTTTACGTTCGCGATGCCTTGTTATTGAAACAACAAATTTACGTGGACGGTGTGCTGGTTGTCAATCAGTCGATTCCAAGTGTCGCAAATATTACTTCAGCTCCAGGTTCGGTGTTTCGATTTGGTTCATGCGCTGGCTATGAGTATTTCGTTGGAGGGTTAGATGATTTTGGTTTCTGGAATCGCTCGTTGACGCAGGCTGAAGTTACGTCACTCTATACAACCCAACCGCCTATTGTTTATTGCGAGGATGAGTCAGCTTGCAATTTCGGTTTGGAGGGTGCATGCATCTATTCAAACCTTGTCGGCTGCATGAATCCACTTGCATGCAACTATGATCCAACGGCCTTGTGCGATGATGGGTCTTGCTTGCTCACAGATGGTTGTACCGACGAAGCCGCATGTAACTATGATCCGTTTGCTGCCTGTGACAATGGCAGTTGCACATTCAACATTGATTGTTCTGGCGTGTGCGGTGGCTCCTACATTTTTGACCTGTGCGGGAACTGTTACGATCCCAATTCACCCCTCTTGTGCGCACAAGGCTGTACCGACCCGCTTGCTTGTAATTACGATTCGGAGGCTTTGCTAGATGATGGTACATGCGATTTTGCGCCGACGCTCGATTTGGGGGCGGATCGAAGCGATTGCGAAGGCACGTCATTTATTTTGGATGCAGGCGCTGGCTTCGACAGTTACATGTGGTCAACCGGCGAAACAACGCAGAGCATTAGTGTAACAGCATCAGGTAACTACAGTGTTTCAACGACGTATGGTAACACAGTGGTAAGCAATGATTATGCCTTGAACACCACGAATTCTCAGTGGGTCAGCATTCCAGCTTTCAACACAACCCCTTCATATACGCTCGGGGCATGGGTTAAGTTTCCAATTGCTGGATCGGGTTACAGAACGCTTTTCCAACGTGAAACAGGCCTTTACCATCATATTTTGTTCGACCCTTCGGGCCGCCTGGGTTTGTTTAATGCTGGCTTTTTTGGTGTAAATGTTTTTCAACAAAACCTCTCACCAGGCTATCACCATATTTGTATCGTAGCTTCAGGAAACCAAACGACATTTTATGTAGATGGCGTTTCGGCGGGTTCTGTGAATTCGAAGATAACTTTTCCAGTCCAGGTAATTGGTAACCACACGGGTGATGGAACCCAACCGATTGGGGACTTCGACAATGCTATGATTTGGGATATTGCGCTTTCTCCTCTAGAGATCGTTGAGGCGATGTGCCCACCGCAACCAGGAACTCCAGGGTTGGTAGCGTACTATACCTTTGAAGAGGGTGGAGGAAGCACGGTGTTCGACGTGAGCGGCAATAACCGCAATGGCTCACGGCAAGGAAATGCGAGCTATATTACAGATGCTCCTGAGACCTCATGCACAGGGGTTTGTGCAGCAAATACTGATGATGTTCAAGTTAGTGTTTTGACTTTCGGATGTACCAACCCTCAAGCTTGCAACTATGACTCAACTGCGGGTTGCGACGACGGGTCATGTGTTATTCCAGAGCAGTTCAATGGGTTTACCCTGGGTGCAGATCTAACAGCATGTGAAGGTGACACCGTGACATTGGCTGTTCAGGGCGATTTCGATGCGTATTCTTGGTCGACAGGAAGTACGTCGAATACCATTGAAGTAACACAAACAGGTAGCTATGAACTGACAGCGGCCGTTGCTTTGAATGGAAATGGGGTGAGCAACTTGGCATCGGGTTCATTTCAAACGGGTCAACGGGCAACAATACCTGCTTGGACACCCACGTCGAATTATACGATGGCAGCCCATGTGCAGTTTCCACTTCCTTCGGCGATGTTTAATACCCTGCTTATGAAAGATGGGGGGACTTACCACCACATCATTTTTCAGAATGGTGTTTTAGGGGTTTACAATGCCAACTTCTTTAGTTCTGGTTGGAATTCGGCCTCGGCTAGTCCGGGTTTCCACCACATTGCCGCGGTGTGTTCGGGCAATCAAACTGAGTTTTATGTTGACGGTGTTTGGGTTGGAACGAGCCCAACTAAGGTCACTCAAAGCATTGAAGTCATTGGAAACTTCAATGACGGAACGCAACGTATTGGATTGGCAGATGAGGTGCAATTGTGGAGTGTCGCACTCAATGCAGAACAAATTCAAGATGCGATGCAATGCCGCCCTGAAGGAACCACCCCTGGTCTAGTTGGTTTGTGGTCTATGGATGAAGCGCAAGGCAATGTGGTTTCGGATCTCACAGGAAATGGTCGCAATGCAACGTTGGTTGGCGGGGCTTCTTTAGTGAGTTCTGCACCGGAGCTTAGCTGTATTGATTATTGCTTTATTTCTGACACGGTGGAAGTGGTATTCGAGATCAATGGGTGCACCGATCCATTGGCCTGCAATTACAACGAGAATGCTGGGTGTGATGATGGCTCGTGCATCATTGCGCCTGCGCTTGAGCTCGGTGAAGATTTGTTAGTTTGCGAAGGTGATAGCGTAGTGCTTAGTCCTGGTAGTGGTTTTGACTTTTACATTTGGAATGGTTCGGTTGGAAATGAAACGTTTACGGCCACTGCCACAGGTACGTACGAAGTTGTTGGCGTTTTAGGTGAGAGCGTCTATGTGAATGAAGGGGGTTTACGCACAACGGGCATCAATCAACACGTGGCGTTTCCGGATATCACGCCAACCAATGAATTTACGCTCACGAGTTGGGTGAAGTTCCCACTGCCGACCGCGCAAGGCGGGTGGCGTACATTATTCGAGAAGTCTGGTGCGAACGATCACCACGTCATTTTTGATTCGAACGGTGCGTTGGGCTTATTTACAACCCAGTTTTTCTCTACGGGTTTTAACGTTAACACATTAACTGCAGGGTGGCATCATGTTGCCTCGGTGCGGAATGGATCTCAAACGTCGTTTTTCATTGACGGAAATCTCGTTGGAACCGTCAACGCCGTGGTTTCTAATCCAGTAAACAGAATTGGCGGTCACTCGGCAACTGATCAACGGATCGGATGGTTTGATGAAGCGAGCATTTGGAAGCGAGCCTTGACAAGTTCTGAGCTTCTTGATTTAATGAACTGCCCATCGCTCTTGAATGATCCAGACTTGCTAGCCTACTATAACTTTGAAGAAACAAGCGGAAATTCAATTTTTGATATCAGTGTGAATCAATGGCATGGTTCTTTAGTCAATGCCCAACGATCAAACGACGTGCCCGTTTCAAATTGTACCGTTGAATGTACTGTAACGGAGTCGGTTTTTATCGAATTCCAACCGTCAGGTTGCACCAATGATTTAGCCTGTAATTACGACCCAATTGCCATTTGTGATGATGGGTCGTGCTCAATTTTGCCAGTTCTCGATTTGGGGGCTGACTTGTCTTTCTGCGGAGGTGATTCTGTTGTAATTGACGCAGGCGCTGGCTTTGATTATTACATTTGGTCAACCGGTGATAGCACCCAAACCATTACGGTTTCTGAAACAGCTGAAATTTCGGTTATTGCTGGAACTGGTACGCCTGAAGTTTACTCAAACTCGTTCGGACTGCAGTCCAATGGTGTTCAATATTTGAGCATACCCTCGTGGCAACCAACACCTCAAAACTCACTCGGGGCTTGGGTGAAGTTTCCCTTGCCATCTTTTGGTGCGCCAACAGAATATAACACCCTGTTTGAGCGTTCAGCAGGCACATACCACCACATCATTTTCAGCCCGCAAGGCGAACTTGGTGTGTATGACTACAGCGACTTTTATGGTTGTGGCCTTTTTGAGTCGCAGATTACTTCAGGTTGGCATCATGTAATGGCTGTTGCGCAGAATGGGCAAACAGCATTCTTCTTCGATGGTGAACAAGTGGGGGTAGTTAATCGTGCAGTGCAAGGTAATGTGGAGGTGATTGGAAGTCATACCAATGTCAATGACCCGCAATCTATAGGTAAGTTTGATGAGGTTCAAATTTGGTCAAAGGCCTTAAGTGCTGCGGAGATTCAACAATACATGACCTGTCCTCCAACCGGTGACGAGCAAGACTTGGTTGCTTACTTCCCGTGCAATGAAGGTTCTGGTTCGGTGATTCAGAATCTGCGTGCTGGAGGGATCAATGGCACCCGTCAAGGCGTTTCATTTTCAAATGATACACCACAATTGACTTGTTTACCCGCTTGTGCATTAACAGACACCATAAATGTATGGCAACTTGGGTCGGGAATTAGTCCTGCTGATACGACCATCTGCATTGGTACATCTGTTGAATTGGAGATGCTCGATTTGCCAAATCCCGCAGCGCATAACTACAGTGTTTTGTGGTCAACATCTGAAACTACCGCGTTAATTGATGTGGCTCCCGTATTCACGCAGGAGTATTCAATCACAGTTTTTGATGATCAGACGACATGTTACGACACGGTTCAAGTTGCGGTGAACAACCCACTTTTCACTTTCGATGTAGATACGTTATCTTATTGCAATATTGACAGCCTCGTGATTGACGGGCCTGTTGGTTTTGATGCTTATTTATGGTCAAATGGTGCTGAAACTCAAAACAGCACTGTTTTCAGCAGCAACTTATACACCCTTACTGCTTTTGATGAAATTGGATGTTCAGTAAGTGATTCAATACGTGTTTCGATTGTCAATGCTCAATTGGCTCAATCGGATACTACGTTATGTATTGGAGATAGCCTGACGCTCACTGTGCTTGATTTAGTTGAAGAAGAAAACGTGGTTTATTTCAATGATTTCTCGGCTTCTGCGGGAGGTAATTGGAACCGAAGTGAACTCGCTTCGATTACGGGGCAACAGACTTTTGGCGCTTTCTCGAATGAAACGGTGAGTTTTCAAATGGGCAATTTGCCTGCGCATGACTCACTTATTGTCGAATTGACAGTTTATGCTTTGGATTCTTGGGATGGCAATGGACAAGCCGGAGGCGAGATCTGGGAAATGGATGTAGATGGCGCGCCCGTAGTTCAAACCAATTTTTCTTCGTTTGCCGACAAGTCTCAGTGCTACCCTGACAATTGCCCGGCTGCAAACCCTTGGGGCACAGGAAGCGATTTGAATCTTTCTCCGTATTGCCATCCCATAGCTGGTAAGAGATACCAAATTCGTCGTGTTGTCGCTCACACGAATAGTTCAGTGAGCATTGACCTATCAGCAATGAATTTGCAAGTCCCGATTTGCGATGAGAGCTGGGCAGTAGATAATTTTAGGGTTTCTGTGCTTTCATCAAGCTTCAACGATTTGCTCTGGTCAAACGGCTCGACTGATCAAAGCATAACGGTTTTCCCTGATTCCCTCACAACCTATTATGTGCAGATCTCTGATGGCATCACTACCTGCATTGATAGCGTTTCGATTGGAGTCAGTAATCCGATCCCTACTTTTGCTAGTGACTCATTGCAAGTGTGTGGTGATGAGGCGTTTGCGATTTCATTGGAGCAGCCTTGGCCAGTTTATGCATGGAGTACCGGTGAAACAACCGACGTAATTCAGATAACTTCGACAGGCTTGTATCAAGTTGAAATTGCCGATAGTTTAGATTGTCGTGCGTCAGATTCACTATTCGTATACTTCACGGCAATGAATATCATTCAACCCGATACAGCAATTTGTATTGGAGGAAGCGTTCTGCTTCAAGTCGAAGATGCGCTGCCAACCATCGCATGGTCAACCGGTGAGTCGGCTGCGATTATTAACATTGCGCCTTTGGCAGACACCTTGATTTATGCGAGTTACCCCATGGCATTGCGCAATTGTACCGACTCAGTTTTGATTCGTGTAAGCAATATGCAGCCTACGTTTAGCACGACCAATGTGAGTTGTTTTGGTTTAGGCGATGGCACCGCAAGTGCGCAAGTGAGTGGTGGGCTCGAGCCTTATACGTTTAATTGGGTTGATTCAGATCCAAATGCTTTACAGCCAGGGAGCTACGAGTTCATTTTGACTGACAGCATTGGTTGCAGTTTTGATACTACCTACACAATCATACAGCCTCTTCCACTTGTTGCGGCAGCATTTAGTTTGCCTGAAACCTGTTTCGGAAGTGGAGATGCCACACTGAGTTTCACCGCAGCTGGAGGAACCGCCCCGTATTTTTCTGATTACCCAAATGGCACGAATGTCGGTTATGGCCCGGGTGAGTATATCTGGTTTGTTGCTGACGCCAATGGCTGCGAATTTGAAGTTAATACTGAAATTTCTGCATCAGAAGAAGTCTGTGGATGTACCTACCAAGAAGCAAGCAACTACAATCCTCTAGCAACGGTAGATGATGGAAGTTGCATTACCGCTAATGATGTTCTGGGATGTACGGACATTGGAGCCTTGAACTATATGCCTTCTGCAACCATTGATGATGGGTCTTGCTTGTTTGATCAGAACATCTACGGATGCACCTATGCAGGTGCATTGAATTATGATCCCGCCGCTACAGCAGATGATGGAAGTTGTCAGTTCATTTCTTCTGTGCTTGGTTGCACAGATGCCATGGCCTTAAACTACATGCCTTCGGCCACCGATGACGACGGAAGTTGCTTGTATGATACCAATGTCTATGGTTGCACTTATTTCGGCGCAAGCAATTACAATCCGCAAGCAACTGCCGACGATGGTTCGTGTGTATTGGAATGCGAGCCAATCTCTGGTTGTACAGATTTGTTGGCTTTGAATTACATGCCATCAGCAATTCAGGATGATGGAAGCTGTGTGTACGATGGCAACATATATGGTTGCACGTATGCTTCAGCTGACAACTACAATGCCGATGCCACTGCCGATAATGGGTCGTGTGAGTTTGCTCCAGAGATTGATCCTTGTCCTGCTGACTTAAACAATGACGGTATAATCAACTCTGGCGACTTGCTCTTATTCCTGGGAGCTTTTGGAACGGTTTGTGAATAATGATGGGGTCATTTTGTTGAATTAAAATATGAACATAACCATGAGGCGATTGATTTCAACAACAGTTGTGCTTGCACTATGCTGTTTTTCTGCGATTAATGCGCAGCAGGGATGCCCAGTAAACTTAGGGCCCGACACACTGAATGTTTGTGTTGGTGAACAGGTAACCCTTATAGCTCACACAGTGCCAGCAACGGTCACTGGAACCTTGTGTGGTACGGCCAATGAAAATGGTGTTGTGAACTTAAGCGCGCCTGCTGGTGGGGTGTTTACTGCAGTTTTATTTGCGAGCTACGGTACCCCGGTAGGATCTTGCGGAAATTATGCAATTTCGGGTTGTCATGCATCGAATTCAGCAGCAAATGTTGCTTCACTCGCAATTGGGAACAGCAGTGTGAGCATTCCAGCAACAAATAGCTTTTTCGGAGACCCCTGCGGTGGCACACCAAAACGCCTCACGGTGCAACTGCAATACCAAAGCTCGGTTGTGCAGCCTACTGTGCTTTGGTCAACGGGTTCAGTCGACGCGCAACTGCAATTTACTCCAGTCACCAGTGAATGGATAAGTGTAGATGTGAATGAAAATGGTGTTTTGTGCTCAGATAGTATTTTTATAGCGCTTCGGTCGAATAATTTTGAATTCGCAGTTGATACAATTTCAGCGTGCGCTCCCGATCAAGTGACGCTATTGGCAGAAGGAGATTATCAAGCTTTCATATGGAATACAGGGGCGTTAACGAATGAAATTACGGTAAGTCAATCAGGGGTTTATAATGTCGAAGTTACTGACCAATACGGATGCACGGCACAAGATGATGTTGTAGTTTCAGTGATCGATGCGCAATTGCCATTTACCGCTGAGCGGTTTTGTTTTGGAACTGAGCTTCAGCTAGAAGTCCCTCTTGACAATTCACCAATTCTGCAATCGGTGCTTTGGGGTGATGGGAGTGTGATGCCTTTGACAACATTAACAGTTACGGAAGATACCATTGTCAATCTTTCTGTTACAAATGGTTTGATTACATGTTTTGGTACTGCTGAAGTGTTGGTTTCTTCGCCTTTTGTTGATCTGGGCCCCGATACCCTTACTCGTTGTGGTTTTGAGCCTTTAGTTCTTCAGGGTCCGGCAGGGTATAGTACTTACAATTGGAATACAGGAGCGTCTCTGCAAAGTATAGAAGTCAATGAGAATGGCTATTTCCAGCTTGTTGTAACCGATTCAATAGGATGCTCGGCGAGCGATGCAATTCAGTTGTTTGTCTTAGGCCAGGGAATTATCGCTTCGCGAGATACCATTTGTATAGGCGAATCAGTCGTTTTAAGCGTAACCGAATACCCCTTAACCAGTGAGTCTGGCGTGGTTTGTGGAACGGCGGTGGAGATTTTAAATCAATCTGTCACGTTAACTGCCCCGGCAGGAGCTGTTTTCACCGCTATTGATTTTGCGAGCTATGGCAATCCAACGGGTTCTTGCGGAAATTATGTGCTGGGAGGCTGTCATGCATCGAATTCGATGCAGATCGTTCAAGACGCTTGCCTAGGTCAGAATTCATGCACGATACCAGCTGATAATGATCTTTTTGGTGACCCTTGCTATGGAACAAACAAACGACTCACTGTTCAAGCGACTTGGTCAAACGTTTCTCCATTTGCCGACATTTCATGGTCAACGGGTGAGACATCACCTGAAGTTGTTTTGTTTCCGTCGTCAACGAGTACAATAGACTTGTCGGTTAGTCTGAATGGCCTCACTTGCACAGATTCTAAGCTAATAACAGTGAACGACCCGCAGCTTGTGTTTGAGGCAGACACGCTTATGGCCTGCAATGCCTCAAGCTTGTTAATAGACGCTCCTGTCGGCTTTACAACATATAGTTGGTCAAATGGGGCTTCATCAGAAGATATTTCTGTTTCAGAGAGTGGGGTTTATGAGCTTTCGGTGACCGATGCAAATGGTTGTGCTGATCAAGCCCAAGTTGCAGTTTCTATTTTAAGTGTTCAGTTCCCGGCTGATTCTGTTTGGGTGTGCTTGAATGAGCCTTACGTATTAAATGTTGATTCAGATGCAGGGCCATTTCAACAAAGTGTTCTTTGGTCTGATGGGTCTTCAAATGAAACTTTCAATTACCTCGGTGCTCAGCCAGCTTTGGTTGGGGTTGAGGTAACGAATGGCTTTATAACTTGTTCCGATAGCGTGAGATTTGAACTTTCATTGCCCTTCGTTGATCTTGGTCCTGATACGCTTAGCGTTTGTGGAGGGCAAGGTTTTCTTTTAGACGCGGGTGAAGGGTACAGTCTGTACAATTGGTCAACCAATCAGAATAGCCAGACAATAGAGCCTAGCTCGTTCGGTTCATATGCTGTTACAGTAACAGATTCCTTGGGTTGCCAAGCGCAAGACGAGATTTATCTATGGGTTCTTGGCACCGGCATTAACCAAAATGACACAACTATTTGTGTGGGAGATAGCCTCGAGCTTTCAGTTAGTAATGTGCCACAGTTAAACAGTTCGGGTATCATTTGTTCTACCGTGAATGAAACAGCGCAAGGCGCATTCATGACCTTGACAGCACCAGCTGGTCTCGTGTTTACTGCGATTGATTTTGCCAGCTATGGGCAGCCTAACGGGACATGTGGCAGCTATTCAACGAGCTCTTGCCACGCCCCTTCTAGTCTCGCTGTGGTGAGTAGCTATTGCCTCGGTCAATCGTCTTGTACGATACCTGTAACAAATGCCATTTTTTCAGACCCTTGCCCTGGAGACCAAAAAAGACTTACTGTGCAAGCTCGTTATGGCTTCACAGAAACATTTGCGAATCTACAATGGTCAACGGGTGAGTCTGATGAAATAATTTGGGTTGCTCCAAGCGAAAGCACAGTATTTTCATTGGAGGTGAGCAATGGTGATCTTACGTGCATCGATGAGATCGCAATTGGAGTGAACAATCCACAGCTAGATTTACCTTATGACACGTTGAGCTTCTGTTCTGTTGAGAGTATTTTGCTAGAAGCCCCAAGCGGATTGGTCACCTACGTCTGGTCTGACGGGCAATTGGGTGAAAGCGTAGCTGTGAGCATGTCTGACCTATACACGGTCACCGGATTTGATGAGATCGGATGTAGCGTTTCAGATAGTGTTCGCGTTTCTATTGTCAATGGATCGATTATTACACCTGATACCACGATTTGTATTGGTGATGGGGCGTTGTTAAGTGTAGAAGATATCGGATTGAATACGCTTCCTTTCTATTTTAATGATTTTGAAGTGGAAGTTGGCCCAGAGTGGTCACAAGCCCAGCGAATCGCATATGATGGTTCAATGATCCTGGGGAATTTCGCAAACCAGCAAGTTGGCTTCGCTCTCACAGAGATTCCGAACCACGAAGCAGTTATTGTCTCCTTCGATTTGTACATGATCGATTCTTGGGATGGCAATGGGCAGGCAGGGGGTGAAACCTGGCTTTGGACGGCTGATGGCCAAACAGTCCTTAATACAAATTTCACATCCTTCCAGTCTAAAAGTCAGTGTTACCCAGATAACTGCCCAGCAGCTAATCCTTGGGGAACAGGGAGCGAGGCCACGATCCCTGGATACTGCTTCCCGATGGACGGCTTCCGTTACCGCGTCATCAAAACCATACCGCATAATTCGGCTGCACTGAACTTGAATTTCCAGGCACTCGGTCTGCAAGGGCTGTGCGACGAGAGTTGGGCGTTTGATGATTTTTCGGTGGAGTTGGTGATTCCACAATCGTACTCGTCTGTCGTATGGTCAACAGCAGAATCTTCAAATGACATCGTTGTCACCCCAACGAATGATACGTGGTATTTTGCGACCATTAGTGATGGCATTACAACGTGTGTAGACAGTGTACTCGTTTCAGTTAGTAACCCTATGCCGTCTTTTGCAAATGATTCACTGTTAGTTTGTAGTATGTCAGCTCTTACCATTGAGCTTGAACAAGAATGGGAGACTTATGAGTGGAGCACCGGCGAAACAACCCAACAAATCGATGCCTCGCTATCGGGCTATTATTACGTCAATATTTCTGACTCTATCGGTTGTGCCGCGCAAGACTCAATATATCTTTATTTCACGGCCATGGAAATTCAACAAGCTGATTCGGCGATTTGCATTGGCCAAGAAGTTTTACTCTCAATTGAAGACCCCAGTGTACCTTTCATTTGGTCTTCTGGCCAAGTTGACCCGAGTATTTTAATCCAACCAGGTCTTGACACCCTTATTTCAGTGGCATATATCAACGGTATTGGTGGCTGTTCTGACAGCATTCTAATACGCGTTAGCGATCCGCATTTAGAGTTGACGCTCCAAAACATTTCGTGCTTTGGCTTAAATGACGGGCAGGCTTTGGCAAATGTGAACGGCGGAATTGAACCCTATACTTTCAATTGGGGCGACTCCGATCCAGCTGCGCTTCAACCGGGAGGCCATTCATTAATTGTAGCCGATAGCATCGGATGCGCCATAGACTCTACTTTTTTGATTACACAGCCGATGCCTTTGGTTGCCGCAATAGCAGGTTTGATCAGCGATTGCTCAACTTCAAGCATTGTGAATTGGAATGCATCAGGAGGAACTGCACCATATGACATCACTTGGATTGACGGATCTCAACCAATGCAGTCCGGTTCTTTTGGTTTTGTTGTGGTTGATAGCAATGGATGCAATTTCGAGGGTGAACTTGTTCTTGCCCCATCTATTGATATTTGCGGATGCACCTATCAAGATGCACTCAATTATGATCCATCAGCGACGGTAGATGATGGCTCTTGCCAATACCCGATTCAAGTTCTGGGATGTACCTATTCTGGTGCACAGAATTTTGATCAAAATGCGACAGCGGATGATGGGAGCTGTCAATTTATAAATGAAGTGGACGCTTGTCCGGCTGACCTCAACAATGATGGCATAATCAATTCGGCCGACTTGCTGCTATTCTTAGGTGCTTTTGGAACTTTTTGTGAGGCACAAGCGCCGTGAGATTTGTTTCAAGGAGAGTTCATATGCCTGAGCTCGTTTTTTAGGTGACTAAATTTTATTAACTGACTGTAACCGAGTACAATTGTTTAACTAAATAGTCTATCATGACACGAATTCTATTATTCACTTTGATGTTGTTTTTCGCAAAATCAGGTTTTGCTCAGCAAACACTGAGCATTACACCGACGTTGCATCTTCACAGCGATAATCTCGAAGCGGTATGTCAATCAACGTTTGGGCCGCAAGCATATCTCGCTGATTGGAACGATATTGTTGCCATTCCGAACATTGTTCAGTGGGCCGACTCTATCGGCTTCTTCTATAACCAAGAAATATACCTGCGTTACAATGGGGCCTACTTTTACTCGGCCAATCGCCATTATTTTATGGCCCGACACAACAATATTTACCCATCAGGTTGGTTGATACACGCTACGATCAATAACAACTTTATTGACGTAGGGTCATGGAATGGGTTGCGGTATGTAATGTGTAAGAATACACAAGCGGCACCCGTATTGGGTTGTACCGACCCGACAAGCTGCGACTATAACCCGGCGGCCTCTGAGGGAGGAGTTGAACTGTGCTTTACATATCCAGGAGACTCATGTGACGACGGAGACCCAGCAACAGTGAATGATTTGGTAGCAGAGAATTGTGATTGTGTGGGCCAAATATCAGGTTGTACAAACCCAAATAGTTGCGAGTATAACCCGCTTGCCGTCATTGATGATGGGTCGTGTATTTCGTTCAGTATTGCAACACCTATTTTTCACTTTACAAGCTCTTCTTTTACTGAATTGGCAGATCCAAATCAACAGTGTATAAATGAGTTTGGACCCAATTATGCCCTTGCTGATTGGACGCAACTCGAACAAATTTCGAACATTGTGCAATGGGCTGATTCAATTGGTATTGATCCATATCAAGTGTTTTGGGTGCAGAATAACGGGCAAGAATTTTGGAACGGCTCGAATCGCCATTACTTAGTGCAAAGACAAGATGGCGTGCCGCCTGGTGATTGGGGGGGCTACGATGACATCAATAACAGCTTCCTCGCTTTGGGGTCTTGGTACGGTCTCGTTCAGCCGGCACTCTGTGCAACAAGTTGCGTTTTGGAGATTGAAGGATGCATGATCCCAGAAGCATGCAACTACAACCCGGTTGCAAATATTGCGAGCAATGACTGCTTACTCCCTGATGGTTGCACTGATTCCTTGGCCTGCAATTACAACCCGCTTGCCACATGTGACGACGGGTCATGTCAATTGCCCGATGGTTGCACAGATGTGAACGCATGCAATTTCGATCCTTTTGCCGTTTGTGACAATGGGGGATGCGCCTACATTATCGACTGTTCAGGAGTTTGCGGTGGTGATTATATGCTCGATCCATGTGGCAATTGTTTTGATCCTAACCTTCCCGCACCAAGCTGTGTACAAGGGTGTACAAATCCGCTGTCATGCGATTACAACCCAATTGCAAATTTGAGTGACGATGCTTTATGCACCGTTTTCCCGGGTGACAGCTGTGATGACAATGACCCTTCAACAATAAATGATGCATACAATCAGAATTGTGATTGCGTGGGCGAACAAACGGGGTGTACCAATCCGCAAAGCTGCGAATACAACCCCCTTGCAACGATCGATGATGGATCATGCGCAACAATCTTATCCAATCAAACGGTATATCAATTAACCAGCACGTTCTTTACTGAACAAGCTGATCCCAACCAGCAGTGCATCAATGAGTTTGGGCCTAACTACAGCCTCGCTGATTGGACAGATCTTGAGCAAATCCCAAATATCGTACAGTGGGCTGATTCATTACAAATGCCATCTAACATTCAAATTTGGGTGCAGAACAATGGCCAAGAGTACTGGAATGGGGGCAATCGACATTTCTTGATTCAGAGACACAATGGCTCGCTTCCTGGCGGTTGGCTGGCTCACGACAACATCAATAACTATTTTATATCACTGGGTTCTTTTTACAATATCCTAAACCCTGCACTCTGCGCTTCTTCTTGTGTGCCTGACATGTCTGGTTGTATTGACCCGCTTGCTTGCAATTATGACGAGAATGCGCTAGAAGACGATGGCTCGTGCAGTTATGCCCTCGCAGGCTATGACTGCATCGGAAACTGCCTCGCTGATTCAGATGGCGATGGCGTTTGCGATCAGAATGAAGTCCCCGGGTGTACTGATCCGAATGCATGCAACTACAACCCCGAGGCTACTGATCCAGGTGGTGTTGTTACGGTCTCGTTTAGCTCAACGGTAACTTCAGCCAACGGAGGTAATTTGCCTGCGGGCATCCAGAATGGCGATAACGCAACCCTATCATTCGAGGTAAACGTAAATGATTGGGCACTTGATGCCGGATTTAGCGGGCTGAACACGTGCGAAGTTCCTTTCTGGCAGAATGCAATCTTTGAAGGTTGCGATATCAAAGCCTATTCGGCACAGCAACCGGTCAGCTATGCGATGACCTATACAAGCGGCTTCGTTGAAGTGCTCACCTTCGACCGCATGGTGTTTGTTGACGGTGGCACGGAGATCAACTTTGATTTCCAAAGTGAGAACCCACGGGGCGACGCTTTTTATTTGTACCTCGGGAACAAACAGGTATTTGAAATTGGCGAGTTCTATGGCAACTACCTTAATGGCATTGTCGACAACCTCTACTTCCTCCTGAACACCCTAGATACTGCGCCTTTCCAGTTGTCCTATTACTGGGCAAATATCAACTCTGGCTGGACAACCTACCACTACGACTATACAACCCCTGCAGGCTTTGCCGATGTTTCTGTAGTTGCAACGGAAGCTTGCATTGCTTTTGATGACGCTGTTTTCGATTGTGATGGAAATTGTTTGTTTGATTCAGATCAAGATGGTATTTGTGACCAACTCGAATTGGCAGGCTGTACCGATGATCAAAGCTGCAATTACGATCCATTTGCAACAGACGATGACGGCTCGTGCTTGGTCTATCCGGGTGACTCATGTGACGACGGAAACCCGCAAACGGTGAACGATACAGTCGATGAGGCTTGCATGTGCTTAGGCGTTGTGCTGGGTTGTACAGACAATGATGCGTGCAACTATAATGAAGCTGCAACACAAGACGATGGATCGTGTGAATACCCCAATCAAGGCTATGATTGCATCGGAAACTGCCTCGCTGATTCAGATGGCGATGGCATTTGTGATCAGAATGAAGTCCCAGGTTGTACTGATCCGAATGCATGCAACTATAGCCCCGACGCTACTGATCAAGGTGGTATGGTTACGGTCGCGTTCAGCTCAACGGTAACTTCAGCCAACGGAGGTAATTTGCCTGCTGGAATCCAGAACGGTGATAACGCCACCCTATCATTCGAGGTAAACGTAAATGATTGGACGCTTGATGCCGGATTTAGCGGGCTGAACACCTGCGATGTTCCTTTCTGGCAGAATGCAATCTTTGAAGGTTGCGATATCAAAGCTTATTCGTCTCAGCAACCGGTGAGCTATGCGATGAGCTATACGAGCGGCTTCGTTGAAGTGCTCACCTTCGACCGCATGGTGTTTGTTGACGGTGGTACCGAGATCAACTTTGATTTCCAAAGTGAGAACCCACGGGGCGACGCCTTTTATCTCTACCTCGGGAACCAACAGGTATTTGAAATAGGCGAGTTTTATGGCAATTACCTCAATGGCATTGTCGACAACCTCTACTTCCTCCTGAACACCCTAGATACTGCGCCTTTCCAGTTGTCATATTACTGGGCGAATATCAATTCGGGCTGGACAACCTACCACTATGATTACACAACCCCTGCTGGTTTTGCCGATGTTACGGTTGAAAACCAAGTAAACTGCGATTTCTCGAATGATCCAGTTCTTGATTGCGACGGTTTGTGCATCAATGATACAGATCAAGATGGTGTGTGTGATGAGAACGAGATCCTTGGTTGCACTGATTCGAATGCATCGAATTATGATCCTTTGGCGACGGATGATGACGACACTTGTTCTTATGACGTACTCGGGTGTACCGATCAATTGGCATGTAATTTCGACCCCGCAGCAACCGCTGATAACGGGCAGTGTGATTTTGATTCCTGCGTGGGTTGTACAAATGAGATTGCCGCAAATTATAATGAGGCCGCTACGATCGATGACGGCTCATGCATTGTATTCGGCTGTTTAGTGACGTTTGCTTGCAACTATAACCCGAATGCAAACACCGATGATGGAAGCTGCGAAAACAACAGCTGCGCAGGTTGTACCTATCCTGCGGCGCTTAATTATGACCCGAACGCAACCATCGATAATGGCTCTTGCATCTTCCTGGAGCTAGTGTACGGTTGTATGAATCCAGATGCACTCAATTATGACCCGAGTGCCACTGCGGATAACGGTTCTTGCCTTTTCGAAAGTGATCCGCAAGGTTGCACTTATCCCGATGCCGCCAACTATGATCCTGCAGCAGTCGATGACAATGGCAGCTGTATTTTTGTTACAAACGACTGTCCTTCTGATTTCAACCAAGATGGTGTCATAAACGTGGGTGACCTTATTGTGTTCTTAGCAACATTAGGTACGACCTGCGATTAATGTAAACATTCTTAACCCTTTGTAGCAATGGCCACTCGAGTATGTCTTGAGTGGCCATTTTTTTGGCTTTTTGCCCCTCCGGGGGATGGGTGAACGGCAGAAAAGAGGTGACCACCCATCCCCCGAAGGGGCAAAAAAAAATAATTTTACACTCAAAGTGTGAAGCGTATGAGCCGATCAGAACGAAACCCAAGCGTTGATGTTTTTTTCACAAGCGGATGCGGCCGCTGCGAATTATATGATACCCCAAAGTGCAGGGTACACAAGTTCACTGAGCCCTTGGCCTTGCTGCGCGAGATTATTCTCGACTGCGGCCTTGTTGAAGAGCGAAAATGGGGCGTGCCGTGTTACACCATTGACGGTGTAAATGTTGTGCTACTGGGCGCGTTGAATGCCGCTTGTACACTGGGGTTTTTGCAGGGTGCATTGCTCCGCGATACGGCGAATATTCTAACCAAACCCGGCGAGAATTCACAAGCCGCACGCGTGATTCGTTTCACCACGGTTGACGAGGTGGTACAGCTTGAGTCTACGCTGAAAGCCTACCTCCATGAAGCGATCGCACTCACCAAATCGGGTGCGAAAGTTGAATTAAAAAAAGAACTTGAGCCTTTACCTGAGGAGATGAAAGAAGCGTTTAGCAAAGACAAAGCGCTCGAAAAAGCGTTTTTTGCGCTCACACCCGGTCGGCAGCGAGGGTATATTCTTCATATCAGTCAGGCCAAACAGGCGCAAACCCGCCGTGATCGCATTGCCAAATGGGCCCCACTGATCTTTGCGGGCAAAGGCATGAACGACCGGTGAGAGCAAGCACCACCGATTAACGGGCTTGTTTGGTGCGTTTCAGTTTGACGAAACTAATTTTTACGGTAAGCTTGGCTTTACATTGAGGTTACATGCATGCATGAGCTTTGACGTATGAACTTCAGACAACTGCTTGTAGTGTGCGCACTTGCTGCATGGAGTAGCCCAACATGCGTTGGACAGGGTTTCGATGCTGGAAGTGAGTATCGCTCACCGCAAAGTGGTGCCGTGAACGACTCTACATTCGTCGTTGCACGCGCGCAGCTGGCCAAAGCCATTGAAAGCAATGACAGTGTTTCAGCAGCACAAGCCCATCACCTCTTGGGGCAATTCTATTTTGAGTTAGGTAGTTTCGAGGCATCTGTCGAGCATTTTCTCGATGCAGAGCGCTATTTGATGGGCACCCGCGAGGAGGCCCTACTTTTTGCAACCTTGGCTGAATTGGGGCGGGTATATTACTACACTGGAGATCACGAGGGGAGTATTAAACACTATGATGAAGCTTTGGCTGGCTTTCAGTCTTTGGGTGATTCTGCCGGTGAAGCCGATGTGCTTGGTCGAATCGGTCATTTTTGGGAGAAAAATGGGGAGTACGAGAAGGCTTTGAGTTACCAACGTCGA
>CAMCHP010000036.1 GCA_945874695.1 Chryseobacterium gleum
GCTTCGAAAAGCAACTCCGTCGCGCGAAGTCAATTACCGATGCCAGCGGTGGCGGTATCCTCGTTATTACCGAAGGGGTGTTTGGGATGGCAGGCGACCAAGGTAAACTCAAAGAAATTGTGAGCTTCAAGAAAGAGTTCGGTTTTCGTCTCTTTGTTGATGATGCCCACGGTTTTGGAACCATCGGTGAACTTGGCCGCGGCGCGGGCGACGTACAAGGTGTGCAACACGAAATCGATGTTTATTTCGGAACTTTTGCCAAATCAATGGCAACCGTGGGGGCCTTCGTGGCAGCTGATGAGCACGTGATCGATTTCTTGCGTTACAACATGCGCTCGCAAACCTTTGCCAAATCACTCCCGATGCCTATCGTTATTGGTGCAATCAAACGTCTGGAAATGATGCGCACCCGTCCTGAACTTAAAGAAAACCTTTGGAAAATCGCCAATGCTTTGCAAAAAGGGTTGACTGAAGCAGGATTCAATATCGGCAAAACAAACTCAGCGGTAACGCCAGTGTTTTTGTCTGGTGGCTTGGGTGAAGCAACAAACCTTACGCTCGATTTGCGTGAGAATTATGGCATTTTCTGTTCGATCGTTGTATACCCTGTGGTACCGCGCGACGTGATCATGCTTCGCTTGATTCCTACCGCAGTGCATACCCTTGAAGACGTTCAGTACACCATCGATACCTTCAAAAAAGTGCAAGACAAGCTCAGAGAAGGTGCCTACGTGAGCGAAGGCATCGCGACCTGGAGCTAAGCAAAACCCCATGCAGCGCTACTTCATACATTTGGCCTACCGAGGAACCGCATACTGCGGATGGCAAGTTCAGCCCGGTGACCAAACGGTGCAAGGTACACTGCATGATGCGCTCGCGATGCTCTTGCGCGTGCCTGTAGAAACGGTGGGGTGCGGACGAACCGATACAGGGGTTCATGCTTCTTCGTTCTTTGCCCATTTCGACGCAGATTTTCAATTTGATCGCGATAAAACGGCAAAGAAGTTGAATGCCATGCTACCGGATGATATCGCGGTGTTTCAAATCTTTCCGGTTGACAAAGACCAGCACGCCCGCTTTAGCGCAACTGAACGAAGCTATCAATTTCACCTTCATACGCAGAAAGACCCCTTTACCGAGGGGCTTTCTGTTTTTACACCCTACCAACTCGATGTCGATCGCATGAATCAGGGCGCCCAAATATTACTTCAAACGCGCGATTTTGCATCCTTTTGCAAGGCAGGAGGAAATCAACACACCACCTTCTGTGCACTTACAGCCTGTAAGTGGGTAGCGCATAGCAAAGGTTACCGTTTCGAAATTTCAGCCGATCGCTTTTTGCGGAACATGGTGCGTTCGATTGTTGGAACAATGATTGACCTCGGGCGAGGTAAAATTGATCTGAAGACATTCCAGGCCATCGTTCAAGCGAAAGATCGCTCTGCTGCTGGAACATCTGTAGCTGCACATGGGTTATTTTTAACGGATGTTCGCTATCCGTTTTCGTAACTTTGCATCTCAGTTTTAGCATCCTTGAGTAAATCATCCAACGCAGGTAGTATTTTCAACGCGCATTTGATGGGTCGGGTTCTCCGATTGGTCAAGCCATACCGCTTGTATTTCCGACTCACAGGATTGCTCGTTATTCTGCTTTCACTGATCATTTGGATTCGTCCCGCACTCATGGGGTATGCACTTGACGCCTACATCGCTCAAGTCCCTGTTGAGAGCATGAAGGGGGTGAAAGTTTTTTTTCACAGCCTAACGGCTGGATGGGCATGGAGCCCCAATGAAGGTTTGCTGTACATGTTGCTCGCCGTAGTGGTTTTACTCGTTATCGAGGCGCTGCTTCAGTTTTATCAAACCTACCTCGCCAATTGGGTCGCGCAAAGCGTAACACTGGATCTGCGTTCGAACCTATACAAGCACGTACTCTCTTTCAAGCTGCGTTACTTCGATAAAAACCCAGTAGGGGCTTTTGTAACCCGTTTGGTTTCTGACATCGATGGCATTGCCCAAATCTTTTCTGATGGATTGCTCAATGTGGTAGGGGACTTGCTGAAACTGGCGGTAGTACTCGCCGTCATGTTCTATACCGATTGGAAGTTGAGCATCATCGTGCTCGCTCCGATTCCCGTGCTGATCATTGCAACGCGCATCTTTCAAAAGGCCATCCGCACCGCATTTACAGATGTGCGCAACACGGTCAACCGAATGAACGTTTTCGTGCAAGAGCACGTCACTGGTATGAGCATCGTGCAAGTTTTTCACCGTGAAAAACGCGAATATAACCGCTTCGTAAAAATTAATGCTGAACACCGCGATGCCAACATCAGTTCGATTTGGGCATTTAGCATCTTTTTCCCGGTGGTTGAATTGCTTTCAGCGGCCAGTGTAGCACTCTTACTTTGGTGGGGTATGCGTGATGCAATCAGCGGTGACATATCGCTAGGTACGCTGCTTGAATTCATATTGTACGTGTTTATGCTCTACCGTCCAATTCGCATGCTCGCTGATCGCTTCAACGTGCTGCAAATGGGCGTCGTAAATGCGGAGCGCGTATTCAACGTCATCGATACGTCTGAGTTCATCCCCGATACAGGTATCCAAGCGCCTGCAAAACTTCAAGGCGCTATTGACTTTGAGAATGTGTGGTTCGCGTACGAAGATGAAGATTGGGTGCTGCGCGACGTTAGCTTCGCCGTTGAGGCCGGACAAACCGTTGCCTTTGTTGGTGCTACAGGTGCAGGTAAGTCATCGGTGATTAACCTCATTGGCCGTTTTTATGAGTACCAAAAGGGGCAAATTAAACTCGACGGCATCGACTTGCGCGACCTGCAACTTTCGGTCGTTCGAAGCCATGTTGCGGTAGTTTTGCAAGAAGTGTTCCTCTTTAGCGATTCGATTCACAATAACATTACGCTGGGTAACCTGAATATTTCTCGTGAGGAGGTAATCGCCGCCGCACAAGCCATAGGCGCACATGACTTTATCATGAGGCTTCCTGGAACCTATGATTACAATGTACGCGAGAGGGGAGGGACGCTCAGTGTTGGTCAGCGCCAGTTGTTAGCTTTTTTACGTGCTTATGTCCACAATCCGTCAGTGCTTATTCTCGATGAAGCCACATCGAGCGTCGATACCGAAAGCGAAGAACTCATTCAAAAAGCCATTGAGCGCATCACTGAAGGACGCACGTCGATCGTAATTGCGCATCGATTGAGCACGGTGCAAAAGGCTGACCGCATCATCGTGATGGATAAAGGTAAGGTGGTGCAAATGGGCGACCATCAACAATTGTTGAACACTGAAGGGCCCTACAAACGCTTGTACGACCTCCAATTTGCTTGAAACCAGGTTTTTGTGCAAATGTCGTCGGAATTCACGATATTAGCAGTCTAAGAAAACTTTAATCTTGATCAGAATCGTCCGCATGCTGCTCGTGCTGCTGCCTTTCTTGGCTGCAGTTTTTGATTTGAACGCCCAAACGGGATGTCCGTCAGTAAACGTCTTAAGCTCTAATGGCGAGTCATCGATTGAAATTGATTGCGATGAACCCTGTGTTTCGCTTGATGCGAATCCTTTCGAAACAGGGAGTACCACAAGCTACTCAGTAAGTTCGATTCCATACAACCCACCATACCCTTTCAACCTGGGTAACCAGCTTTTCATTGGCATTGACGATGTCTACAGCGGTGCCATCAACTTGCCTTTCGATTTTTGCTTCTTCGGAACGAGTTACAACCAAATTGCGGTTTGCTCAAACGGCTCCATTTCTTTCAATCCGGCATCAGCGAACCAATATTGCCCGTGGGCTTTTACGGCAGCAGTACCCAGTGCGAATTTGCCAGTGAATTCAATATTTGGCGTATATCACGACATTGACCCTTCCGTTTGCGGTCAAGTGCGGTATCAAGTTTTAGGTGCCCAGCCCTGCCGAACTTTTGTGCTGAGCTATAATGCGGTATGCCATTTCTCTTGCAATAGCTTGCAAAGCACCACACAAATCGTACTCTACGAAACCACCAATGCAATCGATGTTTACGTACTGAATAAGCCAACGTGTGGCGGGTGGAATGGCGGTCGCGCCATCATTGGTATCCAAAACGCGGCGGGCAGCGTGGGCTTCACTCCGCCCGGTCGCAATACAGGTAACTGGTCTGCAAACAATGAAGCATGGCGCTTTACCCCTTCAGGCGGCGAGCCTACTTACTCTGTGAGCTGGTATGCTGATGGTGCACTTGTTGGCAGCGGAAACACACTTGATGTGTGCCCTACCGCTACCACGACCTACACGGCTGAAGCAACCTATACCGGTTGTGGTGGGGAAGTCGTTGTGGTAGATGATACGTTCACGGTTACGGTGAATACCTTGATTGAAGATGTTCCCAATCCAACCATCACCAACACCCAAGATTTGTGCATTTCGCAGGGTAGTTTCCAGTTCGAAGCAATCGACGTTGGTGGCGTTTGGGATTCATCGTGCGGCGCGTGTATCAGTCAAAATGGCCTGTTTGACATTGTCGCAGCAGGAAGTGGATCGCACTGGGTTAGTCAAACCCTCGATGGGGAATGTGGACCCATCACGTCAACCGTGGATTTCAACGTGCTCCAAGATCCTGATCCAAGTGTAACCCCCGCCGGACCTTTCTGCTCTTCAGACGAAGCTTTTACACTCGTCGCGGCTCAAGCAGGTGGCAGTTGGAGTGCAGATTGCGGCGCGTGCATTGATGCCCTAACGGGTTCATTCGCGCCTCAAATCGCGGGTCCAGGCACGTTTACAGTGACCTATCAGCACGCCGGTACTTGCCCAACAGCGGCAACCAGCGAGATTGAGGTAATTGCCCAAAGCATTGCCGATTTCACGATACCCGCCGAAGTTTGTGAAAACGCCAGTGCTGTGACACCTGCGGCCAGCCAATCTGGAGGTTCGTGGTCAGCGACGTGTGTGAACTGCATCACAGCAGGCGGTATTTTTAGTCCTGAAGCCGCCGGTGGAGGTACATTTACAATCACCCACGCTTTCACCGATGCTTGTCCCGATACCTACGCGGTTGATATTGTGGTGATTCCCGTTACCGAGCCGGTGATTGCTGCGGTTCCTGATTTGTGTAACAGCGGCGAACCGATCACGTTGTCGGTGAATGCTCCAGGCGGTTCGTGGAGTGCAAATTGCGGCAATTGTGTAACTGCCAATGGTATTTTTGATCCTTTCGGCCTAACGGCCGGATGGTACACACTAACCTATGCAATCCCCGGCCAATGTCCGGTCAGCGATCAAACCGATGTTGAGATTGTGCAACAGCCCAGTGCGGATATTAACGACCCTGGAATTCTCTGCACGGGAGCAGGGAATGTGCTGCTCACAACGGCTGACCCAGGTGGTGTTTTTACGGCGACGTGTGGCAATTGCATCAACGGGGTAAACGGTTCGTTCGATCCGGTGATGGCTGGCCCCGGTCAGCACACCATTACCTACTCCATCGGAGGATTGTGTCCTGATCAGCAACAACTTACCGTTACCGTTGAACAAAGTGCTGATGCCACTTTGCAACCGGTGGGTAGCTATTGCGTCGGTTGGGGTGAAGTTCAAATCACTGCTGCCGACCAAGGTGGCGTATTTACTGCCAACTGCGGCGATTGCATCGATTCAGAAACGGGAATTTTTACGACCACAGGGCTCACGCCTGGGCAATACACGGTGACGTATACTTTGGCTGGATTCTGCGGCGATACCGATCAAATCAATGTAGTCGTGATTCCCAACGATGACAGCTCGATCACCGCTGATCCGGGGTATTGCATCAATGCCGGCGGACAACAATTTACGGCTGCTGAACCGGGTGGGGTGTGGTCAGCCGATTGTGGGAACTGCATCAGTTCAACAGGCGTATTCAATCCTATTTCAGCGGGGGCTGGAAGCCATGTTGTTACCTATTCCATACCAGGGGTGTGCGGCACCACCAGCACGCATACGGTGAACGTTTATCCGCTCCCGGTTCCAACATTCACAACGAACACATTCACTGGATGTATTCCGTTCACAACAGAGTTCGTGCAAGATTCACTGCAAAATACCTTCTGCCAATGGAGCTTCGGGGATGGCACTTTTGGCACATCATGTGGCACTGCGGTACACACCTTTACTGAGCCTGGTTGCTACGACATCGGATTGACGTTGACGAGCTTCCAAGGGTGTACATCAAGCATCCAATATAACAACATGGTCTGTGCGCTGCCGCTGCCCACCTCAGGGTTTGTTTACACACCAATCTTTCCAACCACTGACAATCCTTTCATTGAACTCCAGGAACAGGCCGAAGGTGCAATCAGTTGGGATTGGTACACCATGGGACAACTCATTGGAAGTGGTTTAACCCTTGATTACAACCTCCTCGACCACGGGGGCAACGATGTCCAAGTTTGCCTGCGGGTGACCGATTCAAATGGATGTGTTGATTCTTTTTGTCGAACCATTGATTTGATTGAGAAATTGAGGGTTTTCGTACCCAATGTGTTTACGCCCGATCAAGATGGCGTAAATGAAGTGTGGATGCCTGTTGTCATAGGCGCTGTCGAGTACGAAGTACAGGTTTTTAACCGTTGGGGGCAAAGTGTCTTCCATAGCAATACGCCGGGTGAACCTTGGTTGGGAGAGGTCAACGACGGTGAATATTTTTCACCGAATGGGGTATATGTTTGGACATTAAAAGTCACCGCTGAAGACCTCGAGGTGCATGAATCAACTGGGCATGTAATCCTCATGCGCTGAGTCGCGCGTAACCCTTACCTTTGCCTTTTCCAATTTTTAGGCATGGAACTCAACGCCCTCACGGCCATTTCACCCATCGACGGTCGTTACCGTAGCAAAGTAGAGGCTTTAGCGCCCTATTTTTCAGAATTCGGTTTGATTCGTTACCGCGTACTTGTTGAAGTCGAGTATTTGATCGCACTTTCAGATTTCGGATTGAAACAGCTCGCGCCCTTAACAGGTGAACAAAAGGCAGCCTTGCGCAAGTGCCACACCCAGTTTACCGAGGCCGATGCACTCAAGATTAAGGCGACCGAGAAAATCACCAATCACGATGTCAAGGCCGTCGAGTATTTCGTGAAAGAAAAACTTGAATCGCTCGGTTTAACCGCCATCCTTGAGTTTGTACACTTTGGCCTGACCTCGCAAGACATCAACAACACGGCTACGCCGTTATCCTTGAAAGAGGGATTAAACAACGTTTATCTTCCTGAGCTTGAGCATTTAGTGGCTGACATCCGCGCTTTGCGCGAAGAATGGAAAGAAGTACCTATGCTTGCGCGCACCCACGGTCAACCGGCCTCGCCTACGCGTTTGGGTAAAGAGTTGGGGGTGTTTGTTGAACGCCTCGAAATCCAAATTGAACGTTTGAAAGGCATTCCCTTCAGCGCAAAATTTGGCGGTGCTACAGGCAATTTCAATGCCCATACCGTAGCCTTTCCAGCATTCAATTGGGTAGGTTTTGGTAACCACTTCGTGGATGGGGTACTAGGCCTCAATCGCTCGCAAACTACCACACAAATTGAGCACTACGATAACCTTGCGGCGCTCTGCGATGCCTTGAAACGCATCAATACCATTCTCATCGACTTTGATCGCGATTTGTGGACCTACATCTCCATGGATTATTTCAAGCAGCGCATCAATGCGAATGAAGTAGGTTCATCGGCCATGCCCCACAAGGTAAATCCGATTGACTTCGAGAACAGCGAAGGAAACCTCGGACTCGCAAACGCTTTGTTCGAACATCTCGCCGCCAAGCTGCCTATTTCACGGCTTCAACGCGATTTGACTGATTCAACTGTGATGCGCAACATCGGTGTGCCATTGGCTCACGGATTGCTCGCCTTTGGTGCCACGCGAAAAGGCATTTCCAAGTTGGTCTTGAACCGCACCGCCCTCGATGCTGACCTCGAAGCGAACTGGTCGGTGGTGGCTGAGGCCATACAAACCATTTTACGACGTGAAGGCTATCCACAACCTTACGAAGCGTTAAAGGCACTCACTCGAACCCACAGCGTGATGAATGAGGCGGCAATTCGCGACTTTATTCAAACCTTGCAAGTGACAGAAGCGGTGCGCGAAGAGCTCAACCGCATTACCCCTTGGAACTACATCGGCTGCTGAAATGAAGAAATTCTGGGAGATTTTTAGCATGGTCAAAGCGTACAAGCGCAACTTGTACGCAAACATTTTTTTCAATTTCTTGAATGCCATTTTATCGCTCTTCACTTTTTTGAGCGTGGTGCCGTTTTTGCGCATTCTTTTTACAACCCAAACTCGCGATACTGCTGCCGACACCGCCAACCAAAGCACAGGCGAGTTTTGGTATGGTGAAATTGCTGCAGCGCTTGATGCGTATGTCGTCGAGAACGGCCAAGGGGCAGCGCTCCTCTGGATGTGCGTGTTCATTGTCGCTTTGGCCTTACTCAAGAACCTGGTAGGTTATTTAGCGCTTTTCAGCTTGGCCACAATTCGCACAGGGGTGGCTCGTGACCTGCGCAAGAAGTTGTATCAAAAAGCCGTGTGTTTGCCCATTGGTTACTATTCCGACGAGCGCAAGGGCGATGTGATTTCGCGCATGACCAACGACCTCATGGAGATCGAATTCTCAGTGATTGGCACACTCGAAGTGTTGGTGAAATCTCCCTTGATGATCGTTTTGTCTTTGGTCACACTCGTCAGCATCAACTGGAAGTTGACCTTGTTTGCACTGATATTTTTGCCCGTTTCAGGCTTCTTGATTTCGCGCATTGCCAAGAGTTTGAAAAACGCAGCCAAACGAGGCAAAGACAAACTTGGTGAACTGATCTCGGTCATTGAAGAATCGATCGGAGGACTGAAAATCGTCAAAGCCTTCAATGCTGAAAGCGCATTTTTTGCCCGTTTTGATCGCCACAACGAGAGTTATTTTCAACTGATGCGCAAGCTTTACAAGCGCGAGTACCTAGCGTCTCCGATGAGTGAGTTTATTTCACTGAGTGTAATTGCAATACTCTTGTACGTGGGTGGCATGCTTGTATTAAAGGGCGATGGTGGAATGTCTGGCGACCTATTCATTGGGTACCTCGTTGTCTTTTCGCAGATCATCGCACCGGCAAAAGCCTTTTCAGACGCAATTTTCAAAATCAACAAGGGCGGAGCCAGCATCGACCGCATCAACACGATCATGCATGCTGAAAATCCCATCACCGACCGACCCAACGCCATAGAATTGGAGCACTTTCAGAAGGACATCCAATTTGAGAATGTGCATTTTTCGTACAGCGATAAGCCGATCATTCAAGATTTGAATTTGACCATTCAGAAAGGCCAAATGGTTGCTCTGGTCGGACCATCAGGCGGCGGTAAATCAACCTTGGCCAATTTGCTCGGCCGGTTTTACGATGTGAATGAAGGTGCCATTCGCATTGATGGCATAGCCTTAACCGATTACCGTTTGCATGCAGTGCGTGCAAAAATGGGTGTGGTTACCCAAGATGCGATTTTGTTCAATGATACCATTGCCGCCAACATCGCCTTAGGTGATGAAACGCCCGATATGGATCGTGTGATGGAAGCCGCGCGGGTTGCCAATGCCCATGAGTTTATTCACGCCCTAACGGGCGGATATGACTTCGTTGTAGGCGATGGCGGCAATAAGCTCAGTGGCGGTCAGAAGCAGCGCATTAGCATTGCGCGAGCGGTGTATAAGAATCCGCCGATTTTGATCTTAGACGAAGCCACCAGCGCACTCGATACCCAAAGTGAGAAATTGGTCCAAGACGCCATCTTCAATCTCATGAAGAACCGCACTTCGCTTGTCATTGCACACCGATTGAGCACCATTCAGAATGCTGACCTTATTGCGGTCGTTCAAGAGGGTAGAATAGCTGAACTGGGCACCCATGCCGAATTGATGGAGCAAAATGGGGTGTATAGAAACTTGGTTGAGTTGCAGCAGTTTGATTGATCACTCAACAATCGGTGCCCGATTGAACGGTTTAGCGCGGTCGAACAAGTAACGGTAAGTAATAAACGTTCGGGATAATTCTGCTCCGAGGTTTTCAGACACGTGCATCATTTTCGGATTGAAATCTCCGATCCAAGTTAAAGTGGTCACGTGATAACGGTTCAAGCTTACAATGTGGTCTTCAGCCCACTTGATCATCGCGCCTTCAATGCCTTTGCCGTGGTAGGCGCGGTCAACCCCGAAAACTATGCCAACCATAATCTGCGGCGTTCGGCGCAGCTTGTGGTATAAAAACTTCAACTTACCAAGGAGGTTCAGATTGCCGTTGACATGCTTGAAAATTTCGTTCAATTCTGGAATGTTCACGTAAAAAGCAATCGGTTGATTCTTATGATAAACGAACACAACGATGTCGCGATCAACAATGGGCTTTAACGCCTTCATAATCTTGCGCGCTTGAGTAATTGGCATCGACTTGAAGCCGTGGTGGCCACCCCAAGCATTGTTATATACCGTGCAAAAATCGCTCGCGACCTCTTCCCATGAACGACCTCGAATGTTCGCAATGCGGTAATCGGAGTCGGCCATCACCGCATTGTACTTGCGCACGAAAACCTCCTGCGCTGGAACATGCAAGTCGCGCTTGTATACATACTGATTGTAATACAACTGAAATCCATAATTTTCAAACAACTGCTGGTAATACGGCAGGTTGTAGTTCATTGCATAGCTGGGAATGTCGACGAAATTCTTCACCAACAAGCCCCAAAACCGATCCTTTTCTCCGAAATTTATTGGGCCATCAACAGCTTCCATGCCCCGCGCTTTCAGCCAAGCAACTCCCGCGTCGAAGAGCAAGTTTGCAACGTTCTGATCATCAATACACTCAAAAAAGCCGAAACCACCTGTGGGCTGCTCCATGCCCTTCGAATACTTCTGCGCGATGAATGCAGACATCCGCCCGACCAGGGCGCCAGAAAAATCGCTCACAATCCAACGAATCGCAGCGCCATCTTGGAAATTTCGGTTCTTTTTAGCGTCAAAAACACTGTCGATGTCTTGCCTTAAATGCGGAATGTAATTGGCATGGTTGCGATAAATTACCTCCGGAACTCGATGAAAATCAGCCTCAAGCTGCGCGTTGTTTACTTCGATTAAGAGCATAGGTTGCACGCGTTTTAATGAGGCGAAATTAGGCATTTGCCCCATTGAACCGTTCGAAGGTAGAAATGCCCCATCGTAAAGCCAACGTTAATTTGCTCCTGAAGCCATTTCTTCAGGCAACTTTTTCTTGAATTCGTGTATCTTCACATTGTAAACGCAAGTAGCTCATTCGTAGGAATGCATAATTTATTGGAAACCATGAAAGTACTTTATTTTGTACTCTTGGCGCTGTCGCTCCCTTTCGGGATGCTGGCCCAGCAAGGCAATAATCCAGCAATCAACAGCTGGACAAGCGACCAAGACAAGATCGATTTTTGGGCCATTTCAGGTTGGTCTTTCAGCGAAACATCAAAAATAGGGCAGTCAGCGATTGCTTGGGAAGCGATCACTACCACAACCGGTCAATCGGTTGCATTGGCCGACTTTGATGCTTCAACCTTCGACCCCCGGATGTACAACATTCCACTCAAGGCGAACGACGCTGTTTTGATTCAAGTGGGTGACAAAGGAACCTTGCTTTTCTTAAGCACAGCGCGGGTTGATGTGTTGTTTGAACGTGAATTGTTGAACCGTGCTGCTGCATCAAAAAAATAAAGATGAAACGACTGCTTTTCCTCCTTTTGGCTCTTCCAATGGTTGCTTCGGCGCAAGAAGTGCTCATTTCAGGCAATGATTATACCGGTTGCATCGGATTCTTAGTTGACTCAGGTGCGAGCGCCGCAGATTATGGGGCCAATGAGAACCATACCATCACCATTTGTGCGCAAGATCCTGAAACCGTAATCAACTTATACTGGAACATTTGTGCACTTGGCGCTGGTGACCAATTGTCGATTTACGATGGTCCAGATACGGGCTCGCCACTGATCGGCACCTACACAGGTTTTGAACTCCAAAGCCTCGACGTTTTTAACAGCGAAGCCAATACCTCAGGGTGTTTAACCGTACAGTTTACCTCTGACGGTAACGAAAATGGAAACTTTGCTGCTGAAATTACCTGCGGATACCCGTGTGAACGTCCTTTCGCTATTGTAGACACGGGCCTTGATAATCCAGCATTAATTTGCCCTGGACAAACCGTAACCTTTAACGCAGGTGCTTCAACAGTGGCTGACGGATTTGAAATCATTTCGTGGGAATGGGATTTTGGCGACGGCACGACCGAATCAAGCACGGGACCTGTAGTGACACACACCTATACCACGCCGGGTGCATACCGCCTTGAACTCGACTTAACCGATAACAACGAATGCAGCAACAACAATCAAGCTGATATTCTCTTGTTTGTTTCAACTGATCCTGATTTCACCGGAACTAGCACCGATGTCGAAGTATGCGTTGGACAAGAAGTTGACCTTACAGGTGTAGTTACTGGGGTGACATGGGATGCTTTGCCCGATGCGAATTTGGGTGGAGCGCTCTTCATTCCGGATGATCAGTCGCAGTGCTTCGACTCTGAATTAACGTTCTCAAGTTTCACAGCTGGTCAAACGGTTTCTGACCCGAGCGACTTTGTATCGTTGTTCATGAATTTTGAGCACTCTTTCATGGGTGACATTGTCATTAGCCTGATCTGTCCGAACGGGCAATCGATGGTTCTGCATCAACAAGGGGGAGGCGGAACCTACTTGGGAGAGCCTGTAGATTTAGATAACTTACCCAATGACGCAGGTGTCGGTTATGACTATTGGTTTGCACCCGATGCGACAAATGGCACATGGGTGGCTGAGTCGGGTAATTTTTCTACCCTTCCATCCGGGATCTATTCGTCGGTTCAACCTTGGACCATTCTCGAAGGGTGTCCTTTGAATGGAACTTGGACGCTTGAAATTTGCGATTTGTGGGGTTCTGATAACGGCTTCATTTTCGACTGGGGCTTGTTCTTTGATCCTGAACTCTATCCTGAATTGATTTCCTTTACCCCCACTTTCGGTGAGCCTTGTGACTCGACTTTCTGGGAAGGACCTTCGATTATTGGTCAATCTCCGAACTGCAACGTGATTAACGTGCAACCAACCGAAGTTGGTACTGAGGTTTACACCTTCACAGGCATCAACAACCACGGTTGTTCGTATGAAACTACCGTGAACGTTGTTGCAGTGCAGGGGCCTATCGCTCAAACCCCTGAGATTTTGTATTACTGCGGCAACCCCGTGACCTTGAATGGCAGCATCGCGAACCCGAGCGCTGGAACGAGCTACACCTACAGCTGGAATCCAGGCGAACTATTGAACAACGCCAATGTGGCTAACCCAACCGTGCAATCGCTTGACGAGCCCACATTCTTCACGTTAACTGTTGCACCTTCAGATGCACCTGAGTGTGCTTCGACTTCAGATGTTTTGGTGAATATCCCCGTGCCTCCAACACCGATTGTACCTGATACAGTTTTCGCGTGTGCAGGTCAAGCGGTTGGTTTCATCGGTCCAGTTCAATCGACTGAATGGGAATATAGCTATGCATGGGTGAACCTTGATGAAGGCAACGAAGTGATTTCAACTGCGAACAACATCGAGATATTTACGCCAGGATCATACCAATTGACCACAACGATGAATGCGCCTTGTTCGTACTCAACTTCAGGTATTGTGGTGGCAGAGTTTGAAGTGTGTGAACTCGGATTCATTCCGAACATCATTTCTCCCAATGGCGATCAATTCAACAATGCCTTTGCCATTGAAGGATTAGAATTCTTCAACAACAGCACCTTGCAAGTATTCAACCGTTGGGGTACTCTTGTTTTTGAAAGCGACAACTACAAGGGCAATTGGAGTCCACGCGAAGAAGAGGCCTCAGATGGCACCTACTTCTACATACTGGGTGTGAACTTCCCTTCAGGTATGGAGTACTTCAGCGGTCCGTTGACCATTGTGCGTTAAGCTTAAGCGCTAACACTGTTAAAGGCCATTTCGCAAGAGATGGCCTTTTTTGTGCCGTTCACCGTCATTTTTTGGTAACTTATCATAAACTTGATCTGAAAGCATCAAATTCGGTGCAACTTTGAGGTCAGGTTACTCGATGCGCATGCTGGATGCAGGTCATTTTAAATTAGGACTTACGTTATTTGCTCTTTTCGCTTGGGGCGCTCAACTCAATGCCCAACGTGTAGGCGTTGTGCTGAGCGGCGGGGGTGCGCGTGCAGCCGCTCACGTGGGCTTTTTAAAGGCGCTTGAAGAGCATGATATTCCGATCGACTATATAGGCGGTACTTCTATGGGAGCCATTGTCGGGGCCATGTATGCATCAGGATATACCATTGCTGAAATTGACTCGATCATGCGCAGCGACGATTACATCCGTGTGGCCAAAGGTGACATTGATGAAGAACTCAGGTATTATTACAAAGACTTCGATCGCGACGCGTCGATGGGAACTGTGAAATTATCGCGTGAGAATATCATCTCATCCACACTGCCAACAAACCTCGTTAATCCGGCTTTCTTTGACTTCAACCTTATGGCTGGCTTTGGACCAGCCGCCGCCGCCGCCAACTACAACTTCGATAGTTTGTACATCCCGTTCCGCTGTGTTGCTGCGGATGTTGGACGTAAAGAGGCGGTAGTATTCCGGTCAGGTGATTTGGCTTCTGCGGTTCGTGCATCGATGACCTACCCGTTCTATATTCCTCCGATAAACATTGATGGCCGATTGCTTTTTGATGGGGGCTTGTATAATAACTTCCCTTCTGATATTATCTATGATGATTTCTTACCTGATGTCATCCTTGGAAGCAATGTGTCATCAAATTCCATAGAGCCTCATCCAGATGATTTGTTTTCTCAGCTCAAAAGCATGATCGTTTTTGAAACGAACTTCGAATCACTCTGCGACGACATGATGATCGTTGACCACGAACTCGAGGTGGGGACCTTCGATTTCGACGACATCGGTTTGGCTATCGACCGCGGTTATGCCAATGCCATTGCGAATATGGATAGCATAAAGGCTGTGGTTTCGCGCCGAACAACAGCCGATGACCGTGTTGCCAAACGTCGTGCGTTTCGCATGAAAATGCGCCCCATGATCTTCGATGAAATTGCAATCACAGGTCTCGATCGCAGCCAGCGAAATTATGTCAAGGGCTTCTTTAACCGAAGAACTGAAACCATGCGGCCTGCCCGTTTGCAAAAAGAGTATTTCCGTATTCTTGCAGATCACCGCATTCACTCCATTTATCCAACAGCGCGTTTTAAACCCGCTCAGCAAACTTATGCGCTCACGATGGATGTTCGCCGCGAAAAAGACATTTTGTTTTCAGCTGGCGGAAACTTCAGCTCACGTCCAATCAATGCCGGATACATCAATGCCCGCTATAACTTATTCGGCAGGGTAGGGGCTACACTCAATGTGAACTCGTACTTTGGTAAGTTCTACGGCTCAGTGCATGCCAGCGCACGTTTTGACTTCCCGTCTACTGTTCCCATTGCTGTTGAACCCTTTTTTACGCTCAATCGGTGGGATTATTTCAGCAGCTTCACCACCTTCTTTGAAGAGGTTCGACCATCATACATTGTGATCAACGAACAGTTTGGAGGGCTTAGAGTGCGCATTCCAGTTAATAATAAAGGACGGATCGACTTCATCGGCAATGCAGCTACCATTGAAGACGATTATTACCGTACCACGAGCTTCCTCGCTACCGATACCGCTGATCGCACCAAGTTCAACGCCTTTGTCGGAGATGTGATTTATGAACGATCAACGCTCAATCGCAAAGCATTCGCCAATGCGGGAACTTTTTTGAAGTTCCAATTGAAAGCAACGGTCGGTGAAGAGTTAACCATACCCGGCACGACCTCCCTCAACAGAGATACGATTCGCACAAACCGCGAGTGGTTCATGGCCAAAGTGCACTACACGAACTATTTCACCCGCTTCGGACCTTTTAAAGCGGGTGTTTTGCTTGAAGGCGTTGTTTCAACACAACCACTGTTCCAGAACACCCGTGCCTCGCTGATTTCTGCGCAAGCCTTTCAGCCAGTAGCAGAAAGCACAACCTTCTTTTTGCCGCAGTTTCGCGCGCACAATTACGCAGCGGGCGGCCTGATGCTCGTCACGCGATTTACAAACGCGATCGATCTGCGTTTTGAAGGTTATGCCTTTGTAGCCAATGGCAGAATACTCGAAGGTGCCAGCGGTCGGCCGACCTACGATTTCAACTTGCGTCCGACATTTATAGGCTCAACCTCACTTGTTTTACAATCGCCCCTCGGACCAATCAGCCTAGCGCTGAATTATTACGAGTTGAAAGAAAAGCCGTGGAGCTTTATTTTTAACTTCGGCTACCTCATCTTCAACCGTTCTGTGCGCCACAGTTAAAATGTAGATGTACATTTGTACCCAATTGTGAACACCCAAAGTATATCAAATTGAATAAGCTGAAATTCGCTGTGATTGGCGCAGGCCATATTGGTAAACGCCACGCTGAAATGGTTCTTCGTCATGATGAGGCGCAACTGGTAGCCATGTGCGACCGAAGATCAAAAGAAGAATGCGGCGTAACATGGGATATCCCGTTCTATACCGACGTAGAGGAAATGCTCAAAATGCATCCTGAAATTGAGGTTGTTTCAGTTTGCACACCGAATGGATTGCACGCACAGCACGCTCTAGCTTCCCTTGACCAAAGCAAGCATGTCGTCATTGAAAAACCAATGGCGCTCTCAAAAGCTGATTGCGAACGCATCATTTATAGCTCCCTCAATCGTTCACGACAGGTCTTTTGTGTGATGCAAAACCGCTATTCACCACCTTCTGAGTGGATTAAAAGCGTGGTTGATCAAGGCATTCTGGGTGAAATATTCATGGTGCAGATCAACTGCTTCTGGAACCGCGACGACAACTATTACGGAAAAATCAAGTGGAAGGGCGATTTGCAACTTGATGGAGGAACACTCTTCACACAATTCTCCCATTTCATCGATATCATGTACTGGCTTTTCGGCGACATCGATAACATTCAGGCCCGTTTCCGCGATTTCAGGCACCAGCACAACACCGATTTTGAAGACTCTGGTTTCGTGAGTTTCGATTTCGTAAACGGCGGCCTAGGCTCGATCGCTTTCTCAACGGCGGTTGATCGAAAGAATTACGAGTCGTCAATGACCATCGTTGCCGAGAAAGGAACCGTTAAAATTGGCGGCCAATACATGAATGAGGTCGAGTACTGCGATATCCGTGGGTATGAAATGCCTGTTTTACCAGAGGCAAATCCGGCCAACGATTATGGAGCCTACAAGGGGTCTGCCGCGAATCACGGTTACGTCATTGAGAATGTCGTTGATACCATCCACGGCAGAAAACAAATCACCACCAATGCCCTTGAAGGCTTAAAAGTGGTTGATATCATCGAACGAATCTACGCCGCTGCTGATCGAGTGCTCAAAGAACGTACAACGAGCCCTAAGCACGAGCAGGTGAACTAAACACGTGATCAAAATTAAATCTTCTGAGTTCGTAAAGAACGTATTGACGCTCCTCACCGGCACTGCGCTCGGTCAGGTTGTCATGGTGTTGTTTGCGGTGGTGATCAGCCGCCTCTACGCCCCAGAAGATTTTGCGACCCTTGAACAGTTTGCGATGATCGTTGGCATTCTTGGCGTGGTTGCGGGTGGACGGTATGAAGCCGCGGTGATGCTGCCGAAAGCAGATCAAGAGGCGCGCACGGTTGTCCACCTTACCTTACTGATAGCTGCAATCTTGGCCATGCTGCTTTTGGTGATCACCGCCCTCGGTGCAACCCAAATTGCGCATGCCTTCGGAAATCCCGGTTTAGAACCTGCACTAATCTGGATTGCGCCAACGATTTTCTTGTTCGTACTCACCACAACACTCGGCTACTGGTTCTCGCGCAGTAAGTCATACCGCAATGTAGCCGCGTCCAAAACGGCAGCACCATTGGTTTCTGAGCCTGCAAAGGTTGCTTTTGCGTCAACGGCGTTCAAGCCCATGGGGTTGATATTTGGTGTGGTATTGGGCCACATTACCGCGGCTTCTTGGCTTACGCTGAATGCATTCAAGAAAACCCCCCAGCTTTTTCGGCGCAGTACCTGGCGCGAAGTTCAAACCGCTGCCATTCAGTTTGCTGAGTATCCACGCTACAGCATCGCAGGTAGCCTGCTTAACATGTCGGCGCAGTGGTTACATATTGCGTTATTTACCTTTTTCTATGGCGAACAAGGACTCATAACCATCGGTTTTTTAGCGCTCGCCCGGCGAATCATCATGACCCCACTTTCGATGCTCGCAACCTCGTTTTCGCAAGTGTATTACCAACGCCTCGCGCACGCGCAAAGTGATGGAGACATCCAATCTGACTATTTGCGAAGCCTCAAACGCATGATTCTGCCTGGGGTTGCGCTCATCGTGTTCGTTTGGTTGCTGCCGGCTCAAACTACCGCTGTCGTTTTTGGCGACGCGTGGCGCGAAGTGCTAAGCTACCTGCGCATCCTCATTTTTTGGTTTGTCGCCAATGCCATTGGAACGGCACTCGCTTTCACTTTGCATCGCATTCGCGCACAAAAACTCATCTTGAAGCTCGACATCATCCACTTTGTTGTAATTATCGTTGCATTGTTTTCGGCCTATGCGGCCGGATGCTCGCCCATTCAAGCGCTGGTTGTGTTTGTCGCGACGAAGGTGATTTACATCGCGTTCAACATGCGCATGACTTGGATGGCTTTGAAACGATTCAACACCACAACGGCATGAAAGTGAGGATCGCAAATGTTGTGTTAAACAACTTCATCAACGACAACCGTGTCTTGAAAATCTCAGAGTCTTTAGCAGCTGACGGCTTTGATGTGCACGTGGTCGGCTTGCACAAAGGCAAGGTTGCTGAACATGAAGTCATACGCGATTTGAAGGTTCATCGCATTCGCCTTAAGACAATGTCTTGGCCCGAGAACACAATCGGTCGCCTGGTTAAGTTTGTTGAGTTTGCTTTCAGCGTTATTCAGAGCTACCGCAAATTCGATGTCTGGCATTGCAACGATACTGAAGCTTTCGCGATAGGAATTGCAGCCAAAATTACGCGGCCAAAATTAAAGTTGGTCTATGATTGCCACGAGTTTGAAGCTGAACGAAATGGCAAGCCGCGGTGGATGCTCCGCTTGGTTTATGCGTTTGAGTGGCTCTTCATTCGTTGGGCATCTGATGTGATTACGGTTAGCCCATCCATTGCCAAGGCCTATCAAAGCAGGTATGGGTTGAAAACTGTGCACTTGATTCGAAATGCACCGCATCGAAAAGCAGATGTCGCTCAAAGTGATCGGTTCAGAGCGAATTTTGGTATTCCTGCCGACCAGCGAATTTTTCTCTACCAAGGCGCTTTTGTAAGCAATCGCGGACTTGAGCAAACGCTGCTCGCCTTTGAACGCTTGCCTGATGTGCATTTGGTTTGCATGGGTTATGGTAGCTTGGAGACTTTGGTTACAGCGGCCGCTGCGAAACATGCCAATATTCATTTTCAGGCCGCCGTACCTTATCATGAGGTGCTTGCCTACACCGCTTCGGCAGACGTGGGCTTGCTCTCGGTGCAGCCAAGTTGTTTGAGCTATTTGTACTGTTTGCCGAATAAACTCTTTGAGTACATCCAAGCCGGCATTCCGATTCTCGCCAATCGATTAACCGATTGCGAAGCTTTGATCACTGAGTACCACATCGGCACAACCATTGCGTCGTTTGAACCCGACCTTTTGGAGCAGGCCATCCAAGAAATGAGTTCAAGCGACCTGGCGCCCTATCAACAAGGCTTGCAGCGAGCAGCAAACGATTTCAATTGGGAAGCAGAAGAACGTACTTTGTTCGATCTTTACCGAAAGTTCAAGAAGTAAATCCTGAAGAATACCAAGTGGCTGAGTTCTCAATTGTTCCTTTCTTCAACTTTGCTGAGCAAGCCTCGGCTGAAGCCTTCCTGCGAGAACACGGGGGAGTACTCTTCACGCAGGAAGCACGCATCCTTAGTAAGAATCCTGTTGAGGTGCTGCTTTTATTGGACGAGGATGGTAAACTTTTCGGGGCGTTTCAAGTATCGACCATCCGCCTGAAAGGCGTAAAAACCCTTGCCCAACCCTATTTGCACCCGCATTGTGGATTGTTTACTTTGCCCATGCCGGGTGCCGTGCATGCCGTCAATTCACGCCGAAAAAAGGTGATGCGCGCTGTCGCAAGTTATTTGGAAACGCGTAATGAGCGTATTTTTTCTTTGCCTTTTAGCCCCGAATGGGTTGACGTACAACCTTTGCAATGGGCAGGTTTTACGGCGCATGTGAAGTACACCTACCAGCTTGATCTCCAAAAAAGTGGCGAAATCGCGGCAAACTATTCAACCGAAGTGCGTTCAGATGTGCGCAAGGCCATCGCCTTAGGCGCAACCCTGTCGCGTGAGGCTTCACCCGATGATGTATTTGCTTGTTTACATGAGAACGCCGCGAAACAAGGTTTTGAGATCACCAAATCAACGGTTGATCAACTCATGGCTGCCATTGCGAAAGGGCACGGCCAGCTGTTTGCAGTGCACGTCGAAAAGCGCCTAGTGGCAGTGGCTTTAACCTTGGCCGATCAAAACACCATGTATTACATTATGGGCGCTTCGCAACGCGAAGCCGGCGTGCGCGGTGCATTGTCATTCGCGCTCAGTGAAGCCATTGTGGAATCTCAAAACCAAGGTCGAGCAACATTTGACTTCGAAGGAAGTATGATCCCAGGGGTTGAGAATTTTTTCCGAGGATTTGGCGGCAATTTGAAGCCGTACATTCACGCAACGAAAGCGAGTTTTTTGTTGCGCATGGGGCTGCGCTTATTTGGTCGGCGTGACTTTTAACTAAATGCGAATGCCCATCATGAGGATGTCGTCGACTTGTTCTTGGGCGCCCTTCCAATCTTGAAGTTTACTCTTGATCGCCATTTCTTGCTGATACATGCTTTCTTGATCGAGGTCGCGAATGAATTCAATGAGACGTCGACGAGTAAATTTCTTGTTCTTTGGTCCGCCGAATTGATCGACTAAACCATCGGTGAACATATAGAGAAAGTCTCCGGATTCTAGTTGAACCGCATGATTGGTAAACGCCTTCGCGTGATGTTCATGCGTTCCTCCAAGTGATATGCGGTCACCTTTGATTGTGTCAACGCTGTCGCCCCTTTTATGAATGAGGAACTGGTAGGCTCCTGCGTAAGTGAGCTCTTGCTTATTGACATCAATGCGGCAAAGCGAGATGTCCATACCGGTGCTCACACGTGTTCCAATTTCGCGCTGTTTGAGTTCTTTAACCACATAAGCATCGATCGATAACAATACCGTCGCTGGGTCATCAATACCTTGTTCAATCACGGCCTGATTGAGTAGCTTTGAACTGAGCATGCTCATAAAGGCTCCAGGAACACCGTGCCCTGTGCAGTCTACACATGCGATCCATCGTACATTGCCTTCGGTATGGTACCAGTAAAAATCACCACTGACAATGCCTTTAGGTCGCATGTAAATGAAGGCATCCCGAAATCCATTATTGATGTCATTCGCGCTGGGTAAGAGCAATTGCTGAATGCGCTTTGCTGCAATAATGCTCTCGGTCATTTGAATGTAGTTGTTGCGCAGCACTTCATTGATGCGCTCGCGATCAGCGGCCTCTGACTTTAATTGGGCGTTCAAATCAGATAATTCAGCTACACGTTGGGCAACCGTATCTTCCAAACGTTCGACCAGCCTCATGGCCCGCACCTCGCTCATATGCACCGCGGTCATGTCAGTAAAACTGACTGTGAGGCTGTTTGGTCGACTCGCGTCATACACGGTTTTGATGAGGAGTTTCCTGAAATGCCCTTTGGCAGAATGGGCAGCTAAAAGAAGTTCAGCGCTGGATTCTCCCCTTTGGATTGAGCATGCCGTATTTAAAACGATTCGCAGTCCGTTTTTGCCAAAAAAATGGCCAAAAGAAGCATTGAATGTGTTTCGATCAGCGGTTTCAAAGAGTTGCAACGCAGCATGGTTGATGGCAGCGGCTGTCATCGTATCGGCGACATTGCGCAGCGCTCGTTTGATTTCACGGCGAGTATTCGGTTCGCGCAAAATGAGGTTTAAGTCTTCGTTGAAAACGAATTCAATCAATGCCACACCGGCGTGCTCAAAGATTGCGCGATAACGCGCTTCACTCAGACCGAGTTGTTCAGCATAGTCATTGCGTTCATCTTGAGCTGAGCGTTTTTGAATCGCTTGAATAATCGCATGGTCAAGCCGCGGCAAAGACGATTTGAGCACGTAATCGTCAATGCCGGTAACAATGCATTCACGCGCCGTTTCTTCAGGAAGGTATCCGGTTAAAATGATGAAGGGGATGTTTAATCCGAGCTCATCCACCATTTTGAAGGCCTCTAACCCGCTGAATTGGGGCAATGAATAGTCGCTGACAATGATGTCGGGCTTGCGCGTGGTTACGGCATCAAAGAAGCGTTGCCGCGTGTTCACATGCTCCACAACCCATGCAGGGTGTTTGCGTAACAATTGCGTCTGAACCAATTCTGCATCAAGCGCATAGTCTTCAAGCAGTAATATTCTCAGGGAGTCAGAAGTCGATTGTTGCGAAGGAACAGTGAGTGTCATGGTTTCATCCCTTAGGTTGTAGGGAGCAGGTTGTGCAGGAGAATGTACTTGATGATGTCTGAATTGTTCTCCATCGACATTTTGTTCAGAATGCGTGAACGATAGGTTGAGATCGTTTTCGCGCTTAAGCTCAATTGACTTGCAATAACGTTGTTTGCCTTGCCCTCTCCAATGGCCAAGAACACTTCGTACTCGCGATCAGATAGCGTGCGATGCGGAAGATCTTGGTTCTTTGAACTCATTTCGCGATAAAGGAGCTTGGTAATAGCCGGACTTAAATACTCGCCACCGCTGTAAATAGTACGTATTGCATCAATGAGCACTTCAGGGGCAGAATCTTTATGCAAGTAGCCTGATGCGCCTGCTTTCAGCATTCGTATCGCGAACTGATCTTCAGGGTACATGCTCAACACAAGCACTTTAACTTCAGGATACATGATCTTGATTTGCTTCAAAACTTCCAATCCACTTCTTCCAGGAAGTGAAACATCGAGAATGATCAAATCAGGTTCAACTTTGCGAAGGCGCTGCATGAGTTCTTCGCCACTGGCGATATCATCAGCAAGAATTTTGATGTCTGGGAAGTTCGCGATGATTTTACTCAAGCCCTCCCGTACAATTTTGTGATCGTCACACAGTACAATATTGATCATAATCAATGAGTTTTGGTTGCAATTCCAATCAAAACTACGTGATTAACATTGCGCTGTTTATAAGACGCCGCACCCCTTATCGTGTAGGTTGTATCCTACACGCTTGTAGGCCTTGTAAATCAAGAGCCTGCAGCGAGTTCATGAAGCAAAATGTACTTCACTAAATCTGAATTGTTCTCGAGGTTCATTTTTTCGAGGATGCGGGTGCGGTATGTGCTTATTGTTTTGACGCTCAGCGACAATTGATTGGCAATCTCAGAAATAGACTTGCCCTCACCAATATACAAGAGCACCTCATATTCGCGATCTGATAATTGCTTGTGCGGCAGGTCAGAACTCGCACCGTTCATTTCTTGGTACAGGAGTTTGGTGATTTTCGGACTCAAGAATTCACCGCCGCGGGCAATCGTGCGCAAGGCTTCAAGCAAGATCGACGGTTCTGAATCTTTGTGCAGGTAGCCTGATGCCCCCGCCTTCAACATGCGTATGGCGAACTGATCTTCAGGGTACATGCTTAACACCAATACCTTTATTTCAGGACGAAGTGATTTAATTTGCTTGAGAACTTCCAGTCCGCTTCGTCCAGGAAGCGAGACATCCAATATGATTAAGTCGACCGTATGGTCGCGCATCACTTGAAACAAAGCTTCACCACTTTCAACGTCTGCAATGATTTTGAAATCGCCGAAAACAGAGATGATTTGACGCAGTCCTTCGCGTACAATTTTGTGATCGTCACAGATAGCAATTGTAGTCATGGTGTATGCTGTGTTAAGGTGGATTTGATCGGTTACAAGTTATTCATTTACGGGCAATTGAAACAAAGCCATACGTTCTTCTTTGAATGCGATGCGAATGATGGTTCCACCACCGGCTGCACTATTCAATTTGAAATCACCGCCCCAACTGCGAACGCGTTCGCGCATGCCAAACAGGCCAAGGCTTTTGGATTGCAGCGCAGCTTCAGGATCAAGCCCTTTGCCATTGTCGCGAATTTGGAGCACCAGTTCATGATCATCAATTACAAAGTCGACCCACGATTGGGTGGCTGCAGCATGTCGGTTAATGTTCGTAAGGGCTTCTTGCATAATGCGATAAATCGCGGTGTTGAACTCTTTCACAAAGCGCAAATCGCCAATTTCGATGTGCAAACTGCAGGGCACGTCACTCGACTTGTTGTGGTTGTCTACGTGCCACTCAAGAGCCGGCACCAAGCCCATATTATCAAGTACTACGGGGCGAAGTTCGTGGGCGATGCGCCGTACCGTTTGAATTGTTGTTGTTGTTAGGTCAACCAAGTAGTCTATTTTTTCTGCGGCTGCTTGCACATCGATGGCTTCAGGGGCTCCATTTTGAATCACCTGTTTCAGCCAAAATAACCCCAGTTTGGTCCCGGTTAACTCTTGGCCAAGTTGGTCATGAATTTCCATTGCAATCTTCTCTTTCTCTTCATCGCGAACCTTTTCAAGATGTCGAGTGAGTGATTGTAGCTTCTCATTCAAAAGGTTTAGCTCGCGTTCCGCTCGGATGCGCTCCGTAATGTCGCTTGGTATAAAAACCAAGGAGTCAACGCGATCATTTGACATCACAGGGCCAATTCGGCACAAATACCACCGTTGGATGCCGTCTTTTTCGACCCCCTCAATTTCGGTGGTAACCTGTACGGCCTGATCATGAGCTTGAACAATCGCTTGTTGCAAGCACTGATGGTCGGTGCTTTTTACGTAGTTGTAAATAGATGTGCCTACTGCCAAAACTCGGTCAATACCGTCCACCTCACGATTCACATACAATATTTCGCCTTCACGGTTGATCTTAAAAAGGTGGTCAGGCGCGTTCTCAGCCAAGGCCCTGAAATTGTCTTCACTCTTTTTCAGCTCTGCAACGGCGCGCTCTTTCTCGATGAGGTTAGTTTTAGCACGCAACGCATTTTCAACCGCACTCGATAACCGACCCATGGCGTCTTTCAACACGTAGTCGTCGGCCCCGGCTTTGATGCAGGCAACTGCGGTTGCCTCGTTCATTGAACCGGTGCAAATGATAAAAGGGATGAATCGGTTGTGATTGGAAACAAACTGCAGAGCTTCCATCCCCGTGTATTGCGGGAGGGAGTAGTCAGACAAAACTACGTGCGGACGAAATTCGATGAATTTGTGCTCAAAATCTTGCCGATGACTTGCCACTTCAATTTGCTTGTTGAGCGATAACTTGCGCAAGTGCAACTGCATCAATTCAGCATCGGATCGGAGGTCTTCAAGGATGAGTATCCGGAGCAATTGCTGATCTGAATTGATGAACAGGTAGTCTGCTGAAAGTTGGTCGTTGACGCGTTCTTGAATGGCCATAGTTTCAATTGATCACATTAATCTCCGTCCAGTAACGGATGGTTTGTGTCACTGTTTTCGAATGTTCTACATAGTCAATGGGCTTTACGATGTAGCTGTTCGCACCGAGTTTATAAGCTTTGAGAATATCCGATTCAACCGCAGAAGAGGTGAACACAACAATCGGAACTTGTTCAAAAGAGGCATGACCTCGCAGTTCTTCCAAAACTTGAAACCCATTCAACTTGGGTAATTTGAGGTCGAGGAGAACCAAGCGAATGGGCGTTCGGGTCGGAGCGGTACCCTCGGGTGTTAAGTAGGCCAAGGCTTCAGCGCCATCGCGCAAGGTTTTAATGTTTAAAGACAAGCCTGCCTTACGAACAGCCAGCAAAAGCAGCTCAGCGTCATTCGCATTGTCTTCGATCAGCACAATGTCAGTTGTCATTTCATTGAGGTTATGCTCTAAAATTACCAGCTATTTGGGCATGAAAAAAGGAGCCGAAGCTCCTTTATTAACTTTGAATATTGAATAGCTCAATGCGTTGTATAATCACATGATGCTCCCATAGGTGACTTTGTACTCTTTGTCGTCTTTGAAAAAGGGCTCGGTGAGGCGCATCCATTCTTTGGCTTGCTCGCGGTCGCCCGTTTCAAACAAGGTTTCAGCGGTGCGAATAACCCCCATCTTGAACAGGTCAATTTGCTCTTTGCGCAAATTTTTTACACCACCTTCTTCGACAATGCGCTTCGCTTCATTCCACGAGTTCTGTGAATCTTTCTTTGATTTCATCATAAACTCAGCATGCCCGCGCATCATCCATGCGCCTGGGTCGTTGTTGTCGATGTCGGTGAGGTATTTATACAAACCCTTTGATCGGGTGTATTTTTCATTGTCTGACTCTTGCTCGGCTTCAGCAATTACTGAAACGCGCACTTCACTGATGTAGTCGACAAATTCTCCAACAAATTCGCTGTTCTTGTCTTTCTTGATGAATTTCACCAAATACTTAATAGCCTCTTTTGACGCCTTTGGGTATTTGTCTTTCAAGGTTGGGTCGTCAGTTTGACCAATCCGAAAATACGCCATGCTCATGTAAACATAGGGAAGTGGATCATTGGTCGTTTTTTCGCTTTCAGTGTAGCGAACGGCTTTGAACAAGCAACGCTCGTACTTTTCATCAACGATGAGTTCTAGGAGGTCGTCGTATGAACTTTGACTCCAACCAAAGCCGATTGAAAAGAGCACTATTGCGGCGGTAGACAGGTACTTCATAAATCTGTTTCTTTCTTGTTTGAGGGTTCTACATCAAAGACGATGCCTAAATTTACAATCTTCAGATCATTTCCGCAAAGATGTAGGAAACTTATGTGATCTCACAGGGGTTTTTAGGATAATTTCACACCAACTTGAATTCAACCGTTTCAGCTATCCATGCTTGGTTTGCGTCCCGCAATTGGCAAGCCTTCCCTTTTCAAGAAGAAGCATGGTCGGCTTTTCTAAACGGTGAAAATGGCTTGGTGAATGCGCCTACAGGAAGCGGAAAAACCTATTCGCTCATGGCGCCCATCCTCATGGAGGCCGCGAACCAACCTCATCCAAAAGGGGTTCGAGCCATCTGGATTACACCCATTCGGGCTTTAGCTAAAGAAATCGAAGTGGCGGCTTTGCGCATGATTAATGCCCTTGAATTGCCATTGACTGTGGGTATTCGCACAGGAGACACCCATCCTGCCGAAAGGCAGAAACAAAACAGAGCCATGCCGCATGTGCTCATAACCACGCCCGAAAGCTTGCATTTGCTCTTTACCACAAAAGACCATAAGCTGCTGTTTGCGCAGCTCACAGCGTTGGTTGTTGATGAATGGCATGAGTTGCTCGGTTCAAAACGCGGGGTGCAAATTGAACTTGCGACGGCCTACATGCGCACGTTTATCAAGGATTTGCGCGTATGGGGTATTTCTGCAACGGTAGGGAATATGCAAGAAGCCCTTGTGGTGCTCGTGCAACCTAAATATGCCGCAAAGTCACGCATTGTAAGAAGCCGAATCAAGAAAGTACTCACCGTGAATACGCTCATGCCCGATGAGTTTGAACGGCTTCCATGGGCCGGTCATATGGGCGTGAAGCTTATTCAGCACGTTATTGAAGTGATTCACCGGCATCAGTCGACACTCATTTTTACAAATACGCGAGCGCAATCAGAAGTGTGGTACCAACAGTTGATGGAATTTGCTCCTGAATTGATGGGCCAAGTTGCGATGCACCACTCGGCAATTGCAGCGGATGTTCGTAATTGGGTTGAAGACGCTCTGTATGAAGGAAAACTTAAGGCGGTAGTATGCACATCGAGCCTCGATTTGGGTGTCGATTTCAGACCGGTTGACGCTGTCGTTCAAATTGGTGGTCCGAAAGGGGTGGCGCGCTTCATGCAACGCGCAGGCCGCAGCGGTCACCAGCCAGGCGCACCGAGCCAAATCTACTTTCTTCCGACCCATGCTTTGGAGCTCATCGAGGCTGCGGCCTTACGCTCGTCAATTGAAAATGAGCGTGTCGAAAGTCGCCATCCCTATGTAAGGTCATTTGATGTTTTAATTCAATTCTTAACAACGCTCTCGGTGGGAGGCGGTTTTGATGAAGCGGAGATTTGGGAGGCTATTCAGCACACGCATGCGTACCAATCGTTGGAACGTGAGGCGTGGATTTGGTGCTTGCAGTTTATCACTTCGGGGGGTAAGTCGTTGGCTGCTTACGAAGAGTATCGAAAGGTAATTTTCGATAATGGCCGTTATTTGATCGCAAGTCAACGCGCTGCGCGCAGGCATCGGATGTCGATCGGCACCATCGTAGGCGATACCTTGGTACAAGTGAAATACAAGCGAGGGGCACGCATTGGTTTTGTGGAGGAGTACTTTGCAGCAAGTTTGAACAGTGGGGATGTTTTTTGGTTTGCGGGAAGAAATTTAGAGGCCATAGGCATGCAAGAGCTCACCTTGGAAGTTAAGAATTCAACGAAAAAGGCCGGCCGAACGCCAGCATGGCAAGGGGGGCGCCTTCCGCTTTCTTCTGAATTATCGGATACCTTGCGAAGCAAAATCGACGACTTCGTTCACGGCATTGTTGCCGATGCGGAAATGGAGCATATCAGGCCGTTGTTAGAGCTCCAAGGTAAACGTTCGCAAATTCCTGATCGAAATACTTTTTTAATCGAACATTTTCAAAGCAGCGACGGGCATCACTATTTCTTCTATCCGTTTGAAGGGCGATTGGTGCATGAAGGGATGGCCTCGTTGTTTGCCTGGCGAATAGGGCAGCATGTGCCAATTTCGTTTTCGCTGTCATTTAATGACTACGGTTTTGAGTTGCTCTCAGATCAGGCTGTTGACATCGAAAAGATGATTGATAACGGGTTATTCCTAGCCACGTATCTTATGCCTCATTTGGAAGCATCGATCAATGCTGCAGAAATGGCGCGGCGCCGTTTCCGCGATATTGCAGTGATTTCGGGTTTAGTTTTCAAGGGCTTCCCAGGGGAGAAGGTTCGCGATAAGCATCTCCAGTCTTCGTCTTCGCTCATTTTTGATGTGTTCACCGAGCATGACGAACACAACCTCTTATTGAAACAAGCCGAAAGTGAGGTGCTCGAGTATCAACTGGAGTTCGGACGATTTGCTGATGTCATGCACCGCTTGAATTTCCAAACGGTGGTTGTAAAGCACCTTAATAAACCGAGTCCGCTTGCGTTTCCGCTTATGGTTGATCGTTTGAGGGAACGCTTATCAACCGAGAAACTTGAAGATCGCATACTTAAAATGCAACGATCTTACGCCGATTAACGGCCTTAGAAATGAAAGAAAGCGCAATCTTTCTTTGGTGCAGAAACGTTGCGACTCCATCCAAAATGCTATTTTTGACCTTCTGTAAACCAAAGGAAAATCGTGCAAGAGAATTTGAAGCGTCTACTTGTGTTACTATTCGTGCTTTCAGCAGGATGGGCAAGCGCACAAGCCACAATAAAAGGTTTTGTCAGTGACAAGTCGAACGGTGAGCCGGCAATTTTCGTCACTGTTTCGCTGGAGGGAACAAGCTACGGCGTTACCACAGATGTAACGGGCTATTATTCATTGTCAAAAATCCCGGCTGGCACCTACACTTTAAAGGTTAACTCACTGGAGTACGGTACTGTTTCAGAGTCAATTACAGTGGAGGGAACACGTGTTTATACACGCAACTTCCAAATCGAACCGAAAGTGATTGAACTGGGTGGAGTAGAGGTATCTGCTGAGCGGGAGGAACGCCAAACCCAAGTGCGCATGTCGGTTGAAACCATTCGTCCGACAGACATCAAACGCGTTCCTTCTTTCGGCGGTCAGCAAGACATCGTTCAAGTGTTGCAAGTGCTTCCAGGCTTTGTATCTACCGGAGATCAAGGCGGGCAGTTATTTATACGCGGGGGTTCTCCGGTGCAGAATAAGGTTATACTCGATGGGATGAT
>CAMCHP010000037.1 GCA_945874695.1 Chryseobacterium gleum
GCGGGAACCACGATTGGGTTTGGTATTGATTCAGAAGATGACTGCTGCGGATTTGGCGAATTGATCATTTTCAACTTCTCATGGCCCGTTGACTGCGTAGGCGGATGTTTAGATGAAACAGCTGTGAACTATAACCCCGATGTTGATTATGACAACGGTTGGTGCCTGTATTTGAACGCTTGCGAAGAGCCTCAAACGGCGCTGGGCAATACCCCTGGCTTCAACGGTGATTACGCGCCAGAACTGTGGAGCATCAACAGCATGGGCGATGGTAGCGTAAACCACGACGCTGATGAAATCGTAATTGTTGGCAGCGATGCGGATGATGGCGGAAATGATATTCTGACCGAAACAACCATCGTTGCAACCGTTTCAGGTACGTACACTTTTGATTGGATCTACAGCACCTTCGATGGGGCTCAGTATGACGTTGCTTATTCAATCAACGGCGAAGTGGTCGACCTAACTCAATCGGTTGATGAGTTTGGCTTCTCTTTTGGAAACAGCGGTCAATCAGGATCGGTTTCGATGGATGTAATGGCCGGCGATGTGATTGGTTTCGGTATCAATGCGACCGACAATTGCTGCGGGTCAGGAACGCTTGTTATTCAGCATTTCTCGTATCCATCTGACATCTGTTCTCCTGGATGTACTGATGAAACCGCTTGCAATTACAATGCAGAAGCCACCTTTGACGACGGTTCATGTGACTACAGCTGTTACGGTTGCACCGACTCGGAGGCCTTGAATTACGATGCAGACGCTACCATTGATGATGGCTCATGCATTTTCTCATGTGAAGCTCCAGAAGTAACGGCAACTGCTTTGGTGTGCACAGATGGTAGCTTTGAAGTGGAAATTTCGGTGGCTTCATTGGGTAATACTGCACCCTATGCACTTTCCAATTCAGTGAATGGAGACACGCAAATCATTGAAGCAACCGGAGTGATCACGGTAGGCGGTTTTCCTGAAGATCAAGACGTTGTTTTCACGATCACCTCCGTAGAATTCCCGACCTGCACATTCGACCTCGAAGCGGTAGGTTGTGAAGTCAATGTGGTCGAATTCGACGCCTTTGAGTTGAATGTATACCCGAACCCAGCGAACAACCAGATCATCGTGGCTGGTCAACTCGCTTACGAAGCGCAAGCAGAATTGCGCATCGTTGACATGCGCGGAAAATTGGTACTCGTGAGCAACCTCGTGATGTCATCAACAGGTCAAATTTTCGACATTTCGCATTTGGCTGCAGGAACTTACATCGTTCACGTTCAAACAACTGAACAGCTATCAACCACAAAATTGGTGATACGCCGTTAAGCATATTTCAGGTGTAAAAAAGAGGGCTTCGGCCCTCTTTTTTTTACCCCATCGCGCATAAATAGCATTTTATCTAACAAAATTCCTACTTACATGTAAGACGTTAACCTACAAACTCAAGGCCTTTTGAGCGGGTAAAAGGAGAAGTAATCAAAACACATCATCCTTATGAACCACTCATTAATCAATCCGAATCAACAATTGGGAAAAGTAGATTCCTGTTGCAGCCGCAACAAAAGTCTGTTTGGCTCAAAAAAACAAACTTCACGCACCGGCCAAAAGCGCCCGCGTATTGCAAGGGTAGTTCAAGCTTGGCCAGCGATTATGGCCAGTTTGTTCATGCTGTTCAGCACCCTATCTTTCACCTCGGGCTATGCCTCAACTGGAACACTGTATCATACGTTCAATAGTAGTTTCAGTATAAACGCCCCGTTTTTCTTAAATGGAGGCTTTTCTGGTTATTACGCACCGGAAAACTGGACGATAGAGAGCCAAGGGAGCGGCTCAGTATCCATTGACCCCACCCAATTGCAGGTCGTTGGCAGCGACAATGAAGGAGGATCAAATGTGCTAACACAAGCGACCATCATTGCACCGTCAACTGGCACATACACCTTCAACTTTCATTATACCAATTTAGACGGGGTGCAATATGATGTTGCCTACTACTTGAACGGAGGACGAACGAATATCACCCCTACATGGGAAGACGACTTTGACTTCACCGAATACTATGAAACCTTAGCGCTCGAAGGGAGTCTTTCATTTGAAGCTACCGCAGGCGATGTGATAGGTTTTGGAATCGACGCCATCGATGATTGCTGCGGCTACGCAACTTTAACGATTACCAATTTTACTTTTTCATTGGGTGGGCCTGTTCTAGGTTGCACCGATGTAAGCGCTTGCAACTTCGATCCAAGCGCAGACACTGATGACCAAAGCTGTGAATGGCTCTCATGCTCATGCGGAGATGCTGTTTACAACATTGAAGCTGAACAGGGTTGTCTTGATCTCGAAACATTGTCTACAATTGAAGGTTTCTGGGGATGCGAGGCCCCTGGTGATTTGAATTTCGCATGGAACGGCGGGTCTGATCAGGGTTTCCTTATTCCTTCGTACGGCGCAACTGCTGCTGTTGCTCAAGTTGACTTTTGCACTGCAACGCTTGAAGACGCGCTCGGAGCGAACTACGTAACAGACTACGGGCTTGCTGATGTTTACCCGTTTGAGCCAGGCACCTTGTTCTTTGTCCGCACTGCTGAAGGCAATTACTTCATTCTTGGAGACATTCAACCTTGGGCCATTGAACCTACAACGATCAATGTTGACTTCGCTGTGCGTGCTTTAGGTCAAGCGACCGAAGGTTGCACCGACGAAAGCGCATGTAACTTTAATGCCGATGCGAACTTTGATGACGAATCGTGCCTCTACAATGATGTCTGCGGCAACTGTGGGGGTTCAGCTTACGCTGGATGTACTGATGTAATTGCGTGTAACTACGATCCGCAAGCAGGATGCGACAACGAATCGTGCGAATACAATGATGCGTGCGGCAACTGTGGAGGTTCAGCTTACGCTGGATGCACCGATGAAGCAGCGTGCAACTACGATCCACAAGCAGGTTGCGAAGATGGGTCATGCGAATACGAAGATGAATGCGGCAACTGCGGAGGCACAGCCTACGCGGGTTGTACAGATGACGGTGCGTGCAACTATGATCCACAAGCGGGTTGCGATGATGGCTCATGCAGCTACGAAGAATGTGCAGGATGCACAGACAGCACAGCTTGCAATTATTTGCCGAATGCGACCATCAGCGACGACTCATGCCTATACGATGATGTTTGTGGCAACTGTGGAGGTTCAGCTTACGCTGGATGTACCAATGAAGAAGCGTGCAACTATGATCCGCAAGCAGGCTGTGATGATGGGTCTTGTGAATTCGAGAGCTGTGCCGGATGTACTGACGTAACAGCTTGTAACTACAATGTCGATGCGACCATTAACGATGATTCATGTACATACGCCGATACCTTCTTCGATTGTTCAGGCAACTGCATCAACGATGCGAATGATGACGGCATCTGTGATGAACTCGAAGTTCTTGGGTGCATGAATCCGGCGGCATGTAACTACAATCCTATCGCAAATGTAGCATCTGACGATTGTGAATTCGCTGATGATTTTTACAACTGTGATGGAAACTGCCTCAACGACTTGAACGAAAATGGAATCTGCGACGAGCTCGAAGTGGAAGGATGTACCGATGAAAACGCAGTGAACTTCAACCCAAATGCTACGGTTGACGACGGTTCTTGCCTCGAAAGCTGTGTAATGCCAGCTGTTACATTCACGGCTAACCCGTGCAACAATCGCGGCTTCACGGTTTGGATCGATGTAACTGATCTTGGAATGGGTACATGGGTCTTGAGCAACGACGTAAATGATGAATTGGTTCTTGTATCTGAAGTTGGCGGATGGATGACACCGACCTTTGGACCCGAAGACGTGGTGACGTTCACGCTTACTGCTGAAAATGCACCTTCATGTCAGGTGGTTGCAGAACCCATCGGTTGTACGGCCAGTCTAGAAGAACAGGCACCGCTTGACTTCGAGATTTACCCGAACCCTACCTCAGACATCTTTAGGTTGAGCACCCCATCCGACCGCCAGGTCGAAATCACCATCTTCGATCTCACCGGAAAAGTGGTTTACACCAGCAATATGAACACAAACAACCAAGGTACTGAAATTAGTACGGGCAACCTTGCTACAGGCACCTACATGGTACAAATACGCAGCGATTTTGAAATCGCAACACGACGTCTCATGATTCAGCGATAATACGTTAATCAGTTCAGTAAGCAGGGCTCCCAAGTTTGGGGGCCCTGTTTGTTTATACGCAAAATTCATGCCTTGGTCGGGGTGTTTTCTGTCAAGAAGGTAGGGCGTAGTCCTACAAACTGAGGGTGCCTCAAAATCGTAAAACATGTGAAACACGCTCATCAACTCATGCTATGAAATCAATGACTACACTCATCTTGTGCTTGACGGCAACGCTGCTCCATGCATACGCTAACACGAGCAATTTTTCAAGCAGAACACTAGGCCGATCCAAAACGATCGTTTCGGGCCATACCAATGGCTATGGTTCTGTTTCAGCGCATCAAACAATTTGTGAAGGACTCTCACCCCAAACCATAAGCCTTACAGGCGTAACTGGGCAAATTCAATGGCAATCGTCCATCAATAACACCGACTGGAGCAACATTCCGAATGCCAAGAGCACAACGCTTACCGCAGCGCAAATGAGCAACTTGCTGCAAACGACCTACTACCGAGCCCTGATCGAATCGGGCAAGTACACTTCGAACACTGTACAAATAACTGTGCTACGAGCCGGTTGCACAGACCCGGAGGCCTGCAACTTCAATAAATCTGCACAATGCGATGATGATTCATGCCATTATTTGGATGCGTGTGGAATCTGCGGAGGTTGGGCTACTGATGATTGCGTCGCCGACGGCAGCTGCACTTGTGAATGTGTGCTACCTGTGATTAACTACATTGCAACGCATTGCCATGATCGAGGCTATACGGTTTGGATTGACGTGCTTAACCTTGGTAATGCCGGTCCTTACGTAATCTCAAATAATCAAAACGACGAAACATTCGAAGTGACGACAACTGGTGGTTGGATGACCCGCGGGTTCTTGCCCAATTCTGCAGTTCAGTTCAGCTGTACTTCTAAGAATGCAAGTGCATGCACCGCTGAATCGGAACCAATTGGTTGCACGATGCATACAGACGAAGCTGATCACCAACAGGTGGAGGTGTTTCCGAATCCAGCCAACCATAGGTTCACGCTACTACTCCCATCCGACCGGCAGGTCGAAATCATTATAATAAACCTTCAGGGACAGCAGGTGTACCAGACAATTGCGCAGGGAGCAAGCTTTGAAATCGACACGCAGCGATTTTCAAGTGGGTCTTATGTGTTGCAGGTCAACGACGGTTATACGACTCGCACACGGCGCTTGGCTATCCAACACTAATCAATGGTCTGCACAATTGACCGTTTATTATTCAATCATTCAGTTTTCTTTCCTTCGGCTGAACCGATCGCTGTAAGTGGCGGGCTTTAGATACTCGTTCTGCTCTTTTTTGTTTTGTCAAATGTTTGTATTTTTTATTCACAACCCACTCAACAAGCCGCAACGCACCCCAGATCGCCAATGCAAGAGCTGCAATGCCAAAAAGGATTTCATTCAAGAATTTGAGGTGCCGATCAATGATCAAATGAAGGCCCACATGAATAATCAGTACGAGAAAAACGATGCCCGTAAGTAAGAATACCCGCTGTTCGACGGCCTCACGCCTGTTTGTCCAACGCACACGGCGCTTTTGAGCATCACGCACAAACTCGTCGTGGGAAGAAGAGGAGCGCTTGCGCCGACGTTTGTCTCTCGTCGCGCCCGAAGTCGGTGCCTTGTCGTTGAGAGGTTCTGAATTCAATTGACCGTCTTGCCAAGGTTCAGTTTGGGTATTGTCCAAAATTATTTTAGGATATTCACCGAAATTAAGAACAAAAAACGGTAAAACGCAAAATATGCGACCAATTAATACAAAATCAAGACGAACTAAGCTTCCAAGCTTTGAATCGCTTTCAATGCTCTGGCAACGTGCTCAGTGGCGTCGAGTTGCGCATTGAATATCAGAATAACTTTACCTTGCTTATTAACAACATACGTAACCCGACCTGGCAACAAGCCAAACAAATTTGTTGGTACGCCGAAAGCCTTTCTAATTCCATTGCTCGTATCGGCCAACAAGGTGTATGGCAAACGGTGCTTTTCACGAAAGGCCTTATGCCGCGCAACCGAGTCAGAACTAATTCCGATGACATCAACACCGGCATCTGAAAAGTCGGCAAAAGCATCACGAAACGCGCACGCTTCAGCGGTGCAGCCTGGTGTGTCGTCTTTGGGGTAAAAGTAAATTACTGCAGGACGTGCCATGGTTCGCGCTGAAAATTCAACACGCTCCCCATTGTGGTTATCCGCCTGAAAATCAGGAATTAGATCACCCACTTGAATCGATTGTTTTGCCATGGCTTTTCAATAATTGCACTTAATTTAAAATCTCTCTGAGCGATCCGTACTACCTTTATATGGAAGGCATTGGAACTTTCCCTACGCTTTCAACAAAGATAGCCACGAATGGTTCTTTAAGAGTCTGACGAACTTCACTATATTTACGGTGTATATGATACACTTTCTTACACGGCTTCTTTTACCTTTGCAATTGCTGCTCATTGGCTGTGTATTGTATGGACAAAGCAGCAGTCCTGTGGGTGATGCATTCGCAACAGGGGGCAACTGTTATACCATCACCGCCAATCAAAACTGGCAGCTTGGCGCTGTGTGGTTCAATGAACAAATTGACCTCGACAACCCTATTGATATCACCCTGACGATCTCCCTTGGAAACAATCCCAATGGCGCCGACGGCATCGTTATGGTTTTTCAACAAGTTGGGACCAATGCGCTGGGCTTATCGGGCGGAGGTATGGGGTTTGATGGGTTCTCGCCATCGTTAGGCATTGAAATTGATACCTTTCAAAACAATGACCTTGGCGATCCGACCTTTGATCACATTGCGATCCACCGCAACGGTTCGGTAAATCACAACGGCGCCAATAACCTAAGCGGTCCGGTACAAGCCATTCCTGGTAATCCTAATTTGGCTGATGGACAGTCGCACATTTTCAGGGTGACTTGGGATCCGCAGAACACCCTGCTTTCTGTTTACCTCGACTGTCAGCTTCGCCTTTCCTACACCGGTGACATTGTAACCAACATATTTGCGAACAACAGTGAAGTATGGTGGGGATTTACCGGCGCTACGGGCGGGCTCTCGAATCAGCAATCGGCTTGCATCAGCAATTATGCCTTGGGCTTACCTGAAATTTTCCCGATGTGTCAGGGCGAGAGCGTTGAACTCGGGGTTGTTGGCGCGCCAAATGGGGATTACGCATGGGAACCGCCTACTGACTTGTCTAACCCGACCATTTCAAATCCCATTGCTTCACCCGATGAAACTACAACCTACACGGTAACCTTCACAGATCTCTGCGGCGCTGAAACCCAGCTCTCAACAACGGTTGAAATCATCGAACTTGAGGTTACACTCCCTGAAATCGTACTCGCTTGCGCAGGAGAAACGATAACCTTAGAAGCGGAAGGGAATGCGGTTGACTTCGCTTGGTCAACAGGCTCGAATACTGATGCAATTAACATCACTGAACCTGGCGCCTATTCGGTGACCGGAACAGTCGGCGATTGCGCAGCGACAGCCAGTACCGACGTTGTTTTTCACCCCATTCCACAAGTTGAACTCGAGAATGCATACACGATTTGCGAAGGTGAATCGCTTGAATTAACGGCAACAGCTGATATCCTCTCTTCTTACGCTTGGTCGAATGGATCAAATGTAAATTCAACCACCATCACTGAAGCCGGAAATTATACTCTTGAACTCGTCAGCAGCGACGACTGTACCAACTCCTTCGCGTTTACGGTCGTTGTTAATCCGTTGCCGATCAGCACCCTCCCAAATGAAATCAGCGCATGTGAAGGTCAGGCTGTGAACCTGGATACCGAAAGTTCAGCCAATGCACTTTGGAGCACGGGAGAAACAACTTCAAGTATTACCGTCAACGAAGCAGGCTTGTATACAGTCATCCTCGAGCAAAATGGATGCCTTGCCAACGACGAAGTCGAAGTGAATTACAGCCTCACGCCAAGCTTTACGCCACCGGCTGATTTCTTATTGTGTCAAGACAGTTCAGCGGTGATCGATTTGCCCGCACTGGGGTTTTCATGGTTGTGGGATGGCAATTTTGTCACTGATTCGGTGATTATCAATGCTGCCGGCGTGTACACACTCGAGGGCATCGACCTCGACTCGGGTTGCGGTGCATCGGCAACCGTTGAAGTGACCTTAGGCTTGCGTCCGCAGGTTACATTGCCCGCATTTAGTCAGCTTTGTTTGGGCAGCGCAGCAGCGCTGGATGGGCGATCTCCCAATGCTGACACGTATTTATGGAACACAGGAGATACCCTGCCTATGCTCACGACTGTCTTACCCGGCTTTTTTGAACTGACCGCAGCGAATGGTTGTGGAGTCACCATCGTTTCGACCCAAGTTATTGAGGCATTGTGCGAATGTCCGCTGCACGTGCCCAACGCATTTACGCCTGACAATGACCAGCTGAATGAATTGTTCACACCGGTTTTGGGCTGCGAAGTTGAGTCGTATTTGTTTGAGGTATTCGATCGTTGGGGCGAGTTAATTTTCAGTTCAACAGAACCTGGCCAAGGTTGGAACGGAGCCGCACCAGGTAATACACACTACAGCCAAAACGACATCTATATTTGGAAGGTCGTTTATAACGTTACCCTTGCTGAGGGCTTGTTCCAAGTTGAACGCATTGGCCATGTCAGCCTGCTTCGTTAACTTGCGGCTTCAAACTTTTCTTTATGCAAAACCAACCTAGTCGTGGCATGCGCTTCATCAGCACTCTGGTTGCGAATATTTTAGCCCTCCTGCTTGGCGCATGGATTTTACCTGGCATTCATGTCGAAGGAAACGATTGGTCGATCATTCTTATAGCATTCGTAATCGCATTGCTCAATGCCTTTGTGCGCCCGCTGCTCATTTTGCTTACCATTCCTGCTACCCTATTAACATTGGGACTCTTTATTCTAGTGATCAATGCAACGGTGATTATGCTGGCAGGCTATTTGCTCGACGATTTCATCGTCGATGGCTTTTGGTCGGCCTTTTTGTTTGCCTTGATTTTATCGGTGGTGACCTCCATTATTGGAAAATTAGATCGCGGTCCGCAAAAAAGACAATAAGCGCAATACTCTTGCGTTATTCATCCTGAACGCCCTGTTTCAGCCTAAGAAATTGCTAGTTTTGCACTTTTTTTTGAGCAGGGAACAACCATGAGAACAACGAGAACCTTGATATGGCTGTGCGCAGCTTGCACGTTTTTTGCAAGTTGTTCGCTGTTTGATCCGGAAGAGCCGCTTCCGGGTTACGTTGTCATCACTGATTTTGAGTTTACAACCAACTATGCCACCGAAGGCACAGATTCTGAGCGCATCACCGAAGTTTGGGTGTTTGCAGACGACCGTATGGTGGGCGCCTATGAGCTCCCCGCAGAAGTACCAATTCTCTCAGAGGGTGCTGTTGATTTGCAAATATTTCCGGGCATCAAAAACAACGGCATCGTAAACTCACGCATCATCTACCCTTTCTACCAATCGCACCTCGAAACCGTAGTTTTGGAGCCTCTCAAGAAAGATACGGTTCGTCCGCAATTCGTCTACAAGTCAAACATCACCATTCGCTTGATTGATGATTTTGAACTCGCGAACGTATTCGTACTTGATGGCAATACCCAAGGCACACTCACCCGAAGTAACGACCCCGAAATTGTATTCGAAGGGACCCGCAGTTTGCATCTCGCATTGAGTCCTGATGAATCTGTGAGCCGCATTGTGAGTAATGAGCAACAATTCCTTTTGCCGAACACCCGTCAATCGTGGCTTGAAATGAACTACCGTTGCGACAACACCTTCGCAATGGGTTTGGTGCGCAACAATGCCAATGGCAGCACACGCGAGTTAATCATGGTGCTTACCCCAACGACTCGAAACACAGCCGAACCTGTTTGGAACAAAATTTACATCGAACTGAACGATGTCACGTGGACTTCGCAAACGGGAACCTATGAAGTGTACTTCGAAATGGTAAAAGACGAAGGAAACACATCAGCGAATTTATGGCTTGATAACATCAAAATCGTGCACTTCTGATGAATCGATTGCTGCAAGTTGTCAAATACCTTATTGCTGATTGGACAAGTGCTTCGGCAGCGTGGATTACCCTATACATCTTCCGAAAAAAAGTCATTGAATCGAATAAATACGGCTTCGATGTGCCCCTTGATTTCGATGACAAGTTTTATTACGGCCTGTTGTTTGTGCCGGTGTATTGGTTGTTGCTTTATGCCATGACAGGCCAGTACAATGCCATCTACCGCCGTCATCGACTTAAAGAAATCAGTCAAACACTCTGGACGACCACCGTAGGGGTTGTTCCACTCTTCTTTGTATTACTCTTGAACGACGAAATCACCTCGTATCACGATTACTACCAATCGTTGATCGTTTTATTCGCCGCGCACTTCATCGCTACTGTAACCCTCCGACTGATTTTGTCAACTCGCACTGTAAAACGGATTCACCGCGGTGAAATTGGCTTTTCAACGCTTATCGTTGGCGGCAATGAGCGTGCTGTAGAACTGTTTGAAGAAATAAAGGCGATGAAAAAATCACCTGGCTTTCGCTTCATCGGCTTTGTAAAAGTCAACGGGAAAGACGACTTACTAAGCCAGCATATGCCCTGTCTTGGACAGTACCAACGCTTGCCAGAGCTCATTCAAACGAAGGGTATAGAGGAGGTCATTCTCGCGGTCGAATCTTCAGATTATCGCGAGATTAGCTCTATTTTGAATGTCTTAGAAGACCAGTCGGTTATTGTAAAAATCATTCCTGACATCCACGACATTATGCGGGGTTCTGTAAAAATGACGGGCATTTTCGGTACACCATTGATTGCTATCAATCAAGAAATCATGCCGGCATGGCAGTTCTCACTCAAACGTGTGATGGACATTGTACTCTCGGCAATTGCTGTGCTCATTCTTTTACCCGTTTACCTCGTCATTGCCGTTTTAGTCAAACTTTCATCTCCCGGACCTGTATTTTTTGTACAAGAACGCATTGGGCACCACGGCAAACCGTTCAACATCATCAAATTCAGAACGATGTGCCAAGATGCTGAGAAGAATGGTCCCCAGCTATCAAGCGCGCACGACCAACGCATCACCAAAGTGGGCAAGTTCCTAAGGAAAACGCGTCTCGATGAATTGCCCCAATTTTTCAATGTGCTTCGGGGCGAAATGTCACTCGTTGGTCCTCGACCAGAGCGCAGGTTTTACATCGAACAGATCATGGCCAAAGCCCCGCACTACAAGCATTTGCAGAAAGTGCGCCCTGGAATTACATCTTGGGGGCAAGTAAAATACGGCTATGCTGAGAACGTAGATCAAATGGTGCAGCGCCTCAAATATGACTTGCTCTATATTGAAAACATGTCTTTGGCGGTAGACATCAAAATTCTATTCTACACCATTCTTATTGTTCTCAAAGGATCAGGAAAGTAAGCTCAATCGAGGTAAGCCGCGTAGCCATCTCCCTCTTTCACAACACTTACGTGCTCCTTTAAATTCGTTGAGAGTGCGATGCCGTAATAGTCAGCGCGGATTGGAAAACGGCGGTGAATGCGATCAACCAATACCACTGTGCGCAAACTCTTCGGAGCAGCTTGCAGCAAATGAGCCACTGCATAACTTAACGTACGGCCGCTATTCAATACGTCGTCAACTAACAATACCTCGCGTCCTTTCAATTCAGATAAATCGCCTGAGAAATACACCTCCTCTTTGAGCGGATTATCTTTCTTCAGCGCCAACTCATAGCAATCAAAAGGCAACTCAGAGATGAGCGCAAGCTCTTCTTCAAGAATTGCAGCTATTTCTGCTCCAATCCCTCGCACACCGACAATCGCTATACGCTTTTCGCGATAGTGGTCTTCGAGCACCTGGTGCGCCATCCGACGCAGCATCTGGCGAATAGACCATGCATCAAGAATGCGGGTTGACAGTTTTGTTTCCATGCTACGAAATTACTGATTTCACGCCTTCTTTTCAAGCTCAAAATAGAGTTCACGGCCTGCGCGGGGCGCGATCGATTGCGCAGCGCGCTCCATGGTCACCAAGGTGAACCAAGGCAAAAAGCGCGACGTATACTCCGCTTGACTTCCTCCAAAAGGCGGCCCATCTTCTGTGAGCGGAAAGTCGAACAACAAACCGCCCAACACACCTTTGGTTTTGAGGAGGCGATGCATTTGGAGGACATACGCATCCCGCCGTTCAGGCGGAAGTGCACAAAAAAATGTTTGTTCCAAAATAAGGTCATAGCCCGACTCAAGCGCAAAGAAATCAGCGCAGAGTAACTGTTCAGCGGGGAAATCTGGCACACGTGCTTGAAAAGCTTGCAGCGGTTCAATGCTCCAATCGGCGATATAAACTCGCGTGTAGCCCAACTTCCAAAGCGCCTCGGCCTCCCATGCATTTCCGCACCCGGGAATGAGGATGCGCGCCGTTTTATCAAAACGGGTTGCCAATGTGAGCAAAGCTTCGCTGGCATGACCAATATCCCAGCCGGTGCGGCCCTCATGGTAACGTTGCGACCAATAATCAGCATTCAAAATGGTGCTCATAATTTCTCAAATGTTGCTACAGCCTCGATGTGTGCTGTATGTGGAAACTGATCAACCAAGGTCATGCGCGTCATTTGGTAACCCGCGGCAGCCAACGTTTGAGCGTCGCGAGCTTGCGTTGCGGGATTGCACGAAACATACACCATTTTCTTTGCACCCAAATCGATAACCTTTTGCAAGGTTTTCGGAGCAATGCCCGCACGCGGCGGATCGAGTACCAAACTCGCGATGCGCCCCGCATACTCCGGATGCGCACTTAAAAACTTACCGGCATCAGCCGCAAAAAACTTCACCCGTGTCAATTGATTCAGGGCTGCATTGCGGGTTGCATCTTCAATGGCTGACTCTACCAAGTCAACCCCAATCACTTCGTGTGCGCTTCGTTGGGCCAAAAGTTGGGCAATGGTACCCGTGCCGCAAAACAAATCGAGAATCACGCCATCGGCTTGATCGGGCTCACCTACGTATTCGACCACTTTGTCATAAAGTCGCTCAGCACTGGCCGGATTGGTTTGAAAAAAGCTCGACATGCTCATTGAAAAATCGAGTGCATTGATGCGTTCTATTAAGTGCTCATCGCCCCAAAGTACGCGCGTTGATCCGCTTCGTGCCTCAACGCGATCGCCTTTGTCATCATTCAACGTGTGTAAAATGCCTTGCACGCGATCGCCCCAAAGCGCCAGCACCAAATCAATGAATGCTTGCGTGTCAAACTGATCCAGGCCATCGCTGGTGGTCACAAGATTGACCAAAAAGCGCTGCGTATGAATGCTTTTTCTGAAAACCAAAAACCGGTAGAATCCTTCGCGTTTCGGCGGATGCCATGCAGGCAATTGACTTGCTTCACACCACTTGCGCAGTTCGATCAAGCCCGCCTCAACGGCTGCATCAAAAATACCGCTATCGCGATCAAGGTTTTCGACAATCCACCACGTACCGCGATGTTTAAAGCCCAAGGCAAAGCCGTCGAAGGTCTCCCCCCGCGCGGAATCATGGCCAATCGCAGAAAATGAATATTCCATTTTATTGCGGTAATGCCAAGCCTGAGGAGATTCAATTAACCCTTCATACACCGCATCGATGTTCGTTAATCCGCCTATGCGACGGTAGACATCGAGCGCAGTGCGCACTTTATAGTTATGTTGCTTCGCTAACGGCAAGCGGGCATAGGGAGCTCCGGGAATCGCCTGAAAGGGGATTTCAACCTCATCGGGCGACCGCTCGAGTATGGCATCCAATTTGCACTCTGCATGACGGCGCTTGCAGGTAACCACGCGAGCCAAAACGCGCTGTCCGGGAATCGCGTTCTGCACAAACACCGTAAATTCACCTTCTTCGGTAGGTAGTTTTGCAATACCTACCCCGCCAAATGCAAAATCAACAATCGTCACTTCAATGACTTCACCGCGTTTCAACACACGTTTTACTCTGTTTCCCATAGGCTGCAAAATTGAGCATTTCTTTGATAGCGATCATCTCAATCGGGTTCTGTTTATTTGCATAGCGTCCAAACCTCGTTTATGCAACTGAATTCTATGCGTTGGCAAAGGGTTTTCGGCCTAGCGGCCGGACCAACACTCTTCGTGCTTGTGCACACACTTCTCCCGTATGCCGACATGCGTATGATTGTGGCAATCGCCGTTTGGATGATGGCTTGGTGGATTACCGAAGCCGTACCGATTGCCGTAACCGCACTGATGCCCTTGGTGCTCTTTCCGCTGACCGGGAGTGTTGACATTGATACTGTATCAGGAGCCTATGGCAGCAAGTTTGTTTTTCTCTTTTTGGGTGGTTTTTTAATTGCGTTGGCTATGGAAAAATGGCACTTGCACCGACGCATTGCCCTTCAAATCGTACAGCGGGTTGGCGACCGTCCGAACCGCATTGTGCTCGGATTTATGCTGGCTTCTGCCTTGCTGAGCATGTGGATTTCGAACACCGCAACGGCTTTGATGATGCTGCCCATCGCACTGAGTGTTATCCATCTTTTTCGCGAGCGCTTCGAACATGCTAGCGACCTCCGGCGCTTTCGCCTCAATATGTTGTTGGGCCTCGCCTATGCCGCCAATTGCGGAGGCATCGCCACGCTGATTGGCACCCCGCCCAACGCCGCAATGGCCGGCATTATGTCTGAAACCTTCAAGGTAGAAATAGGCTTCGGCAGTTGGATGGTGATTGGCCTCCCTTTTTCAATGCTTTTACTATGGGCCGTTTACATCAGTTTAACCCGTTGGTTGCACCCCATGCGTGGCGCAAATCGACCATCCGCCGGAGGCGAAAACCAAATTATTACGAATGCACTTGCTCAATTAGGCAAGCCCAGCATTGAAGAGCGGCGGGTATTGTTGGTGTTTTTGACCACCGCTGGATTGTGGATTTTCAAAGATTTGATCAATCATCTGCAACCGTGGCTGACCCTCAATGACAGCAGCATTGGTATGCTCGGCGGTTTGCTCTTGTTTGTAACGCCTGCGGGCAGCGGAAAACCGCTGCTGGAGTGGGACGACACCCAACGGCTCCCTTGGGGAATTCTCTTGCTTTTTGGTGGAGGCATGGCCCTGGCCAATGCGCTCAAGGCATGTGGAGTCATGGATAGCATTGCCGGTGTTTTTGCCGGTTCGCCTGAAACTGGCCTCTTTTTTATCACGCTCTCGCTCGTTGTAGCTGCGCTATTCTTAACCGAAGTCATTAGCAACCTCGCCCTCGTGCTGGTATTTGTACCCGTGGTTGGGGCAATTGCTGAAGGCATGGGCGTTCATCCGCTGCACTTTACCGTGCCGGTTACATTGGCCGCCAGTTGCGCGTTTATGCTTCCGATGGCGACCCCTCCGAATGCGATCGTTTTCGCAGGCGGAGACATAAAAATCGCTGAAATGATGCGCGCGGGGCTTGTTTTGAACGGCGTGGCCATTGTGCTCTCGGTACTTTTCAGCCAGTTTGTAATCCCGTGGTGGATTGCGAACGTTGTGAATTAACGCTTGAGCAATCCGCGATTTATGGCTGCGGGTAATCCTGGCCCCTCGTAAACGAATCCGGTGTACAATTGAATCAAGCTCGCGCCCGCTTCAAGTTTTTCAATGGCATCGGCCGCAGAGGCAATGCCTCCTACGCCGATGATCGGAAACGCACCATTTGACTTTTGGTGCAGGTAGCGAATTACATGTGTACTGAGGTCTTTTACGGGTTTGCCGCTCACACCTCCTGCACCAATTGCATCTATGCTTGCCTGGGGCGTAGTGAGGTCTGCTCTCGAAATGGTTGTATTTGTGGCAATTACCCCAGCGATTTGCGTGTCACGCACAATATCGACGATGTCATCAAGCTGGCTATCGGTCAAATCAGGTGCAATTTTAAGTAGGATGGGCTTGGCTAGCGCTTGCTTGCGATTATGCTGCATAAGCTCATTGAGCAAAGCGGTGAGTGGCTCTTTCTCTTGCAAGTCGCGCAGATTGGGCGTGTTTGGTGAACTCACATTCACCACAAAGTAATCGACATAGGGGAATAGCGCATGAAAACAGAGCACGTAGTCGTTTGCAGCCGATTCGTTGGGTGTGACTTTGTTCTTGCCGATGTTGCCGCCGATGATCAATCCGGGCTTACGTGCTTTGCTCAGTTGCGCTACCGCATGCTCGACACCCCGATTGTTGAACCCCATCCGGTTGATTAATGCATCATCCGCTGTTAAGCGAAACAGGCGCGGTTGCGGGTTACCTTCTTGCGGTTTAGGTGTTACCGTGCCTATTTCAATGAATCCGAATCCGACAGATTGCAGCTCATTGAACAGCACCGCGTCTTTGTCGAAGCCGGCAGCTAGGCCCACGGGATTGGGGAATTTAATTCCGAATACTTCACGCTCAAGCCGTGGATCGCGCACCACAAATTTTTGACTGAACAGGTATTTCATGCCTGGAATGGCTAGGGTAACCCGCAGCAAATTGAAGGTCAAATGGTGGGCTTTTTCGGGTTGAAGCAGAAAAAGCAGGGGTTTGATAATGCTCTTGTACACGGCGCAAATTTCGCCAAAAAGCAGGGCCACAATGCGCGGCCTGGTTGAAAAAAACACGGCGTTAACAATAAGTTTTCAATAAAAAAGCACAGTTTATTCACAATTTTTAAAATCGTTCACTATGTTTGCAGGCAACACCCTGATAATCAATCACGTGATACAACACCTTTTCATAAAGCGCGTACTGTGGGCCGTGGTCGTATTGGCCGGCGCCATATTGCTTTTGAGTTAGTTCACCTCCGTGAATAACTTTGTTGATAGTTGACTTTCGGGTCAATGCGAGCGCGCCCCTTGCTCCCGCTACCTTTGGTTAACGAGAACCATAACCTGGCGCGCAATTATGCTAGCACTATTTGGGAAAAAGAAAGTCACTGATCACCAGGTCTCTGCCTATTTTGTACACACAACCATTGAAACGGTGGAAATGGGGTGGCCAGAGTTGGCAGGCATCATCAACGACAGTCCTGAGTTTGTTACCCGCCCCAACCTCGAACCTGATGATTACGGCAAGTTCTTGATGATTGTCATTGCTGCGAACTTCAATTTTATTCCTGAATACTTCGACGAAGGCCACGACAAAGAGATCATGCAAGCATCGATTCAGAAGTTTGCAGAAGCTTTTGGGGTGAGTCCGGATGTGTTTGCGAAGAAAATCAAAGATTACCGCGATTTTTTATCGCGCATCAATCACCCATCTAAGAACACCTTGTATTCGATGTCTCGCGGCATCTTTCACAAGTACCAACTGAATGATTTTCAAGAGGAGTACTTCCGAAATATGAATACACCCAACCCTATTTTCCTCAAAAATCTGAACGACGTTTTGGGGCATTTCTTGTGGGATTGGTCAGCCTTCAAAGACAAGTATAAATTAGTTTGATCAACGGTCGTACATTTGCAACATGGCAAATGAGATCCGGAACAAAAAAGCACACTTTCGATTTTTTCTCGAAGACGAGTTTGTTGCCGGTATTCAGCTTACGGGTACCGAAATCAAATCGATTCGTTCAGGGAAAGCCAGCATTGTTGAGGCCTTCTGTAAAATGAAGAAAGGAGAGTTGTACGTGGTCAATATGTACATCGCAGAATACGAGAATGGCGGTTACATTAACCACAAGCCTAAACGCGACCGCAAGCTATTACTCAACAAAAGTGAACTTTTGAAGCTCGACCGCAAGCTGCGTGATCAGTCAGCCACCATCGTTCCTCTTGAGGTGTTTATTAACGACAAAGGCCTTGCCAAAATGAAAATTGCTTTGGCGCGTGGCAAGAAGCTGCACGATAAACGCGACGACCTCAAAACAAAGGATCTGAAGCGCGAACTCGATCGCAAGATGTCATGAATCCGGCCGATTCAAATTACCTGATCTGGCATCCCTTCAGCCAGATGCAGCGTGAGCTTGAGCTTCCCAAAATTGTTAAAGCAGATGGCGTTTGGTTGCACAGCGCCGATGGACGAAAATTTTTCGATGCCATTTCATCGTGGTGGGTAAATTTGCATGGGCATTCCCATCCCTATTTAGCTGAACGCGTTTATGCTCAATTCAAAGCGCTCGAGCACGTAATTTTCGCTGGTTTTACCCATGATCCGGCCATTCAATTGTGCGAACGGCTATCGGCTTACCTTCCCACCGGCAGGTGGAAATTCTTCTTTTCAGACAACGGATCAACCGCCGTTGAGGTCGCTTTAAAAATGGCCGTTCAGTACCTCCGCATTGCACAAATGAATCGAAAAATTCGGGTCATCGCTTTTGAAGGCGCTTACCACGGCGACACCTTCGGCGCGATGTCGGCCGGTGAACGAAACGTGTTCAGCGCACCTTGGGATGACCTGCTGTTTGAAGTAGTGCACATTCCGCCGCCCTTACCTGGCGCCGAACAGGCCAGTTTGCAAGCATTTCGAAACGCGCTCGAACCGGCTAGTGTGTTTATATACGAACCCTTGGTTCAAGGTGCAGCAGGAATGCGGATGTTCAGCGCTGAAGCTCTTGAAGCGCTGTTAGCCGAAGCGAAAGCCGCCGGCTGTTTGTGCATCGCTGATGAAGTAATGACCGGCTTTTACCGCACAGGTAGCTTCTTCGCCAGCAACCAATGTAGCACCGCTCCTGATTTCATATGCCTTTCGAAAGGATTGACAGGCGGAGCCTTGCCAATGGCCTTAACCGTTTGCAGTCAATACCTCTACGATGCATTTTTGGATGAACGCTTTGAAAAAGGCTTCTTGCATGGACATAGCTTTACGGGAAATCCGCTCGGTTGTGCCGCTGCGCTTGCCAGTTTAGATCTCCTTGAAAGCGATGAAAGCGCCGCAAACCGTGTCCGCATTAGCGCCATGTATGCACACATGCAACCCCTCCTTCAAGCAAGTTCGCATTTGAACAATGTGCGCAGTACAGGGATTATCATCGCCGCGAATATCGGGCATGATGCGGGAGGTTACTTACATCCTGTGCGCGACGCGGTATATGCCCATGCGCTTGAATTGGGCATCCTGATGCGTCCGTTAGGCAATGTCATTTACCTGCTCCCTCCCTATGTAAGTGCCCCGGAGCTTATTCAAACAACCCTCTCCCATTGGCCTGAAATTGCATCCAAAGCGCTTGAAATGCCCGCAACTAAACAACAGTGAGCAACATTCTCCGTTGTAAAGGCGCACAAAGCGGCGTGTGCACCAGACATAAAGTCAATTCAGCTTTAACCAGCAGGTTTGATAAGGCATGAAAACACCGATTTACATCACCGTTCACAGCACCCTGCTCCCTTCAGACGACGGGCGCACGGTGCCGCAGTTTGCATACAATGGTAAACATTGGGTCGGGCGTATTGCCGAAGAACGTTTGCGCTTACTGGGGGCATACGATCGCAATCAACTGAAGCAATTCAACCGACTCGACCGCACGGGGAAAATTGCCGCGTGTTTACTTGAAGATCTTTTAATGCGCGATCCGGCTTTTCGGGCCGACTATTTTGTGGTGGGTTCAGCACGAGGTGCAACAGGCCTCATCGAACAATATCATGCTGATTTTTTAAATACAGAAGCCGTTTCGATTCATACATCGCCCTTGACAACCGCGGGCAACATCGCTTCTGCAGCTGCACACATTCAACAGCTCGACATTTCATGCATGACCTTGTCAATGACCTGCAGCAGTGCGTTGCATGCCCTCATTCAGGTTGCCGAGCGCATTGCTTCGGGCAGCATCAGCAGTGGAATTGCTGGCGGTGTCGAATCGGCCATTACACCGTTCACCGTTGCGCAATTTGAAGCGCTGCGATTGGCGGCAAAAGCTGAATCACCTGAAACTTACCCGTGTCGCCCGTTTGCCGGCGATGCAATTAACCGCGTCGTGCTATCTGAGGGTGGTGCTTTTTTCGGCCTATCGGCCGGATGGTCGCCCTATCGCATCACAGGCTGGGGAGAAGCGGGTCAACATTTAAGTTCATCGGTATCGATTGCGCGTGAGGCTTTAGAACGATCGATGCAGCGCGCTTTGGATGCCGCCAACCGCCAAACGGTCGACCTTGTATTTGCGCACGCACCGGGCACTGCTGTTGGTGACCCTGAAGAATTAGCTGCCGTTCGGCGAGTGCTTGGAGCGCATCCGCGCGTAGTTTCAGGAAAGTGGTTAACCGGACATACTTTGGGAGCAAGTGGCGCCATTTCTTTGGCGCAAGCCATTCAGGCCCTCGAGGTTGGTTTTCCTGACTACCCCTATGAGGCCAAAGGATGTGGAGGTTTTACAGGTATACCCCGCAGTGCAATGGTGAACTCAACCGGATTCGGGGGCAATGCAGCCAGTTTGATCATAGAAAAACTGTAAGCTCAATCCAATTTGAAAGGATTAGTTTTGTGTCATGCACCAACCGAGCGTACTTACCACACGCAACCTGAAAATCGCGTTTTGGCTGAACTCGGCCTTCGTTGTTATTGAGCTATTTGGCGGATTGTACACCAATAGTTTGGCTATTTTATCTGACGCCTTTCACGACTTTGGCGATAGCATAAGTTTAGGTTTGGCTTGGTACTTTCAACACTTAGCGACACGCGGACGCGACGAGCGCTTCACCTACGGCTATCGTCGTTTCTCACTACTCGGTGCATTGGTGAATGCACTGATTTTAATTGTTGGTTCGGTGCTCATCGCTTACTTCGCATGGGATCGTTTCAATGAGCCCCAAGAAACGTTGGGTGAAGGCATGGCCGTGCTCGCCGTCATAGGCATCGTTGTGAACTACATTGCGCTGAAGCAACTTCAAAAAGGGCAAAGTTTAAACGAACGCACGATTGGTTTACACTTATTGGCTGACGTACTGGGCTGGGTCGCTGTGTTGATTGGGGCGGTAGTTATTTACTTCACGAATTGGTTCATTATTGATGCAATTTTATCGTTGCTCATCGCAGTGTACATCTGCTATGGGGCAGTTAAGAACATGCTTGAAAGCGTGAACATCATTTTGCAAAGGGTACCCAAAGACATCAACACAGATCAGATTGCCAATGAGCTTCGGCAAATTGAAGGGGTTAGTGATTTATTTGACTTACATGTTTGGACCTTAGATGGCGAACGAACGATTCTCTCTGTACACCTGGTCGTCAACGAAAATGTTAGCCGCGACCAAGTCAGCAAAATCAGGATGCAAGCGCGTGAAATGCTTGCCCCGCATGGCATTCGACACAGTACATTCGAAATTAATTTACCGAACGAAGTGTATGTTGATGAGCCCGATCGTTGAAATAAACGCGGGTTGATTCAGAGGCATCTGCTGCGCAATCAAGGCGCATAAATCGACTCGAGTCGAACGAGTGCAGGCAGTGGAACCCAATATATACCACTTTCACTGCGGCATTCGAGGTAGTACTCATTCGGAGCCAATGTTGGTGACAAGCGTTCACCGAGATTTGACGACCCATCATCCAAACCAGGTTGATTATAAACATTGCGTGATGCCCTGCATTCAATTTGGGCTACCGCTCCAAAAAGCGCTGGAAAAGGTGCTTTTTGCTTTTCATTATCGACCTTCAAAAAACTAATCGGCATTCGGGTTGAATCAGCCAACAGTGCGATTACTTCAACCGGCTCATTGAAGCTTGCCTTCCAAACAACAATAAAGTTTTCTGTGTAGCGCAGATTCGATTCAACACCGGGGTATGCTTTTTGACTCGAAAACTCACGTACTTCGGCTTCGACCACCTCTTCTACTGCCAATTGCTCGAAAACTGAGGCTGGGCGAGTGGCTTTGCAACCACTAAATAGTACTGCTACACTAACGATCAGACTACTGAAATACCTTGTTCCCATCACTGCAATGTACAACGGGTGCGGCAATTCCGACACAGAAATTCTCTTTTTTCTTCGTCCATTCAACGGATATGGTAATTTTGCCCCCGCGCATGAAGCAGTTTTTCAAAAATATCGCCAAAAAAGTCCTTACAGCCTTGAGGATTCACGTTACGCAAAACCAGCGGTACGATGCGCAAGCATTGCAAATTATGCAGGTTGCGATAAAGGCTAACACAAACTGCATTGATGTTGGTGCGCACAAAGGTGAGCTCTTATCGGAGATGATTAAACGAGCTCCTGAAGGGCATCACTACGCCTTCGAGCCCATCCCCTATCTTTTTTCTGCGCTTGAAAAACAGTTTACATGTGATCGCATTGCGATTCTACCCTACGCCTTGTCTGATGCGCCCGGTGAAACAAGTTTTCAACACGTTGTATCAAACCCTGCCTATTCAGGTATACGCAAGCGCTCGTATAAGCAAGCCGAAGATATTCGAGAAATAACCGTTCGCAAAGAACGACTTGATGATGTGCTGCCAAGCGACTACCGCATAGGCTTCATGAAAATTGATGTAGAAGGCGCAGAATACGAAGTTATAGCAGGCGCCATTGAACACATTCGACGCGACCGACCGGTGCTCATTTTCGAGCACGGACTTGGCGCCAGTGAACACTATGGCACAACACCTGAAGCATTGTACGCATTGCTTACGGTAGAATGCCAGCTGCACGTTTACTTGCTCGACGACTACCTCCAGCGCGCAGAACCACTTACAAAAGCTCAGTTTTGTCAGCAGTTTTATGAAAAACTGAATTATTACTTCGTAGCTGCTTAAGTATTACGCGATCCAGCGGCCTGCTTGATAATAGTAGACAAAAAGTGCCGCTGAAGCCACCAACAAAATAAGATAGGTCACTGTACGCAACGCTTTGTGACGCAAGGCATAAAGCACCAACATAATCAGTGCGCCCGTACCCATGCACATCAAGAAATACTCAATGTGCACATAGCTTCGAATGCTCAAGCTGAAGATGCCCCAAACCAACCAAATCACGAACAACTCTTTCACCCGAAATGCGATACGCGACCAGGCCGACAATGCGAGCGGGAAGAAAATAGTAGCGAAAATAAAGCGATTCAAACTGAAGAGGTCGCCTCCTCGGGTAAATAAAACCAAGAGCGCGGTGATGAATAAGCCTGCTAACCCGAAACGTTCAACAACGTGCAACTGGGCAATGCCACCTCTTCGCGTGCGCCACAAGGTTCTCCCTGCGAGAAGCCCGACAAACAGCGCCATGGCATCAATGAGCGTAATTAAATCTCCGCCCCATGACTGAAAGGGCAAACGGGGCCACCCGAGCTGATTCCCCCATGTCGCTTGCGCAGCAAAAAAACTTCCCCAATTGCCGGTATCCAGGTATTGAATGCCAAAGACTGTGCACACACCCGCTAAACCCACAAACGCTTCAATGAGCGAAATCTTTACACTTTGGCGCCACTTCACCCCGCTCAACAGTCGCGCTATAAACAAAGCCGGAATTAACACTGCGGCGGTAGGCCGAACCAAGGCTGCGAAAAAGATACCTGCATAAATTAGTCCGCGTTGCTGCCGAGCTAAACCCGCAACAATGCATACCCCAGCCAAGAAGAAGAGGCTCTCGCTGTACGGGATTGCAAAGAATAGCACTTGCGGAACAAGCGCGGCCATCACGATTGCGCGGCGTTGCACATGGTAGGCCATGCTGATAAACCCCAATCCGACCAACCAAATGAGCAGGTTCACCAAACCCATTGCCCACGCTGGAAAGGCCAGCCAGCGCCAGAGATAGGGAAACGCAGGAAAAAATGCCGCATCAGTGGGCACGGCATATCCTGACGCGGCAATGGCATGGTAGTGCGCTGTGTCGAAATAGTCAACCGCAATCGTGAAGGAGCCGTGCTCAATCAGCGACCATCCGGCCGATAGGCCGAAAAGCCCCAAAGGCCACAAGAGTAAAGCGATCGTTTGCCTTAAATTCATTGCAGTACGATGCGGTCAACATGGTGCCTGCCATCGGAGTCAATCCATTGTAAAAGGTAAGGCCCGCGCGGCAAGTGTGCGACATCTATGGCCCCGCCAAGGGTACCTCTCAAGACTTCACTTCCTTGCATGTTGCGCATGACAAAAGCGGTTGTCTGCGGTGAAAGGGTGATCTGCCTTCCGGCAGGATTGGGATAGGGCTGAAAAAACGTTTCGGCCCCATTTTCAAGCACACTTGTGAACGGATCGTTGGCAACCCAATGTGCGACATCGAGTTCATAATTATTGACAATCAAGCCATTCGGTAGGCGCACCACATACACGTCAGGATTTCCATTTCCATAGGAATCTGAGCTACCCACCATCACAACGCGGCCAGCTTGATCTGTAATCATGCTGTAGGGGGTCTCATCTGCAGCACCTCCAAAAACGGTGCCGCCCGTCCAAGCGCCATTCACGCCGATGCGTCGTTCAATAAAACACCCCAAACCGCCTGCGCCAAAGACATCGGTTTCAGCGGCAATCACAAGTGCGTCGTTGGCCCAGGTGAGCGCACGGGGAAATTGGTTCCCAGCAGACTGTGTGTCTGACCATCGCGACCACAGCTCTTCACCGTTGTCATCATAGCGCACCCACCGCAAACTCATGGAGTTGGGCTGTTCGATGTTTGTGAAGGCGTAGGTTGCAACCACGCCGAGGTCGCTGGCAGCAATGGCCCCGCCAATATGGGCAACATCGCTTCGCACTTGCTGCCAAACGAGGGAGCCATCGGGCATGAGTTTACGGAACACACTTTGCGACTCTTCGCCTACAAAAGTGCGCGTTCCTAAGAGGTATACATGGCCATTATAGTATGCAATGTCATTCGCTTCGGCCACAGGAATGATGTCAAAGGTATTGCCGTTGATGAGGTTGCCGTTGCCATCGATGCGAAACATCCACTGCCTTGCCGAGCCTGGAAAAAAACCATAGCTGGTCGCGGCTATGTAATAATTGCCATCACCGTTGACGATGCGCACGGCCAAATCCCAATCATCGGTACCAAAGTACTTTTCCCATATAACCTCACCGCTCATACTCAACCTGTAAACGACCAAATCATAGCCGCCTAATTCGCCCGATGCTGTTTGGCCGAGCACCATGAAGCCCCCGTCATCAGTGAGGCAAACTGAACGTCCTTGCTCTGCAGCCGTTGAGCCGAGCAGTTTGCTCCATTCAACGGTAAGGTCATCGTTTAAGCTGAGCACATAAATGTCGCTGTTACCGTTATCGGCGCTCGTTGTGGTACCTACAATGAGGTACCCGGTTGGTGTCGCAATAATCTGCCTGCCCTCATCAATGAGCGGCCCACCGTAGGTGCGTACCTCTGCAATTTGGGCACCTCCTATTTGGAGAACTCCAAACAATAAACCAAGGATGCTGAAAAGTTTAGCCTTCATAACGTACTGCTTGTCTGATGCGCAGCAACTGCTCGAGCAACTGACTCAATTTCGACAATTCGAGCATGTTCGCACCGTCGCTTTTTGCCTTAGCGGGCTCGGGATGCGTTTCAATAAATATGGCGTCGGCACCCGCTGCGATAGCCGCTTTACCGATGGTTGCGATGAGCGCCGGACGTCCACCGGTGACCCCACTCGATTGATTCGGCTGTTGCAGGCTGTGAGTAATGTCCATGACCACGGGCGCATATTGCTGCATCACTGGAATACCGCGAAAATCAACCACCAAATCGGTATAGCCAAAGGTAGTTCCGCGTTCGGTCAACCATACTTTATCATTACCTGAATCTTTGACCTTTTGCACGGCGAACTGCATGGCTTCAGGCGAAACGAACTGTCCTTTTTTCACGTTCACAACCTTGCCTGTTTGCGCTGCTGCTACGAGCAAATCTGTTTGGCGGCAGAGAAATGCAGGTATTTGCAACACGTCAACATAGGCGGCGGCCATGGCTGCTTCAGCGGCTGAGTGAATATCAGTCGTAACCGGAATATTGTAGGCTTTACCCACCGCTTGCAAGATCGATAACGCTTTTTCATCGCCGATGCCTGAGAACGAATCAATTCGCGAACGGTTTGCTTTGCGGTATGAACCTTTGAATACAAAAGGGATGTCGTAGGTGCGGCAAAGCTCGACCACCTCGCCGGCAATGTCGTGAGCCATTTGCTCCCCTTCGATGGCGCAAGGCCCTGCAATGAGTAAGAAATTATCGGTATTGGTACTAACCGTTGGAGGTAGGTGATGTATCATTTCGTTTCAAGATGTATGTGATGCGTACACCGGCATGCATGCCTAGTCCGCGTTGAGCAATCAATCCGTAGATATCGTCGGTAGCCAATGAAGCAAACCATGCGTCGCCAAACCATTTCTCGGCACTGAGGCCAAATCGTACGGCACCATAGCCGCCGTAGGATGCGTTGAGGCCAACCAAAGCCGATCCGGGCAAGCGGTAATGGTAGCACAAACTAAAGTGCGGAACGAAGGCGTTGATGGGCCTGAACATGAGCGTGACATCAATGAAATCACGCGTACCTACCTGATGCATTAGTCGGGTGTAGACCATTCCAGGCAGCCACCGTTTTCTTCGGCCTGTTTCATTCGTTGCATAGAGCGACTCATCGAACTGCGGCCAAACTTGTGCGCTATCGTTAATCAATTGAGCAATATTCACACCTGTAAACGACCAAAGTGTATCAATAGAGGCACGCTGGGTTGCATCGTTCCAAGCGACAAATCCAAGGTCTTGCACGCCAATGCTTACAACACCTTTCGAGGCCTTTAGCGGCAAGTTCAAAACGCCATCGAGTGCGATACCCATGCCGTTTCCTGTGCCGAAGCCCAGCGTTGACGTGTCAGATCGAAGCCAAGTTCCGTTGCCCATTACAGCAATGCTATCGCCCGATTCAGAGGTGTACAGCGCACCTCGCGTCAGGTGTAACCTTTCAAATTGCTGGCCGTTGACAGCACTCAATACAAATCCTGATTGGGTAGGTTTGTGCACCAATCCGAGGCCAAACTTCTGATAAATTGCTAAATCGGCCCATGTTTCATCAAAGTCTGCGGTGCGATCGAGGTAATTCGGCGAATTGCCCTGGAAAGCAATTCGGAAGAGGTCGTTCGGCATCGCCAAATCGAGGTGGGCGCGGCTTTGCAACTGAACTTGCCAACCCCAATCGTTGCGCTGCCAAACACTGTCACGCATAATCCAGAAACGCAAATTGGCATCATACCCGCCACCCATCCGTAAAAAATCAGATGAACGATTGGCCTGACGTTCGATCAAGGCAGCGTCGATGTGTCCGCCGAACAACAGCTTATCGAGCATCTCCCGCTCGATGCTGTTCGACTGCCAGCCGGCATTGGCCGAAAGGTCGAAAACAACGGATGAGTGAATGAGTGCTGAGTCACTATCCATCAACCACAAACGCTGTGCCTGCAAGGCACTCGCGATCATGCAACACAGGGTGCAAAGGGTGAATTGAAGTGTTCTCATTCGAAACTTATTTGAACAACACCATCAACGCGCACGTTCACTTCAAGCTCCTCTTGACCCGAAAACTTCACCTGCTGACCGGCGTAGGTTGCCAAAGTAACCTCCAAAACAAGGTCTCCTCCAGCCTGTAAGGCCAACAATTGATCGCGTGTCAACGCAATTTCAAAGTCGGTGCTTGCACTGGTGATGTCTGTCAATCCAACATACACGCCCGAAGCAACCTGCAGTCCTGTTGCGACTGTAAATGCCGCACCATCATTATCGACGAAACGCAAATTCAAGGTTTCAACGGCAAGGGGAAACGTATTCTCAACAGCGACGAGTAGGCGCGCATCGGCCTGCAAATCGCCTGCAAAGGCTTCAAAGGCAAGCGTGTCGCGCAAGGTAAGCCCCCCTGTGCTGAAGCACATCGGAATATCTAAACCCCAGGTGATGTCGAAGGGCTGATCGGTGTAAATGAAATCGTTACTCCCCGAGATGTTCCCGAGGGGGTTGAGCATCAACTCACCCTGAAATTGAAAGCGCTCAGGAATTTGGCTGAACAAAGCGAGCACATTCGAATTGCCTTCGTCGATGACAAATTCATAGGTTTCACCGCTTACAACGCCATTGTTGTCAATGGCACGGGTGATGTTGAGGGGTTGGTACAAAAGATTGTGCAAGAGGTCAACGCTGCCGTTCGGGTGCACTGCACGCACGGTGTTGAGATCGAGCCGTAAGTCAGCCCCAATGCGGTTTTCAAAGGTTAAATCTAAACGCAAAGCGTCTAAATTCAACTCCCCAACGAGCGACGCTAAGGCTTGAATATCAACATCTTCGTTGATTGCGGTAGTCATTTGCCCAAAAAAACCTTTGCCATAGGCCACTTCGACATCCTCAAAGCGCAAATCGATCGACACCTGATCATCGCCCATGATGGGCACAGCCTCAAGCGCATTTGACGAGGCTAAAACCTGAATGGCACTCGCCAATCGGTTGAACGATGTTCCAGAAACCCCTTGTAAATCGAGGCTAACACCCGACAAATCAACCGTGTTGGTATACTCCCAAAACCCTCCAGCTTGCGCAGGTTGGGTTTCAATGTTGAGAGCAAGGTTACTGCCTGTCGGCAGGATGGCTCCTGGCAGTTCATAGACTACCTCCAACTGACCTGCCATGTAACTACGTAAGGTGTAAATCAACTTCCCCGAACGGATGCGTGCAAGGCGAATTTGAGCACCACCTGCCTTCAGATTGATGTTTTCATTCGATGCGAAGATTTCAGTTCCAGGAGGAATCATAAATGGACCACCCGAAAATGGCGGTTCAAAAACATTGCTGATGGTGGTATCAGCAATAGCGACAAGCGTGTCGAATTCGAAATCGCTAAGTGACTGACGGTAGATCAAGTGAAGCAATCCGTCAGCGTCGGCCTGAAAGAGGCTATCCGTTACAAGGTCACTCCATCCTAAGCTCCCTTTCACCAAAGGAACTCTACCGTTTACGTCCCACGTCGTAGGTTCATCCCGCCGGCAGGCGGAAAACAAACTGACCAGAACAAGGCTGCCGATCAAAAGCGTTGAGTAGGTAAATCGATGGTTCACGTGACAAAGTTACAGAAGCAGTACAAGTTTAAGCCCTTTTTCCCGAAGGCACGAAGGCGATACGCAAGAGAATAAAGGTGGCAGCAATGCAAAGCATGTAAGCTGCAGGATGCACCAGCTGTGGCCACAGCCAAGCCGTGAGTGAAGCAAGCACGCCAAAGACGGCAAACACCTTGAAATAAGTTTTCATCACCGCCTTTTGGCTGCGGATGAAAAATGCTGCAAAAGCGTGCATCGGAATAGCCCACAGCAGGTTGAGGTTGTGCTTGGTGGTGCTGTGATCGGTTGCAAACCACATGATCAGTAAAATGATGCCCAGTAAACCGAACACCAGCAAAACAATGCGCTCAAAAACAACCCAAGGTTTTTTACCTTGATACACGCGAAAGAGGTTAAAAAAAGCAAGAATTGCGATTGCAAGGGCAATCAAATTCGGCATGGAATAAGGCGCGGGTGTTAGTACGAATTCGGCTTCGTGCACAGTGCGGGTACTGCGTACTAAAGGGCGACCTCCAAGCTCAGCCCGCGCAAGTTCTGAAAATACAAAATCGGGTAAAAACATATTCTCTTGTGCTTGTAGCTTCACATCACATGGAGCCCCCAACACCAAGTCGATGCCAAAATCAGCCCATGGCAATGCCACCAAATACAGGTCGATCATGTTTCTGAAGCTCGCGCTGTCAGCAGCAAAGTTTGACTGATAACTCAACTCATCGCCCAAGGTCTGATTGAGCACATCGCGTACGCGGGTGGCACAATTGTCGTAAAAGAAGTCATACAGGTAGTATTGGTTCTCGGGCAAATAATTGATTTCAAGAAAATCAAAAATGCGCTGAACCTGCTCGGGGTTCAAATCGAGAACTTGCTCATACACCCCGCGTTGGGTCATTTCATATTCATAGATAAAGCCATTGAAATCGGTACGCGAAAGGCGGTAATTCAGCTTCCCT